>DATCLN010000187.1:0-18410 GCA_036563895.1 Paenibacillaceae bacterium
CTCTGCGGGCTCTGCGTCCGGGCGGGACCTTCGGACTGTTGGCTCCGCCCGGCGCAGGCCGCCAGCAGCCCCAGCACAAAAACCATGCATAAGGATCCGATCAGCACTTTGCTCCACCGACTTGAACTCATTTGCATCTTCCCTCCCTTTTCCCCTTGAAGATGTGGAGTTGTGGCCGCGCCATTTTTGGTGGCGCTTTCACGATCCATTATGTCGGGGCCCTCGCCCCGGCTTAAAGAGACAATACTTGTGATGGCCCCGGGAAAATGCAAAAATGGTCGGTAAAGCAAAAATTGTCCGCCGCGCAATCAAATTCCGTTTCACACCAAAACCGCCAGCACCGAAGTGACGATACCCGCCAGCGCCATGGCCAGGCTGGAGGCGGCCCCCTGCGGTTCGGATTCCCGCAGAAGGCGGGCCGTACCGATGCCGTGCGCCGCGGTGCCGATCGCGATGCCGAGCGGAAGGTCGGAGCGAACGCCGCACCGCCTGAGCAGCGCCGGACCGAACATGCTGCCGAACAGGCCGGTGAGCACCGTCAGCACCGCCGCCAGTTCCGGCACGCCCCCCAGCTCGCGGGCCAGCTCGAGGGCGATCGGCGTCGTGACGGATTTCGGCATCATCGATCGGACCAGTTCCTGGGACGCGCCAAACAGCGAAGCCGACAGACCGGCGGTCACCAGTCCGGTGGCCGATCCGGCCGTCACGCCCGCCAGGATGGCGGCAAGGTTTCGCCTCATTCGCCGGAACTGACGGTAAAGCGGCACGCCGAGGGCAACGGTTGCAGGGCCCAGGAAAAATTCCAGCACCTTCCCGCCCGCCGCGTAGGCTTCATACGGAATCCGCAACGCGACGAGCATCAGGATGAGTCCGCCGGATGTCACAAAAAGCGGATGCAGCCACGGATAGCGCCGCTGCACCCGGAGCGACGCAACGTAAGCGATCACCGTCAGAGCCATGCCGAAAACGGGGTTGGACACCCATCCGGACAACACGCGACTCCACCTCCCGTTTCAAACCGCCGCGCCGCTGCGGCTGTCATCCGGCGCGCTTTTTGCTTCTTCCGCCGCCTTCGCCGGATAGGCGCCGGAGGCGGCGGCCGAATCTTTGGCCAGCGCCCGGGTGGTCCATCCCGTCACCAGCAGCACCGCGACGGCGCTGATCACGAGTCCGCCGAAAAACGCCGCCGCCTCCCTGCCGATGAGCGGAAAAAAGGCGACGACGCCCACCACGACCGGCGCAAAGAAAAGCATCATATGGCGAAGCAAAAAGTCGGCGGCCTTTTCCACCGTCTCCAGCTTCACCAGGCGAAGGCCCAAAGCGGCGGTAAAGAGGATCATGCCGATCACGTTGGCCGGCAGCGGCACGCCCGTCCATTCGCGAATGACATGGCCCGCAAACAAAAAAGCCATCAGAATGGCAAATCCCGTCATGTTCTCCGGTCTCCTCCCGCAAACGGTTGTTCAATCAGCCGTTCCATCCCATGCCTCATTCCATATCCTAACGCGGCGGCCGTTGAATCGTCCACTTCCATGTTCTCCCGTCTCTCCGGCGGCCCGCCGGGAATCCCAAAGAAAAACGGGGTTCGATGAACCCCGTCCATCCCGATCGGTTCGGCACCTTTTTAATCCAGATATTCGTAACCCGGCACCGTGAGGAATTCCACAAACTCGTCTCTCGTCGACAAATCGGCAAAGAAGCTCCGGGCCAGTTCGAAGCGGCTTTTCGCGTAGGCTTCTTCCCCGATCTCCGCCCGGATTTTCGCCATTTCCTCTTCGAGCGTCTGCAGCACGAGTTCCTTGGTGACCTTCCGGCCGTCCTGCAGCACGCCCTTGGGATGGCGGATCCATTGCCACACCTGCGTCCGGGAAATCTCCGCCGTCGCCGCGTCTTCCATCAGGTTGAAAATCGGCACGGCGCCGACGCCTCTCAGCCACGCCTCGATGTACCGCACGCCCACGTTGATGTTGATCCTGAGGCCCGCCTCCGTGATGGGCCCTTCGGGCACCCGCAGCAGGTCTTCCGCGGTGACCTTCACGTCCGGAATCTTGTGGATCTGGTTCGGCGTCGGCATCAAGCGGTTGAACACTTCCATGGCGGTCGGCACGAGGCCGGGGTGCGCCACCCAGGTGCCGTCGTGTCCGTCGGAAGCTTCCCGTTCCTTGTCCAGGCGGACTTTCTCAAAGGCTTCCTCGTTGGCTTTCGGGTCGTTTTTCACGGGAATTTGCGCCGCCATGCCGCCGATGCAGGCAGCGCCGCGCTTGTGGCAGGTCTGGATGGCCAGGAGCGTGTACGCCCGCATGAACGGCACCGTCATCGTCACCAGCCCGCGGTCGGGCAGGATCACGTCCGGCTTGTTGCGCAGGGTTTTGATGTAGCTGAAAATGTAGTCCCACCGGCCGCAGTTCAGCCCTGCGATGTGCTCGCGCAGTTCGTACAGGATTTCGTCCATCTCGAAGGCGGCCAGGATGTGTTCGATGAGCACGGTGGCCTTGACGGACCCCTGCGGGATGCCCAGCCTTTGCTGCGCGTGGACGAACACGTCGTTCCACAGGCGGGCTTCCTTGTGGCTTTGCATCTTGGGCAGGTAGAAGTACGGACCGCTGCCGTGATCGAGCAAATATTTCGCATTGTGGAAGAAATAAAGACCGAAGTCAAACAGGCTGGCCGACACGGGTTCGCCGTCCACCAGCATGTGCTTTTCCAGAAGATGCCAGCCGCGCGGGCGGGCGATCAGCACGGCCACCTCCGGATTCAGCCTGTACTCCTTCCCTTCGGGGCTCGTGTAGCGGATCGTCCGGCGGATCGCGTCGCGCAGGTTGACCTGTCCGCCCACGGAGTTGTCCCAGGTCGGAGAGTTGGCGTCCTCGAAATCGGCCATGTAGGTCTTGGCGCCGGAGTTCAGGGCGTTGATGACCATTTTCCGGTCGCCCGCCGGCCCCGTGATCTCCACCCGGCGGTCCTGCAGGTCGGCGGGAATGCCCGCGATCTTCCAGTCGCCGCTGCGGATGTGCGCCGTTTCCGGCAGAAAATCGGGCCGTTCTCCCTGGTCGATGCGCTTCTGCCGTTCGGCCCGCTCCCTGAGCAGGGCCACCCGGGTCGGGTTGAACTTCCGGTGCAGCTCGGCGACGAACTCCAAGGCCTCCGGCGTCAGGATCTCCTCGTATTCCGGTTTGACGGGCGCCTGGATGACGACGCCGGGAATGGGCTCGAGGCGTGTCCCCTTCATGCGGATCGTCCTTTCTGGCTGGTGATGGGTGGTGTGCGTTTGGTTTTTGTTCATTATATTGAACTTTGTTCTTTATTCTGATATAATCCTACCACCGCCGTTCGTTTCGTGTCAACGCCCGGAGGCGCCGGGTTCCCCGCCCCGGCCGGTCCCCCTCAGCCGTTGACGCACCGAAACGGCCGATGCTACAATGACAGACAAACTTGACGGGGTAACCAAAATTCTCGTCCAGAGGATGATGATGGAGAGGAAATATTGGGTCCCGGCCCTGGAAAAGGCGCACAAGGTTCTCGACGCCATCGCCCAGGAACCGGCCAGGCTGAAACTCACCGATCTCTGCAGCCGCCTCGGCATCAGCAAAAGCACCATGTTCTCCCTGCTCGGGACCATGGAGACGCTGGGGTGGCTCCGGCGCCTGCCCAACGACACCTATGTGCTGGGGAAATATTACGGGTATCTGGGGAACGCGTTTTTCCGGCAATACGACCTGGTCGCCGCCTTCGGCCAGGAGGCGCGCCCGGTCATGCAGCGCCTCGGCGAATCCATCCAGCTGGCCACGCTGGACGGAAACGAAGTGTTGTACCTGGCCAAGGAAACGGCGCCCACGCCCGTGCAGATGGTGGCCGGGCCGGGCGTCCGGGTCCCCGCCCACGCGACGGGGCTGGGCAAGACCCTGCTTGCGTGGCTGCCGGAAGAAGAATTGCTGAAACTGTACCCCGAAGAAAAACTAAAAACGCTCACGGAATACACCATTTCCACGCGCGGCGACCTCATGCGGCATCTGGCGGCCGTCCGGGAACAGGGATACGCCATCGACAACCAGGAGTGTGTCATGGGTTTCCATTGCGTCGCCGCCCCCGTGCGCCAGGCCGACGGCCAGGTGATGGCGGCCGTCAGCGCGTCCATCCCGGCGCATTTGTGGGAACAGAAAAAGGACCAGGCCCGCGCGGAAATTCTCGCCCTCGCCGAAAGGCTGTCCCTCAACCGTCCGTAAGCCCGCCATGCACCGCCGCTTGCAAATACAATTTGTCCGAAAAACCAGACATATCGCCTCATCCGGACCGCGCGCAGCCCCAAGATGTCCGAAAAACCGGCCATCATCGTTCGGTGTCGGACGACCCGGGATAGCCGAAAAAATAACCGGCTCCTTTTCGGAGCCGGTGAAAACGAGCCCGGTGCATCAACCTCCCGACCGGTGCGCCGCCGCAGGTGCAACCTGCCGCGCCAGCGGACACGCCGCGGGCGGCACCCGCGGTTCATCCCCGTCCCTGCAGCAGCGCCAGCACCTGCGGATGCAGATGCGGATTGGCCGCCAGCACCGACGTGCCCGGGCCGGTGAGCGGCCGGCCTTCCAGGTCGGTGACGACCGCGCCCGCCTCGGCGCAGATCAGCGCCCCCGCCGCCAGATCCCAGCGTTCCAGTTCCCTTTCCCAGAACACGTCGAGCCGGCCGCAGGCCACCTGGCACAGATCCAGCGCCGCCGCCCCCAGGCAGCGGATCGACAGGATCCGCGGCGTCACCGCCGTCCATTCGCGCAGATTGTTTCGGTCCGGATCCTCGAACGAATACGGAAAACCGGACGCGGCCACCGCCCGGTCCAGCGTCCGCGTATCGCGGACCCGGATGGGCCTGCCATCGAGAAAAGCGCCCCCGCCGCGCACCGCCGTGAACAGCTCGCCGGAAAGCGGCGCATACACGACCGCGCACCGGGTGACGCCCGTTTCATCCACCAGGGCCACCGACACGCACCAGTGGGGAATCCCCCGGGAAAAATTGACCGTCCCGTCGAGGGGATCCACATACCATCTCCGCCTGCCCGCCACTTCGCCTTCGGCGCTGGCGCTGCTTTCCTCCGACACGATGGCGTCGTCCGGAAACGCTTCGCGCAGCGCGGCGATCAGGATCCGCTCCGATTCGCGGTCGGCGGCGGTCACCGGATTGATGGGCCCTTTCCAGGCCTCCTCCAGCGCCCCCGTCCAGTTTTTCAAGATCTCTCCCGCCCGGCGGGCGGCCCCGATCGCGACTTCCAGTTCCTTCTCCATCTCCATCTCCCATCCGTCAGGAAAAACTTATCCTTTCACACCTCCGCCGCCGATCCCCCGGATCATGCGCCTCTGGATGAAAAAGGACAAAATCAGCGTCGGCAGCACGGACACGAGGATGGCCACCGACATTTCGCCCAGCTGGACGCCGCGGAACGTGTTGTAACCGGCGATGGCCACGGGCAGCGTCTTGGCGGTCTCGCCGCCCAGGATGAGCGCATAGAACATGTCGTTCCACGACAGGACGAAGCCGAAAATGGCGGCCGCCCCCAGACCGGGCATGACCTGCGGCAGCACCACCTTCAGGAACGCCTGGAACCGGGTGCAGCCGTCGATCATCGCCGCCTGCTCCAGATCCCTCGGGATATCGTCAAAAAAGCTGATCAAAAACCACGTGACCACCGGCAGCACGAAGGTCAGGTGCGCCACGATGACGGGGATGACCATCCCGTTCACCTTCAAATAGTACGACACCAGAAACAGCGGAACAACCAGCACCGAAGGGGGAATGAGTTCCGCCAGCAGAATGCCGAAACGGGTCAGCCGGCCGCCGACGGCGTAATGGCTGATGGCGTAGGCGGCGGGCGTGCCGACCAGCAGGGTGATGAGAACGGTGGCCAGCCCCACGATCAGGCTCAAGGCGAAATTGTTCGTGATGCCGCCCGCGAACACGCGCTCCCAGTTGTCCGGCACCGGCGCAAACAGCAGCTTCGTCGGATTCGACAGATCCGCCGGGCTTTTGAAGGAGGACAGCACCACCCACGTGTAGGGAAACAGGACAACAAGGACGGCAGCCCACAGAAAAGCCACCCGCACCCACGTCCAGAGCAAACTTTTGGCACGATACGCTCTCATGCGCTTCTACCCCTTGTCGTGCGCCACAGGGACAGCACCAGCACCGCCATGACCAGGATGACCACGGTCCACGAGACGGCGGCCGCCTCCGACAGGCGGTAGTAACCGAACCCGATTTTGTAGACGAAAAATTGCAGCGTCTCCGTCGCGGATCCCGGACCGCCCCGCGTGATGGCGTAAACGTATTCGAACACCTTGAGCGCGTCCAGCGCCCGGATCAGCACCGCCACCAGGATGATGGGCTTCATCATGGGCACCGTGACGCGGATGAACGTCTGCCAGGCGTTCGCGCCGTCGACGTAGGCCGCTTCGTGGGGCTCCTCCGGCAGGTTCTCCAGCCCGGCCAAAAGCATCAGCATCATGAACGGCGTCCACTGCCACACGTCGATCAGGGCGAGGGACAGAAGCGCCAGATCCGCGCTGAAGAAATCGATGCTGATCCCCAGCTTCTGCAGGATGGCCGGCACCAGCCCCAGCTGGTTGTTGAGCAGAAACCGGAACATCAGGCCCACGGCGATGGGCGTGACGAACATCGGCGTCAGCAGGATCGCCCGGGTGAGGTTGCGGAAGCGCTTCTGCTTTTTCAGGCTCACCGCCAGCGCCATCCCGAGGATCAGTTCCAGGGTGACCGCCACCGCGACGAAAATGAACGTGTTGGTCAGCGCCGTCCAGTACAGCGGCTGCTTCAGCACCGCGGCGTACTGGTCGAACCCGGCAAACGCGTCCCGCCCGGGCCGGGTGAGATCCACGTTGCGGAAAGACAGCCAGGCGGAATACACGATAGGATAGGCGAGGATGATGACCATCACCGCCAGAAGCGGGGTCATCATCCTCCATTCATATGGGAACAGCCTGGAAAAGGGACGTTTGGCGGTGTCGACACTCCGGTCATTCATCACTTACTCATGATCTCCCTGGCCTGCTTCGCCGCGTCGGCGATGGCCTGGTCCACGCTCTTCTGGCCGGACACGGCGGCGCTCAGCTCGAGACCGACGGCCTGGATCATTTCCTCCGCGCCCGGACCGTCTCCCAGCGGCGAAGCGTCTTTCAGGATTTCTTTGACGGTGGCGTAGTAGTCTTTGCCGAATCCCTGTTCATGCACCTGCGGGTCGTCCATGACGCTGTCGCGCACGGGGGCTCCGCCCGCGATGACGCGCTGCTTGTCCTGCTCCGGCGAGGTGAGCCAGTGGACGAAGGTCCACGCGGCGTCCTTGTTGTTCGAGTTGGCCGGAATGGACCAGAACCAGGCGCCGAGGACCGCCTTGCCGCCGGGGACTTCCGCCAGGCCGAACTTGCCGGCCAGTTCTCCCGCCGGGCCGTCGGGATTGTTCAGGGTCGGCAGCATCCAGTTGTACGACAGCATCATCGCCGCCTGGCCGCCGGCCGTCGCCCGCAGGGCCTCGTCGAACGCCCAGTTCAGGCTGTTTGCCGGCGCCGCTTCTTTGTACGTCTGAATGTACTTGGTGAGGGCTTCCCGCGCCTGCGGCGAATCGAGGACGATGTTGCCGGCTTCGTCCTGGATGGCGCCGCCCGCGGCGAACAGCCAGTTCCCCCATTCCTCGAACACCTTGTAGCCGCGCTGGGGCGTCATGGCGATGCCCGCCCGGTCTCCGGATTTCAGCTTTCTGGCGGCATCCATCAGCTCGTCCAGCGTCTTCGGAGCCTGGAGGCCTTGTTCCTCGAACAGGTCCGTGCGGTAGATCAAGCCCAGGGCGTAGTTGTAGAAGGGAATGCCGTAGACCTTCCCGTCCACTTCCGCGATGTCGCGCAGCGGCTTGGCGAAATCTTCGTAGTTGTACGCGTCGCCGGCCTGCTGAATCCGGTCGTCCAACGGTTCCAGGTAGCCCGCGGAAGCGAAGTCGTACATCCACGGGTTGTCCACCACGATCAGATCGTAGGTCGCCCGGGGAGCCAGGAAGGACGCTACGATCTTGTCCCGCATCTGGTCGTACGGAAGGGCTTCAATGTCAAGCCGGATATTGGGATGCGCCTGATTGAATTCATCCAGCATCCCCATCACGATATCCGTGTCCGGCACTTCCTCCATGATCACCTTCAGGGTGACCGTTTCGGTCTGCCCCGTGCCGTCCGTCGAGCCCGCCCCGCCGTCGCCGCCTCCTCCGCGGGTACAGGCGCCGAGTACCAGCGCCGCCGACAGCACCAGGGCCAACATCCGAAACACCGATTTCTTCATGTGCAAAAGCCCCCTTTTGGAATTGTCCATCTCAATCCATATACACGCCGCCGTTGACGGCGATGGATTCGCCGGTGATGAAGTCCGCGTCGTCGCTCGCCAGGAACGATACGACCTTCGCCACATCTTCCGGCGTCTCCAGCCGGCGCAGCGGCGTTTCGCCGAGCATGAGCTCGACCACCTTGTCCGGCGTCGTGCCCCTCAGCTTCGCTTCCCACTGCAGCTCCCGTTCCTGCATCGGCGTGGCCACGTAGCCCGGGCAGACCGCATTGACCGTGATCCGGTACTTCGCCAGTTCGTAAGCCATGGCCTGGGTCAGCCCCACAACGGCAAACTTGGAAGCCACATAATGCGCCAGGAACGGCACGGCTCCACGCTTGCCGGCCAGCGACGCGGTGTGGATGATTTTTCCTCCGTTTCCCTGGCGGATGAACTGGCGGGCGGCCACCTGTCCGCACAGGAACACGCCCTTGGCGTTGACGTTCAGGTTGAAGTCCCACTCTTCTTCGGTCAGGTCGATGAAGTGGTTCATGGTGGAAACGCCGGCGTTGGACACCCACACCCTGAGATCGCCAAACCGCCCGAGGGCTTGTTCCAGGGCAAGCTCGATGGAACCGCGGTCGGTCACGTCCAGGACGAACGCCTCCGCGCGGCCGCCGCGGGAGACGATGTCGGCGGCGGTCTCTTTGGCTGCGGCTTCGTTCACATCCGTCGCGGCCACCGAGAAACCGTCCTCCGCCAGCCGCCGGGCGATCGCCCGGCCGATGCCGCTGCCCGCTCCGGTGACCACGGCAAGACCTTTGTCGCTCACCTTCGTCTGTCGCCCCCTTCCCGTTGGCTATTACATTTCTTTGGTGGTATTTGCGTATTTGCGCTTCTCCATTGCGCCTGCGCCGGCCCGGGGCTACCGCCCTAGTTTCCAACCCCGTCCTCGTCCCCGCCGCGGCTGAGCCGGGCCAGGATGTGCTGCTGCTCCAGCAGGTTGGGATAAATGTCCCGGTAGACGCGGTACAGGGTCCGGTAGCGCTCCCGGTGCTGGGGATCGGGAACGATCCTTTCCTCAATGCGCAAAAACTTGTGAATCTCCGACCAATCCTTGATCAGCCCCGCGCCGATCCCCGCCGCGAACGCCACGCCCAGGGAAGACCCGGGATGGTCGATAATGGACTCGAGCGGCAATTCCGTGATGTCCGCCACGATCTGCCGCCACAGCCGCGAGCGGGAACCCCCGTTGGTGATGCGTACCCGCCGGGGCTCAAAGCCCATTTCGCGGAACGTGTCGATGTGATGCCTGAATCCGAAGGCGATGCCCTCCAGGATGGCCCGGTACAAGTGTCCCCGCTTGTGGCCGAGGTGCAGTCCCACGAACATGCCCCTCGCTTCCGGGTCGTGCAGCGGGGTTTTCTCGCCCAGGAAATACGGCAGCAGCACCAGACCGTCCGCGCCCGCGCCGGCCGCCTCCGCTTCCCGTTCCAGCTGGTCGAGGGGCGCTCCGCCGGCCAGTTCCCGCTGGAACCAGCGGATGACGCTGCCGCTGGAGGCCATGCAGCCGTTGATCAGATAGCGGCCGGGAATCAGGTGGTAATCCAGGTACAGCCGGCGGTCCGCCGCGGGCTGATCCGTGGTCAGCAGGATGTCGCCGGCGCCGCCCAGCTTGATCAGCAGGTCGCCGTCCTCCACCAGGCCGGCCGAGAAGGCGCTGGCCACGTGGTCGGCGGACCCGGCGATCACCGGGGTGCCGTCCTTCAAGCCGGTGCCGTGATCCCCCCGGACCGTGCCCACGATCCGGTGGGACGGATGGACTTCGCCCAGCCACTCCTGGCGGATGCCGGCGGCCTCGGCGATTTCCCGGCTCCAGGCCCCCTTGCGGTAATCATAAAGCCCGCTTTCCAGGGCCCAGTTGGCCTCGACGAAGGCCGAGCCGAAGCCGGTCAGGCGGCGCGCAATATAATCGTAGGAACCGCAAATCGAGGCGGTCTTCCGGATCACGTCGGGTTCGCGGCGGCTCAGCCACATCAGCTTGGGCGCGATGGATTGCTGGGTGATCGCCGACCCCGTCGTTTCCAGGACCCAGTCCTCCGGAAATTTGGCCTTCAGCTCCTCGATTTCTTCCACGGCCCGGGCGTCGTTTTGCTGGATCGACAGCCGAAGGGGCTCTCCCCGCTCATCGAGGCAGATGAGGGTGGGAACCATGCCGCTGACGCCCACCGCCGCGATCTGGTCCGGCGTGATGCCCGCCTTTTCCATCAGTTCCGGGATGAGCGCCTTGACATTGTCCCACCACTGCCGCGGATCCTCCTCGGCCCAACCCGGCCGGGGCGAATGGAGATCCACGGGCCTGGACGCGCTGCCCACGATCTCCCCTTCGGGATGGATGAGCACGGCTTTCGTCGCGGTGGTGCCGATATCAATGCCCAGCACAAAACGTTCCACGGTCGGTTCACCCTTTTCGCCCTAGTCATGCTTTTTCGCCGGCCGGGCCCGCTACGCCGCCGGTAGCCGGAACCGCCGGACCGGCCGGCTCGCCGCATCCGTGCGCCGCAATTTTCCGCCGCGACCAAAGCGCCGCGGCCCACGCGCCGCATCCACGCGCCGCATCCACACGCCGCATCCGTGCGCCGCGTCACGCGAGCCCGCTTCTGAACCGTTTCACTTTGTCCATGAACGCTTTCACGCGCGCGGGGTCCACGTGATTCCGGAACTTGCCGTCAATCTTGAACGCCGTGCCGACCACGGCGCCGTCGGCGATGGACAGCTGCTCTTCGACGTTGTTCAGATTCACGCCCGTGTTGGCCAGCACCACCGTATCCGGCGCGAGGGACTTCACGATCTTCAAATGGCTGGAGCTGGTCTCCTGCCCCGCGGTCAGCCCGGATACGCACAAGGCGTCAGGCCGGTTGTTGAACACGGTGGAGCGGACGATGCTTTCCAGGTCGCGCTCGGCCAGATACTTCGCCGCTTCCGGCACGATGTTGAACAGCAGCTTCACGTTTTCAGCGCCGATGCGGTACTGGTGCCGGACCGTTTCCCCCACGTTCGTGTTCCACAGGCCGAAATCGCTGGCATAGACCCCCGTGAAAATCTCCCGAACAAACAAGGCTCCGGTGGCCACCGCCAGGTCCAGCGACTTCTTCGCATCCCACAGGACATTCACGCCAAACGGAACCTTGATGTAGGACTTCAGTTCGCCGATGATCCGCGCCATGGCGGCCACCGTCTCCGTCTTGACGTCCGTCAGGTAGGGCATGCTGAACTCGTTGGAAAACATGACGGCGTCCACTCCCCCCTCCTGGAGGGCGAGCAGATCCCGTTTTGCCATCTCGACGACGTAATCCATACCTTTTTCCTTGTCGTAATACGGATCGCCGGGAAGAGGCAGCAAATGGCACATGGCGATGATCGCCTTTTCCGTCCCGATTACCTCTTTGAGCCAAGTCATCAGTTGTCTCTCCCATCTCCTTGTTCTTTATGCCGCTCTTTCTCTGGCGGTTTGGCGGATGCCTCTTTCCCCGATAATATGATCACCTCTTTTCATTTTTTATCGTGTTTTTATCATGTTTTTATCATCGCATTTTCATATTAAACGCCCCTTCCGATCATGTCAACCCGGCGCCGTCGCGGGTTTAGGATGCCCTTTTTTGGCAAAAAAAAACCTCCCCCGAAGGAACGGTTCCTTCGGGGGAGGACGCTCCCGCCAACCTCTTCTTTCAGAGGAGAACGCCTCTATCCGCGCCGGGTCAGACGAGGGTGATCTTGCCGCCGTAATCCAGGTCTTCCAGCGGATATTCCTGCGCCGTTTCCCGGTTGGTGACGATCTCGTGGATCTCCTCCAGCTCGCACACCTTCACCAGCCCGGAATGACCAAACTTCGTCTTGTCCACGAGGGCCGTCACTCTTTTCGAACGCCGGATGAACGCCTTCTTGACCTCCACGTCCTCCAGATTGTAATCCGTCGGGCCTTCCTGCTTGCTGATGCCCGACAGCCCCAGGTAAAAGCGGTCGAAGTTGAATTTGTTGATGGTCTCGGTGGCGATGGGCCCCACCATCGACATCTCCGTCTTGCGCAGGAAGCCGCCGATCAGGTACACGCTGAGAGAGCTTCTGGACAAGATGGACGCCACCTGGAACGAAGCGGTGAACACCGTGATGTTGCGCCGCTTGAGCAGCTCCCGGGCCAGCTCGGCGCACGTCGTCCCCACGTCCAGGGCGATGACTTCCCCGTCCGCGATCTGGCTGGCGGCGTATCTGGCGATGCGCTTTTTCAGTTCGGCGTTTTTCTTCTGCCGCTGGATGAACATCGGCTCGATCCCGAGCCCCGGCAGGGAGACCCTGCCGCGCTGGCGGATGACCAGCCCCTCCTCCTCCAGCTCCGCCAGGTCCCGCCTGACGGTCACTTCGGATACGGAGAGACGGGAAGCCAGCTCTTCGATCGTCATCGGGTTCTTGACGGTCAACAGCTTCAGGATCTCTTCGCTTCTCGCGCTGACCACCAGGCCAAACTTCCCTTCCTCGAATGATGGCCGTCTTCTCTCATAATCATTTCCGGGTTTTCAAGTATTGTCAAGTTTTATGTGGAATTTGATCAAATTTTGTAGAATTAGTATCAATATATTTTCAAAAAAATATCAGCTTGTCCGTTCCAAAGCCTCCAGACCCAAGGCCAGCGCGCCGCACAATCCCGCGTCGTCCCCCAGGCCGGGCGGCACGATGTATTCGTCGATGCGCTCCAGAATCTCGGGCGCGCGGACGTATCCGTTCAGGCCGCGCTTCACCGCCTCGCGGACGGCGGGAAACAGCTGCGTCTGGTGCATGACGCCGCCGCCAAGGATGACTTTGTGCGGGGACAGCATGAGGATCGCCGTCATCACCGCCTGCGCAATGTAATGGGCTTCGATGGCCCACGCAGGATGGCCGGTGGGAAGCTCGGCGCCCGGTTTCCCCCAGCGCTTTTCCAGGGCCGGTCCCGACGCCATGCCTTCCAGGCAGTCGCCGTGATAGGGGCACACGCCCGCAAAACCGTCCTCCGGATGGCGCCGGACGGGGATGTGGCCGCCCTCCGGATGCACCAGGCCGTGCAGCAGCCTTTTTTCCGCATACACGCCGATGCCGACGCCCGTGCCGATGGTGAAATAGACGCAGCTGTCAAGCCCCCTGGCCGCGCCCCATTTCGCCTCGCCCAGGGCCGCCGCGTTCACGTCCGTGTCCCAGCCCGCCGGAACGCCGAGGGCATCGCGGATCGCCGCCAGCAAAGGATACCCGGACCACCCCGGCTTGGGGGTCGTCGTGATGTGCCCGTATTGCGGACTGGACGGATTGACGTCGATGGGCCCGAAGGATCCGATGCCAATGGCTTTGACGGACTTGTCCCTGAAAAATTCGAGGACGCGGCCCACCGTCTCCTCCGGCCGTCCCGTCGGAATGCGCGTCCGCTCCAGGATGCGCCCGTCTTCGGTGCCGACGCCGCACACGAATTTGGTTCCTCCCGCTTCGATCGCGCCGATCAGCAATGGTGTTTCCTCCCTCATATCTTTCCTGGCCAAATCCCATATTACCATATAGCGGCAGCCCGCGGACCCTTTTCCTCTGTGACGGGACCGGAACCTCCAAACCGCCTCAAAAACCCGTCCGCGAACCCGCGCGGGAACACCCCGACAACCCGCATGAAAAACGCAAAAATCACCTGTTTACGAATCGACTTTTTCCATGTATATTATTCTGGAATTTGATATTTTCCGATGCCGGACAAGGGGGGCGATGACCACGATGATCCGTCTCGAATCGGTGGAAAAGCGGTTTGGCGACCGCGTCGTCATTTCGCCCTTGTCGCTTGAAGTCGAAGAGGGAGAGTTCCTGACCCTGCTGGGGCCGAGCGGTTGCGGCAAAACGACGCTTCTGCGCATCATCGCCGGTTTCGAAACGCCCACGTCGGGCGAGGTGCTGCTCGACGGCAAGCCGATCACGCATCTTCCGCCCTATCGCAGGGACATGAACATGGTGTTCCAGCATTACGCGCTTTTTCCCCACATGACGGTGGAAGAAAACATCCGTTTCGGCATGAAGATGAAAAAGCTGCCCCCCGAGGAGCAGAACCGCCGTCTGGAAGAAGCGCTCGCATACACCAACCTGTCCGAATACCGCCGCCGCAAGCCGCATGAGCTGTCCGGCGGGCAGCAGCAGCGGGTGGCGGTGGCGCGCGCCATCGTCAACAAGCCGCGGGTCCTGCTGCTGGACGAACCGCTCAGCGCGCTGGACTACCAGCTGCGGCGGAAGCTCCAGGTGGAGCTGAAAAATCTGCAGCGCGACCTGGGCATCACCTTCGTGTACGTCACCCACGACCAGGAAGAAGCGATGGCGATGTCCGACCGCATCGCGGTCATGAACCGGGGCGTCATCGAACAGGTGGGCACGCCGGAGGAAATCTACCTCAGGCCGCGCACCCTGTTCGTGGCGATGTTCGTCGGGGAAAACAACCTGTTCCGGAAAGGCGGAACCACCGTCGCCGTCCGGCCGGAAAACATCCGCGTCGTGCCGGAGAGCGTGCTGGCGGAGGAGGAACGCGCGCGGCGGGCCGCGTGCGAGCCGGTGGCCGTCGGCGCGGCCGCGGGTGCGTCTGCGGGGAGCCTGGCCGCAAACGGTGGGGTGAACGCCGGCAGCGTGACCGCAGGCGGCGCTGCTGTAGGCGGCGCGGTTGCAACCGGTGCGAACGGCGGCAACCTGGCCGCGGGCGATGCGGCATCGTACGGCGGGGAGCCGGGCGTGACGGCGGCCGCTGCTGCCACGGCGGGCGGCGCCTTCGGCACGGTGCAGGACATCGTGTTTGTGGGCGGCCTGCGCAAAACGTTCGTCCGCGTGGACGCTGACGAGCCGCTCGTCTCCGGCGTTCTTCCCTGGTTCGACGATTCGGAGTCGGTCTATCCGTCCGGCCGCGACCGCCGCATCGTCATCTCCTGCGACACCGCCGGCTCGCTTCCGCCCCTGCGGAAAGGCGAGCGCGTCGCCATCCGCTGGGCGCCGGAGCATGAGGTGACGCTTAGTTGCTGAGAAGGGGCGGCATACTCGCTTTTTTCCCGCTGGCGTGGATGATCGTTTTTTTCGTGGTGCCGACGGTTCTCGTCGTGCTTCTTTCTTTTCGGAAACGCGGCACCCTCGGGGAAATCCTGCCGGAATACACCCTGGAACATTACCGGCGGCTGGCCGACCCCTTGTACATGGGCGTCCTGCTGGATTCGCTGATCATGGCGGTGGTCGTCACCCTGCTTTGCCTGGTGCTCGGCTACCCTCTCGCCTACCACATCTCCCGGCAAAGCAGGCGCTGGCAGCGGGTGTGGCTTTTTCTGGTCATCCTGCCGTTCATGATCAACTTTCTGATCCGGTCGTACGCCTGGGTCATTCTGCTGCGCGCGCAGGGCGTGGTGAACACGGCGCTGATGAAGCTGGGCCTGATCTCGCAGCCCCTGCCGCTTTTGTACAACGACGGCGCCGTCCTGCTCGGCATGGTGTACGGCCTTTTGCCGTTTATGGTGCTTCCCGTGTACATCTCGCTGGAACGGCTGGACCGCCGCAAGCTGGAAGCGGCCTATGACCTCGGGGCGACGCCGCTGCGCGCCTTCTGGCATGTGACGCTGCCGCTCACGATGCCCGGCGTGCTGACGGGCGCCACGCTGGTGTTCGTCTCCTCCGCCGGCATGTTCGTCGTGCCGGAGGTGATGGGCGGCGCGCAGTCGGCCCTGATCGGCAACGTCATCCAGAACCAGTTCCTCTCCGCGCGGAACTGGCCGTTCGGCTCGGCGATGTCCGTGATCCTGACGCTGGTGTCGCTGGCGATGATCGCCCTGATGTACCGGGCTTTCCGCACGGCCGGCGGAAAGGAGCAGGCCTGAAATGGGGCGCAACGTGTACCGCAGGGCCGTCGCCGTGTACTCCGCCGCCATACTGGCCGTGCTCCACGCGCCGCTGGTGGTGCTCATCGCCTATTCGTTCAACGATTCCCGCATCAACGCGGCCTGGTCGGGCTTCACCTGGAAATGGTACGTGTCGCTGTTCGGCAACGAACGCGTGCTGGAAGCCCTCGGCAACAGCCTGTACATCGCGGCGATGTCCACCGTGATCGCCGCCCTGCTCGGCGTGCCGGCCGCCGTCTGGCTGCACCGGCGGCGTCAGCGGGCCTTGTGGAGCGGGCTGTTTTACCTGCCGCAGCTGATGCCGGACATTTTCATGGGCCTTGCGCTGCTCATCCTGTTTTCCCGGCTGGAGATCCCGCTGGGCAAATGGACGGTCATCGCCGCCCACGTCACCTTCTGCATCCCGGTGGTCGTACTGTTCGTGCTCGCCCGGCTGTCGGGAATCGGACGGGAACTGGAGGAGGCGGCCTATGATCTCGGAGCGACGCCGCGGCAGACGTTTTTCCGCGTGACGCTCCCCCTCCTGTTGCCGGCGATTGTCTCGGCGATGCTGCTTTCGTTCACGATGTCGCTGGACGATTTTGTCATCACCTTTTTCGTCGCCGGACCGGAATCCACCACCTTGCCTCTGTACATCTACGGCCTGGTCAAGCGCGGCGTCTCGCCCGAGGTGAACGCGCTGTCCGCGCTCATGGTCGCCGTCACGATCCTGCTTCTGGCGGTCGCGGAACTGGTGCGCCGGCGCGGCGAAACGCCGGCCCGGGCCGTTCAGCCAAAAAGAAAGGAGACCTGATGATCAATTGGGCAAATGGTCGTTTGCGAGGCCGTTGTCGGCGGTCAGCCTTGTAATGGTGTTGGCGTTGCTCCTTGCCGGATGCGGCGGAGGGTCGAAGCAGACGCTGAACGTGTTTAGCTGGACCGACAACTTCGATGAAGAGGTGCTGAAGGAGTTCGAAAGGCAATTTGACGCCAAAATCAACTACAACACCTATTCCAGCAACGAGGAGCTGCTGGCGAAACTGCAGGCCGGCGACAGCCAGTACGACATCATCCAGCCGTCGGACTACATGGTCGCCACGATGATCCAGCTCGGCCTCTTGGAGAAGCTGAACAAGGACAACATCCCGAACGCGGCCAACATCGTGCCGACGTTTTCCGCGCCGCCCTTCGACCCCACCGGCGAGTATTCGATCGTCTACACGTGGGGCGTGACGGGCATCGCCTACAACAAAAAATACGTCACCGACGTGATCGACAGCTGGGAGGACCTGTGGAACCCGGCGTACAAAGGCAAGGTCGTGCTGCTGGACGACCCGCGGGAAGTGATCGGCATGGCGCTGATCAAAAACGGCTTCTCAAACAGCACGCAAAATCCGGACGAGCTGCGGAAGGCCGTGGAGGATCTGAAGGCGCTGGTGCCGAACGTGCTGGCCTTCGACACGGACAACATCAAGCAGAAGTTCATCGCGGAAGAGGTGTGGATCGGCACCCTGTGGTCGGGCGACGCGGCGTTCGTGCAGGCGGAAAATCCCGACGTGGAATTCGTCATTCCGAAGGAAGGCGCCACCATCTGGGCGGACACCATCGCCATCCCGAAGGGCGCCAGGAACAAGGAGCTCGCCGAGAAGTTCATCAACTACCTGTTCGAGCCGGAAGTGAGCGCGAAAAACTTCGAGTCCATCGGCTACGGCGACCCGAACGAAAAGGCCCGCCCCTACCACAGCGAGGAGTACCTGTCCAACAAAACGATCTTCACCAGCGAGGAAGACCTGGCCCGGACGGAGTGGCTCACGGACGTCGGCGACATGCTGGAGGAGTACGACCGCTACTGGACGGAGCTGACGAGCGGGCACTGAATGGCCGTATTATGGCGAAAAACCCGGACCTGATCGTCCGGGTTTTTTTTCGAATTTCGCCGAAGCCGGATGCGGCTCAGCGATGGTGAAAATTGGGATAGCGTGTTCTGTTGGTCAAGTGTTCCAGCAAACGAATGTTGGAATCCCTGATATTGAGGTGTTTTGTCAAGACCGCGTGCGCCGCCTTTCAATCGACCGGAGAAGAGATGCCCATTGCCCGGCATCCCGTTCTTCTTCGGGCGTAAAAACCGTGCGCTTTCCAAACGTTTCCTCGTACGATCCGCCGTATTTTTGCTCGTAATAGGCAACTTCCTTGCGCAGTTCTTCCAGCTC
>DATCLN010000188.1:0-4794 GCA_036563895.1 Paenibacillaceae bacterium
TGTTTATCGACTTTTTCCCAGCTGACTTTCATCTTACGCCGCTTTCCCTCCGCAAACTTCTTGCCGTACCAAACGGCTGCACGGTCCCAATAAACCACTTTATTATAGAATACTCTATCACAGTTTTTCAAGGAATCGCAGTCACTCGGCCAAAATGTTGCCACAGAGCCAGATGCGGACCGGTAAAAAAGGACTCCGGCGGGAATTGTTCGGACGGATTGCCGCTTATTTTATCTTTCCGTTACTCCTTTGTCGGCGTATTGCCGCAACCATCGCAACGCACGCTCGTAGCGGTCGCGGAGCGTGTCCGTGATGGCGTAAAGCTCCCGCACGGCGGCATCGTCCGCCGTCCCGTGCAGCCGCTCCGCGACCAGCCGGTGCAACGCCGCAGCCCAAACGCCGGCCTCCGCTTCGCCCGCGTTCATCATTTCAGCATACGCGCTCGTACCGTACGCGGCTTGAACGCATTCCATCCACATCTCTTCCGCGAAACGAGCCAGCGAAGGGTCAACGGATTCCGCCACCAGGCGCACCCGTTCCCCCACGCGGCGGACCTCCGGCGGAAAATCTTCCGGACGCAACGGAACGTCCTCCGCCGTCACGGCGAACACCCCGCCGTCCCTGCGCACCTCGACCCGGCCCGTCGCGCCTTGAGCCCGCAACGCCTGCAGCGTCCGGAACTGGACCAGCGGATGGCATTCGCGCCCGGAGAGCCAGGCGCGCAAAGCCGGGACGACGCCAGGGTGATCCAGGTACCGCAATAGTCCCAGCGCCGTCAGCTGGCGTTCCGGATCGTCGCTTTCCACAAGGACGGCGAGCAGCCGGTCCGCATACATCTCATCCGCGGCGGAGCGCCTGGCGACGACGCCGCGCAGCCAGGCTTCTTCCTCATCCCGAGTGTCGCCCGTGCGGCCGTGAGAGCTTCCGGTATCGTCAGCCGTTTCCGGCCCGTCACCGAGTTCGGACGGACACAACGGTTCCAGGGCCCGCTTCAGCTCCCGCCACTGCCCGTGCCAGTGTTCCGCCGCCCCGCCGCATTGCAGCAAAAAAGCGAGCAAACGCACGGCGTCGCCGTATCGCTCGCCTTCCAGCAAATCGGCAAGTTTTCGCTTGTAATCCTCCACCGCCTGCGGCAGCAGGAACACATGCCGCTCCCGGTCGCGAGCATCATCCACGCGGCGGCTTCTCCTTCCCGGCGGCACGCCGCCATAATTTTTGTGAGGCATTATAACATGGCCGGAACCCGTCAGACAAAACGCAGCAGCATCAACTAAAACAATTACCTCATCCTTATTATTGTTGCATTCATGATCCCGCAACCACGGGCTTCCATCCATCGGCCGATGGGATCAAAAAACCCGCATACCATGAAGCATGCGGGTTTTCCGGTCGCTGCTCCTCGCGGGCGGCGCCAGTGTTATTCCTTGACGCTTCCCAGCGCCACGCCTTGAATGATGTACCGCGACAGCAGGAAGTAGATGACGAACAGCGGAAGCGCCGTGAGCGACAGACCGAGATAGATCGAACCGAACTCCGTCTTGTAAATGTCGCCCCTCAGCAGGTTGACCATGATCGGCAGTGTGTACTTCTCTTTCTGCGTCAGCAGAATGAGCGGCATGAACAGGTTGTTCCAGCTGGCCACGAAGACGAAGATCGACTGTGTCGCCACCGCCGGGGCCATGATCGGCAGGATGATACGGTTGAACGTGGCGAACTCGCCGGAACCGTCCACCCGCGCCGATTCCACGATTTCATAATGCAGCGCGCCCAGCAGATACTGTCGCATGAAGAACACGATGGCCGGCGACGCGATCGCGGGCAGGATCAGCGGCAGAAAGCTGTTCGTCCAGCCGATTTTGTACATGAACTGATAGAACCCGACCGCGCTGGTCTGGGCCGGAATCATCATGATCAGCATGATGAACGTGAAGAACGGCTGGCGGAATCTCCAGTTGTACACCACGAGCGCGTACGCGGTGAGGGACGAGAAATAGATCGCGCAAATCGTCGTGCCCGCGGAAATGATGAACGAGTTCAGGAACCCGGTGATGGGGTCAAAGGCTTTGCCCACCAGCACCTCAAGGTTCCGCGCCAGGTGGCTCGACGGCAGAAGCGAAAGTCCGGCCTGGATCTCGGGCGTCGAACGCGTGGCGTTCACGAACATGATCCAGAATGGCATGATGCTGAGCAGCGCCAGGAAAACGCAGACCAGGTAGACGAACGTCCGGTTTAGCCTCAGGGCGAAGGTGTTGGTCTTCTTGACCGTATTATACATTCACGACGCCCCCTTTGGTCGCCTTGGCCTCCGCCTTCCGGATCCGTTTTTCTTCCCGTTTGAGCCGCGCGGCATCGCGGTCGCGCAGCAGATAGAACAGAAGCGCCGACAGGATGCAGGCGATCACGAACAGGATCATGCTCGCGGCAGCCGCCCGGTTGTACAGATACTGGCCCTTGAACGCCTGCGCGTAGATGAACATCGCAGCGGTGTAGGTCGCGTTGTCGGGTCCGCCGTTCTGGAACAGGAACGGAATGTCGAACATTTGCAGACCGCCGATCATGGACGTGATCAGGATGAACAGGATGATCGTCCGGATACCCGGCAGCGTGATGTTCGTAAACTGCTGCCAGCCGTTTGCGCCGTCGATTTCGGCCGCCTCGTACAATGAGGGACTGATGCCCATGACGCCGGCGATCAGGATCAGCATCGTATGACCGTACCACATCCAGTATTGAATGAACGACACGATTCCCCGCGCCGTCCATTTGTCCAGCAGGAAGTTGATCGGCTGGTCCGACCATCCGAGCATTTGATACAAGCTGTTGACGGGACCCATCGGATAGGCGAACAACGAGCTGAACAGCACGGCGATCGTGCCGGCCGTAATCATGTTGGGCATATAAAAGAGAATTTTGAATCCGCCCTGTCCCCGGATGTTGAGCCGCTTGTTGGTGAACCAGGCGGTGAGCAAGAGCGCGATCCCCAGCTGGGGAATGAAGTTGATGATCCAGATGAGGGCGGTGTTCAGAATGGATTTGCGGAACAGATCATTATCGAACAGCAAGTTCTTGAAGTTCTCGAAGGGGTCGTCCAGCACGTGGAATTCCTTTGTGGCGACGCCCTTCAAATCGGTAAATCCGATAAATACCGTGTACAGAATCGGATAAAGCGAGAATACCAGGAACGCCAGGATGAAGGGAAGGCAGAAGAGAAAACCGTACCTGGAATAGCTGATCGTCCGCCGGCGCAAAAGCGTTCACCCCCAGTGATGCAAAGGGGCGGGGGTTGCCCACCCGCCCCGTTATGGCGCCCGTTATTAGCTGTCGATGCCGAGTTCGTCCCTGACCTGCTTCTTGAAGTCCTCAATCGCTTGTTCGCGGCTCTTGTTGCCGGCGGTGTATTCGCGAACCTGAGCGCGCCAGATGTCGTTGATCGATTGGTCATACTGGGTCAGGTTCTTGCCGGAAGCGAACTGGTTGGCCGGCACGAATACGTCGAACATGTTCTGTCCGCCGAGGTAATCGAGTTCGCCGTTCGACTTGGCCATGACGACCGAAGACGCGACCGTATCCTTCGTGCCGCTGTCGCTCATCAGGCCGTTAGCCCACAAATATTGCAGGCCGTTTTCGGAGGTATCCACCGTCACCCACCTGATGAAGTCGGCGACGATTTGCTTCTTGGCATCGTTCTTGAGCACTTCCTTGTTGGCGAGCAGCCACGTGCCGCCCCAGAAGAAGCCGACCGGCGGTTCGGTGACGGCCCAGTCGCCGGAGGTGTTGGGCGCTTGCGGACCCATGACGTAGTTGATGAGCCACGCCGGACCGAAGAAAGCGAACACCGGCTTCGGACCCTCGCCCCTCATGTCGGCGAACCAGGCTTCCGTCCAGTCTTGCGTGTCATTGTGGTAGCCGTTGTCCTTCAGACGCTTCGACAGGTCGAGGAACTCTTCGCGTTTCGGGTCGATGTACAGCTTGCCGTCGACGATCCAGCCCTTGTCGGAGCTGTTCTCGATCGAGTGCCAGATGTCGCCGTCGCCGGAGACGATCGCGTAGCCCTTCTGCTTCAGCTTCTCGGCCGCTTCGAAGAATTTGTCCCAGCCCGGACCGACTTCGTTCTTGATGACGTTCGGATCATCCGTGCCGAACACGTCCTTCGCGATCGAGCGGCGATAGATGAGCGCGCCGCCGGTCGCCTGATAGCCGAGCGCCTTCAGCTCGCCGTCCTTCGTGCCGATGTCGATCGTGTACTCGGCGATGCCGGCTTCCTGCACCATCTGGTCCGTGATGCCAAGGTCGGCGTAGCTGGCCGCGAAGTCGGACATGTCGCCCTGCGTATACTTCAGGACGAACGCCGCCTCGGCCGTGTAAATGTCCGGAGCGTCGCTGCCGCCGGCCGCAAGCGCCTGGTCAAGGGCCGGTTGGTAAGCGTTGTCCGTCGTCGCGATAACCGTCGAATTGAATTCGACGTTGCTGTATTCGGGGAACAGCTCCTTGAACTTGGTAGCCATGTCCGGGACTTCGTTCGTGAAGGACCACAGGTTGATCGTGACCTTCCCGCCGGAGCCGCCCGAACCGCCGGAACCGCCCGTGCTGGTGGTCGCCGACGGAGAACTGCCGCCGTCCGAGCTCGACCCCGAATTGTCTTTTGACCCCCCTCCGCAGGCCGCAATGAGCGAAGCCAGCATGATGATCACGGTGATCAGTGCCAGTTTCCGCTTCATCTCCTGTGTTTTTCCTCCCTTTTTAATTTGATTGCTTTGGATGTGGAATCTGGATGTAAACGCAACCATATTATAG
>DATCLN010000189.1:0-7322 GCA_036563895.1 Paenibacillaceae bacterium
ATCCGAAGATCAAGACGGTCGATCAATACTTCCAGCTCATCGAGGATTTCATCAACGCCCATCCGGATGAAGATCTGATCGGGTTCGTGACGTTGACGCACGACTGGCGGTTTTTCGCCACCACGAACGTGCCGAATCACCTGGCCGGTTACCCGAACGACGGCGAAGTCATGGTGGACATGAATACCCATGAAGCCAAGATTTACGCCGGCACCGAATGGGATAAGCGGTGGTGGAAGAAGCTGAACGAACTGAACGCCAAAGGCCTGTTTGACAAAGCCTCGTTCACGGACAACTACGACCAGTACATCGCCAAGCTGACGTCTCACAAGGTGCTCGGATTCTTTGATTACGGATGGCAGGTCGCCAACGCGAACAACCTGCTTACGGACGCCGCGCGGGCGGATCCGTCGCTGGACGGCTACCGGTATTTCCCGCTGCCTGTCGTCTTTGACGAAAATATCAAAGACCAGTATCTGGACCCGCCCGGGTTCGTCGCCAACCGCGGGTTCGGGATCACGGTCAGCGCCAAGGATCCGGATCGGATCATCGCCTTCATCGACAACCTGCTCAAGGAAGAAAACCAGATTCTCGTCAAGTGGGGCATCGAAGGCGAAACGTATCTCCGCGACAGCAACGGCCGGATGTACCGCACCAAGGAAATGATCGACAAAATGGACCAGAAGTTCAACGAAGAATACGGCTTTACCGTCTTTGACTGGGACTGGCCGCATATCGGCTCGAACTCCTCGCTGTCCGACGGCAACGCCGCCTCGCCGGGCATGCAGCCGGAAGTGTTCCAGGTGACCCTGACGGAGGCGGACAAGAAAATCCTGTCGGCGTACGGCGTCCAGACTTACTCCCAGCTGTTCTCGGATCCGGATCCCCGTCCGTGGTTCCCGGCCTGGGGCATTCCGAGAGACGAACCGCGTCAGCTGTTCGAAGCCCAAAAAGCCGAGATCCAGCGGCAATACCTGCCCAAGCTGGTTCTGTCGAAACCGGAGGAATTTGAAAACGTCTGGAATCAATACGTTGCGGAACTGAACAGGCTGGACATCGCAGGCTACGAGCAATGGTACACGGAAAAAATCCGGGAAATCGTCGCAAAGGCGCAAGGAAAATAAACGGTCGTTGTTGACGCCGTCAGCCGACCGGAGTGAAAGGCCGGATCGTCGACCCGCTCCCGCCAGGTCCGGCCTTTCGTTCATCTTTGTCGAGCCTCGATAGCCCGGCCGGCAGATCGGGGCGCCAAGGAGAGATCCGCCATGGAACATCCGCTTTTGCTCAAACAGACATCCACGGCAACCGTCGATGCCAAACCGAGAGGACTTAAGCATTTTTTTCGGCTGCTTTGGAAACAGCGGGCGCTCGTCCTGATGTCCGTGCCGTTTGTCATTTGGTTGTTCGTATTTAGGTATGTGCCGCTGTGGGGATGGATCATCGCGTTTCAGGATTACCAGTTGGGCAAAGGGCTCTGGGAGCAGGAATGGGTCGGGTTTCAACAGTTCGAATTTTTGTTCAGCGATCCGAAATTTCTGCGCGTGCTGCGCAACACGATCGTCATGAGCCTCATCAATCTGGTGCTCGGATTCACGACGGCCATCACCCTGGCCCTGCTGCTCAATGAATTGCGCCAGATGGTGTTCAAACGCGTGGTGCAGACGATCAGTTATTTGCCCCACTTCATTTCGTGGGTGGTGGCGGCGGGAATCATCCAGACGGTCCTGGCGACCGACGGAATCGTCAACGAATTGTTGCTGCGTCTCGGCCTGATCAAAGAGGAACTTCTGTTCCTCGGCATCGGCGAGTGGTTCTGGGGTATCTACGGGGCAAGCATCGTCTGGAAAGATGTCGGATGGAACGCCATCATCTATCTGGCCGCGATCGCGATGATCGACCCGGCGCTGTATGAAGCGGCGGAGATGGACGGAGCGGGCCGGTTCCGGAAAATGTGGCACGTCACGCTGCCCGGCATACGGCCGGTTATCGTCGTTCTGCTCATCCTAAACATCGGATATTTGCTGGAATCCGGCTTTGAACCGCAATACCTGCTGGGGAACGGCATGAACATGAACTATTCGGAGAACATCGACATCTTTGTCCTGAAATACGGCATCAACCTGTTCAATTTCTCGCTGGCCGTGGCAGCCGGCATGTTCAAGACGGTGGTCAGCGTGATCCTGTTGGTTGCCGCCAACAACATCGCAAAACGCCTCAATGAAACCAGGTTGTACTGAAAGGGGGAACCGCGGCATGGCGGCCAAAGCGGCGACTGCAATCCGAAGGAGAAGAAGATCGCGATACCGGATGTCAGTCGGCGACTGGGTGTTTGAAACGTTCAATTACCTGGCCCTGACCCTTCTCATGGTGGTCACGCTGTATCCCTTCCTGAACACCCTCGCCGTCTCGTTCAACGATGCCCAGGATTCGATTCGCGGAGGAATTTACCTTTGGCCGCGGATATGGACGCTCGAAAACTACCGCTTTGTATTTGAGGAAGCCAGCGTCCTGAACGCGACGCTCATTTCCGTCCTGCGCACGGTGATCGGCACGGTGCTGACCGTTTTTTGCTCGGCGATGGTGGCCTACACCATCAGCCGGCCGGAATACGTGCTCCGAAAATTTGTCACCATCGCGTTTGTCCTGACGCTGTACGTCAACGGCGGTCTGATCCCGAATTATCTGCTGATTCGCGAATTGCATCTCATCGGCACCTTTTGGGTCTACATCCTGCCGGGACTGATCGGGGTATTCAACCTGATCATCATTCGCTCCTTCATTGACAACCTGCCCGACAACATTCTGGAAGCATCCAAGATCGACGGCGCGGGCGATTTTCGCACGTTTTTCCACATCGTGCTGCCGCTTTGCACGCCGGTGCTGGCGACCGTATCTTTGTTTACCGGCGTCTGGCATTGGAACTCCTGGTTTGACGTGTTCCTGTACAATTCGTCCTACGAACATTTGAGCACGCTGCAGTACGAGCTGCAAAAAGTATTGTCGTTTTCCAACGCCTCCATCCAGCGGGTGGACTTCAACGCCGCCGCCGCCCAGGGCGGCATCGGACAGGTCACGCCTTACGCCATCCGGGCCACGATGACGATTGTGGCGTCCGTTCCGATCATCATGGTATACCCCTTCTTGCAAAAGTATTTCGTCCAAGGCATGATGATAGGCGGGGTGAAAGAATGACCGGCCGTTCGGCCGCGCATCCGGCGATGCCGGGAGCTCCGCCTTCTTCATCCGTTTTCCCGCGCCGGTTCTTTTGTAACGTCCTTCCCCCTCTTTCTCTTTCCGTCCCAACCCCGTTTCCTCTTGTCGACGCCGGAATTCTCCCAAGATGGAACAAAAATGATAGCGCCGCCTTTCGGCGGCGCTACCATGGGAGAGGAGAAACCGGACGAAGAGCTTATGGGGAAACGTAAGTCTTCTCCGCGGTTGTCCCCGGCGCCCTTTCCGGCGCCGGCATTATCCATTCTGTCCGCGCGGGCGCAAATTATACATGACCGGCCAAAAAAAATTGTCGGGATGCGCGCCTTGGGTTATGATTAACTTGCCTGACAACGCATCGGCGCAAACGCCAACCAGCGGGGGAGAAGTCGCTTGCGGGTCATTTCGGGACAGGCCGGCGGCCTTCGGCTTTATTCGGTTCCCGGCCGCTCGACGCGTCCGACGTCCGACCGGGTGAAGGAAGCGATGTTCAGTATCATCGGCCCTTATTTTTCGGGGGAACGGGTACTGGACCTCTTTGCGGGAACCGGAGCGCTGGGCATCGAGGCGCTCAGCCGGGGCGCGGGCCGCGCGGTTTTCGTCGACCGCGATTCGCGGTGCGCCGCCGTGATCCGGCGGAACCTGGAGCACACGGGTCTGTCCGGCCGGGCGGAAGTGATCCGGGGCGACATCCGGCGGGCGATGGAGATCCTGTCCCGCAGGGGAGAGGCGTATGAGCTGATTTTTTTGGATCCCCCGTATGACAGGACCGACTGCGACGAACTGCTTGCGGAACTGTCCGCCCGCGGCCTCGCCGCGCCGGGCGCGGTGGCCGTGGTGGAGCACCGGGCCGGCGTGGAGTACGGAGACCGGTTTGCGGGCTACGTTTTGCGGCGCCGCGCCGTCTATGGGGATACCGTGCTGTCCATTTACGACCACGGGGGGTTGACCGAATGAGCGGAAAGCGCAGCCAGCAAGGCCGCAAAAGCATCGCCGTCTATCCCGGCAGCTTCGATCCGGTCACATTCGGCCATCTGGACATCATCCGCCGGGCGGCCAAACAGTTTGACCGGCTGATCGTCGCGGTGCTCAACAACATCTCGAAAAAACCGCTGTTCACCGTCGAGGAGCGGACCGCCCTGCTCCGCGAGGTTACCCGCGACCTGCCCAACGTCGAGGTGGACAGTTTCCGGGATTTGCTGGTCAACTACATGCGGTCCAAAAACGCGGAAATCATTCTTCGCGGCATCCGCTCCGTCACGGACTTCGAGTACGAGCTCCAGCTGGCCTCGACCAACCGGCAGCTGGACGAGGGCATCGAAACGATCTTCATGATGACCAACCCGAAATATTCGTACCTTAGCTCGAGCATCGTCAAGGAGATCGCCAGTTTCGGCGGCAATGTGTCGGATCTGGTCCCGCCGGCGGTGGAGGCCGCACTTCGGGCAAAATATGCGCAAGGGGAAGATGTCGTCAAGCTGACGGCTCCGCCCCGCAAAAAAGCGGGAACCAAAAGCGTGGAATGAAAACCGGGCGACGCGGTCCGGCGCGGACGTTCATCCGTCCGCCCGGTCCGGACGACCGCCCGATGCCGGGCGCTGGCCGCCATCCGCATTCACCGGGGCGGACGGCGGCTTCGGACGGATCAGCGCGGCCAGGAGGGCCAGGAGCGCAAACGCCGCCAGGCACCCCAGCAGGGCCAGCGCCGTTTCCCCCGCCAGGAGCCAGCCGCTTCCCGCTTCCCGCGGACCGGCCGCTGCGGCGGTCTGCCACGCGGAGTGCGGTACGGCGGGATCGGACCCGGCGAGGCGGCTGGCCAAGGGATACGTGCACAGGAAGGCCAGCGCCGCGTGCAGCAGCCGCCCGGCCAGGAAGGCGACCCAGGGAAAAGGCGCCGCCGTCCCGTAGGCAGCCCTTGCCTGCAACAGCCCGCTGAAGCCGCTCCAGGCGAGCAATGCGGCCATGAGCGCCGCCAGGCGTTCCGGGGATGCGGCCAGCAGCGGGGACCGGCTGTTTTCGTATGCGCCCAGATGCATGTCCACGACGCCGGGAACCAGCGCCCACGCGTCGGTGCCGGGCAGCGTTTGCCGAACGAGGCTTATGGCCACGGAGCTCATGATCATCAGCCCGCCGACGGCAAAAAGCAGCAGGACGCTGTCCGCCACGCCGTCCGCCAGAACCTTGCCCGGCGGCCGGCCGTCCGCTTCCCTGGCTTCCCTCACCGCCCGCCAGACGCGCCGCCAAAGGGGCGTCCCGCCGTCATCCGGCGGCGGAGAGCGCCTTCCCTGCGCCGCTGCGGCCGCGCCGTGACGGCCGCGGTCTCCGGCGAAGCGGCTCCACAGCCAGCCGGCCAGCACCGCCGACAGCCACAGGCCGCCGGCCATGGTCCAGCCGAGCCGGGGCGAATGCAGAAAACCCGCGCCGACGATGAGCACCACCAGAAACAGGTTGGGCATGTGCGCCACCAGCAGGGCCGTTTCCGCCTCGCGGCGGCCGATGAGCCCTTTTTCCAGCAGCCGTGCGGTTTCCCGCGCTCCCGCCGGAATGCCCCCCGCCCAGCCGACGGCGACGGCCCACCCGGCGGCGCCGGGAAGGCGGAACAGGGGGCCGGCGACCGGCTCCAGCAGAATGCCCAGGGCGCGCAGCGCGCCGAAGGCCGCGAGCAGTTCCGCCAGTACCAGCGGCGGAAGCAGTCCCGGGAATACCACATTCCACCACAAATCCAGGCCCGCCAGGGAAGCCCGCACCGCTTCGTCCGGCGAACGCACGATGCCGAGGGCGAAGACCAGAGCGCCCGTGCCCGGCAGCAGCGAGCCCATGAGCTTCCGGCGGCGGCTTGCGTATGCGTCCACGCCAATCCCCTCCGTCGCGTGTGCCGACAGGAGCGCAAAGGCCCCGGAAATGCCCCGGCCGGCGTGTCCACTACACGTTTACGCGAATCCGGACAAGGTTAGACCATCCGCGCGGCCCGGATCCGGGCGGGCGTCCGGCGCACCGGCGGGGGTGCCGGCAGGTACGCGGAGGACGTATCGGCGGGCGCTTCAGGTTGACAGAAATTCGGTTGCACCGATATAATGACGTTGTTTGTTTGGAGTGATTGCGGATGCAGCTGGAAGTGCAGAGTCTGCTGGCGAAGGGAGAACCCGTCCATTTAAGGGAATCCCTCGACGTCGCCCCGCTGCTTGCCGGCATGCGCGACACCGAACCCATCGGTCCGATGGAGGCGGAACTGACGGCGCGCCCGGCGGGCGGGCTCATCGAGGTGAGCGGCCGGCTGACCGGCAGGATCCGCCTCGCCTGCTCCCGCTGTCTGGCGCCGCTTGAAGAAACCTACGACATCCCGTACGCGGAGACGTTCAAACCGGTGCCGGAAGGCCGGGAGGCGAAGGAAGACGAAGAGTCCGACATCGTGCCGTTTTCCGGATCCCGGCTGGAGCTGCGCCCGTACCTGGAAAGCGAGCTGCTCCTTCATCTTCCGCTGGCTCCGCTGTGCGACGAGGCGTGCCGCGGGCTTTGCCCCGAATGCGGGCAAAATCTGAACGAGCACGAGTGCGGCTGCCGAAGGGAGCGGATCGATCCGCGGCTGGAGGCGCTTCGCAAGCTGCTCGACGGCGGCCAAAACGAAGAAGCATGACCTTCCCTCAGACAGGACAAGGAGGTGGGACCATGGCGGTACCGTTCAGGAAAACGTCCAAAGCCCGCAAGAACAAACGCCGCACCCATTACAAGCTGGCCGTTCCCGGCATGATCCGGTGCGACCATTGCGGCGAGCTGAAGCTGGCCCATCATGTCTGCAGGGTGTGCGGCACCTACAAATCCCGCGAAGTGATTCGTTCATAAGCGCGACGCGGCGCGTCCGGCAGCATTGCGAACCGGCGCGTTTTTCTTTATACTCGATTTTGGTACCAGGTATTAAGATCAACATGACAAAGAAGTGCCGGCCGGCACCAAAAGGCGGTGGCGGGCATCGAACGGCTATCCAAACGGGAACGGCACCAGAAGCTGCTGCAACTCTTGGACGAAAATCCGTTTTACACCGACCGGGAACTGACCCGCCTTCTGAAGGTCAGCATCCAGACGATCCGGCTCGACCGGATGGAACTGGCCATTCC
>DATCLN010000190.1:0-16663 GCA_036563895.1 Paenibacillaceae bacterium
AGCAGGAAGATCAGGAACAAAAACAGCATGGAGAGGAAGCCGAGTCCGGCGATGTTCTGCGCGTACATCCGGTAATCGAAGATCAGGACGGCGAACAGCACCGTGTACAGGAGGCCGCCCAGCATCGCCTGCAGCCAGTTCTGCCGGTAGCTGCGGAAAAACGTCCTGAAGAGCGGCGCGTCCGTGTCGCCCATCACCCATTTGCGGGCGACGGAGAACATCGCGGAGGTGGACGGAAACAGCGTAAACGGCGACAGAATGCCGATCAGGACGAAGGTCTGCACGAAAAACGTCTCGTAATCCTCCACGCCGGGAGCGGTCAACAAGACCAGCAGCAGATACCAGACGGGCAAAGAGGTGAGAATCCACAGCAGGTTGATGACCGAAAGGCGCATGATCCATTCGCAGATTCGGTACAGACCGCCCATCAGACCCCGCATTTCCATCTTCCGGCACTCCCTTCCCGAACCGGTTTCCTCTCACGGCAGCTCTTGACAGCCGGGATCTCGCTCAAATCTTGACGAAATCTTCGCTGTTGCGGTACGTCTTGCTTTCCGCCTTGCGCCCGCCGCGCCCGCGGAAGCCGTCGCTCCAGTCGTCCTCGTCCCGCACGCGGTCACGGCGGTCGCGGTCTCCCCCGTCCCGCCGGCGGCCGCTTTGGCGGTGGCGGCCGTTCTCGCTGCGGCCGCCGGAACCGGCAAAGCCCTGCCCCGCTCCGCCGGACCGCGCGCCCTGGCCGTGCCGCCGCGCTCCGCCGGCGTCGGAGCGCCCGTCGTTCTTGCGCTTCCGGGTGCGCACCGGATCTTCCGGCGTAAGCTCAATGGGGACGTCCTTCCGCTCGCCGGCCAGCATCTTCAGCGCCGCGGCGAGCAGCTGGACGGAATCGTGCTGCTCAAGCAGCTGCATGGCCAGCCATTTGTAGGGGCCGACTTCCTCCCCGTTGTTCCGGAGCGTCTCCAGCAGCCGCTCGGCGATGTGGCGCTGCTTGCCTTCGATCGCCTCCGCCAGCGACGGCAGCGGCTTGCGCGCGATGCGGTGCCGCGTCACTTTTTCGATGAAGCGCAAATGATCCATTTCGCGCGGCGTGACGAAGGTCCAGGACGTGCCTTCGCTGCCGGCGCGGCCCGTCCGGCCGATGCGGTGGACGTAGCTTTCCGGGTCTTGGGGAACGTCGAAATTGATGACGTGCGACACGCCGCTGATATCCAGCCCGCGGGCGGCCACGTCGGTGGCCACCAGAAGGTCGATGCTGCCTTCGCGGAACTTGCGCATGACGGTGTCGCGCTGGTGCTGCGACAGGTCGCCGTGCAGCCCGTCGGCGGCGTATCCCCGCTTGATGAGCGCTTCGGTGAGCTCCGCCACCCGGCGCTTCGTGCGGCCGAAGATGATGGCCAGCTCCGGCGGCTCCATGTCCAGCAGCCGGCACAGGGCCTCGAATTTCATCCGTTCCTGGACTTCAAGATAGAACTGGTGGACGGACGGCGCGCTCACCTGCTTCGGCACCACGGAGATGTGCTCCGGATTCCGCAGGAACTGCTGCGCCAGCTTCTGGATGTTGGGCGGCATCGTAGCCGAAAACAGCAGCGTCTGGCGCTGGGGCGGCACGAGGCCGAGGATCGTCCGGATGTCGTCCATGAAGCCCATGTCCAGCATTTCGTCCGCCTCGTCCAGCACCACCATGCGCACATCGTCCAGCCGGATCGTCCTGCGGTTGATGTGGTCGAGCAGCCTGCCGGGCGTGCCGATGATGATCTGGGGCCGGCGCCGGAGCGACCGGATCTGCAGATCGATGCTCTGCCCGCCATAAATGGCCAGGGTGCGAATCCCCTTGGGTCGTCCCAGTTTGCCTAGTTCCTCCGCCACCTGGATGGCCAGTTCCCGCGTGGGCGCCATCACCAGGGCGACGATGCGGTCTTCCTGCGGTGAAATGCGGCTAAGCAAGGGAATGCCGAACGCCGCCGTCTTGCCGGTCCCCGTCTGGGCCTGGCCGATGATGTCGCGGCCGGCCAGGGCGACGGGAATCGCCTTTTCCTGGATGGGCGTCGGCTCCTCGAATCCCATCTCGGAGATGGCCTGGAGCAGTTCCGGCTCCAGACCGAATCGTTCAAATGCGTTCAAAATATCCAAATCTCCTTTTGTTTTGGGGCCCTTTCCGTTGCTGAAAATGGCTTCCAATGAAATTTTCAGTTCATTATAGCACAACCGGGACGGCCAACACCAGCGAAACCGGCCCCGGGCTTCCGGCAGGTCGTTTTTTCGGCTCCTGTCCCGCACAATCCCGGTCCGGCCGTTTTCGCCAAATGTTGACAAACTTCATGATGCATCAGCACGGCTCGTTCGTATATAATCTTAGGGAAAGCGCTTATGGGGAGATCGAGCCACATGGACGTGCTGTTTGCCCTCTTTTTGCTGATGCAGTCCCTGCTGCATTCCGACCAGGACATGACGGGTTCGACGCAAATCGGAATGATTCGAGCCATGCTTGCGGATTCCATCCGGCCCGACGGCGCCGCAGGCGGAAGTGCGCAAGAGGGAGGGCAAGCCGGACAGCCGGACGGCGAGCAGGGGCAAACGGCCGATCCGCAGCCCGACGCTCCCAAGATCAAGGGCATCTATGTCACCGCGTACAGCGCGGGCGGCGCCAGGATGAAGGAGCTGCTCGATCTGGTGGACCGGACCGAGCTGAACGCCATGGTCATTGACATCAAGGACGACCGGGGCTACATCACCTACAAGACCGACAATCCGGAGCTGGCCAAGTACGGAACTTCCCAGTCCTACATCAAGGACATCGGGAAGCTGATGGACACCCTCCGGGAGCACGACATCTACCCCATCGCCCGCATCGTCGTGTTCAAGGACAGCGTGCTGGCCAAGAAGCGTCCCGACCTCTCGTTCCTCAATCCCGACGGTTCGGTCTGGCAAAACAGCAAGAAGGACCATTTCGTCAATCCCTACCTGAAAGAAGTCTGGGAATACAACGTCGCCGTCGCCGAAGAGGCGGCGAGGCTCGGGTTCAAGGAAATCCAGTTCGACTACGTGCGGTTTCCCGAAGGGTTCGAGAAGCGGGCCGACAAGCTGAAATACGCCAAGACGGAAGAGAGCCGCGTCGACGTGGTCGCCGGCTTCGTGGAATACGCGCAGGAGCGGCTGAGGCCCCTGGGCGTCCGCGTATCCGTGGACATTTTCGGGTACGCCGCCTCGGTGCCGGCCGCGGAGGGGATCGGACAGGACTTCGTCAAAATTTCCAGCCACGTGGACGTCATTTGTCCCATGGTCTATCCGAGCCACTACTCCACCGGCTGGTTCGGCCAGAAGGACCCCGACAAGGCGCCCTACGCCACGGTCAAGGGCGCGATGGAAGACACCCACAAGAAGCTCGCGGAGCTCGGCGACGCCAAGCCGATCATCCGCCCCTGGATCCAGGATTTCACCGCCAAATGGCTGGGCAGCGGACATTACATCCCGTACGGCGTCAAGGAGGTTGAGGCGCAGCTGAAGGCGCTGGCCGACACCGGCGTCGACGAGTTCCTGCTGTGGAACGCGGGGAACACGTACACCGACGGAGTGGACTATACGCTGGTGGACAAAGCCGTGAGGGAAAAGGATGCGGAGGAAGCCGGCTCCGGAGCGTAAAATTCCAGGCCGAAACGCAAGCGGGTCCGGATGGCAGGGCGCGCGCCCTGCGGTCCGGACCCGTCCGCTTTTATGGCTATTATTGCGACAGCCGCATGGCCAGTTCGTACAGCTCCATGTCAAACGGCTTTTTCGTATTCACCACGATGTCGAAGTCGGTGGCGACCAGCTCGCCTTTGATGACGCCGCACGCCTTTCCGGAGTCGCCCGCGATCAGCCGGCGCACCGCGAAATCGCCCAGACGGCTGGCCAGAATCCGGTCGTTGTGGGTGGGCGACCCGCCCCGCTGGATATGGCCGAGCACCGTCGTCCTCGGCTCGATGCCGCAAAGTTCGGTCAACTTTTTTGCGATTTCTTCGCCCTTGGCGGCCCCTTCCGCCACCACGATGATGCTGTGGCGTTTGCCCTTTTCGGCGCTTTCGCGCAGCTTGGCGGCAATGTCCCGCAGGTCGAAGGGAACCTCCGGCACCAGGATCACTTCCGCGCCGCTGGCCAGCCCCGCATAGAGGGCGATGTGCCCGCAATGGCGGCCCATCACTTCGACCACCGAGGTCCGCTCGTGGGACGTCATCGTGTCCCGCAGCTTGTTGATGGCGTCCACGACGATGCTGACGGCGGTGTCAAATCCGATGGTGAAGTCCGTGAACGCGATGTCGTTGTCGATGGTCCCCGGCAGGCCCATCGTCTTGATGCCCAGCTCGTTCAGCTTCTGCGCCCCGCGATAGGAACCGTCGCCGCCGATCACCACCAGGGCGTCGATGCCGTGCTCCCGCAGCATTTCCGCCCCGCGGCGCTGGCCTTCCGGGGTCATGAACTCCTGGCACCGGGCGGTCTGCAGAATCGTCCCTCCCCGCTGCAGAATGTCCCCCACGCTGCGCAGGTCCATTTCGCGGATTTCCCCGTTCAGCAGCCCCTGGTATCCCCGCTGGATGCCGTACACTTCCAGCCCGTGCACGAGTCCGCTGCGGACGACGGCCCGCACCGCGGCATTCATGCCCTGCGAATCCCCGCCGCTCGTCAGAACGGCAATCCTTTTGACAGCTGCCATCAGACAACCTCCACTCCCGTTTTGTGCGTCTGTGTCCTTCGAATCCATCGGCTGTTGGCAAAAAAGAAAAGCCTGACCAGCGGGCCTCCCTGCATCATGGCCCGCGCGGTGTCCGCCACCCGCCGGTCGCGGACCTTCGGATCGGACAGGTACAGGGCGATGAGCCCCTCCACCACCATCTGGTGGAAGCGCGGAGAAGGAAGCGTGAAAGCGGAGCGCCGCGCCTGTTCCGCGATCCACAGCAGCCGTTCCGTCATCTGCTCGCCGTTTTCGTAATAGCTGCAGAAATTCAGATCGCCGCCGGCTTCGTCCTCCGTCTGGTCGATCAGGTAATCCAGCATGATGTGCAGGCAGCAGATGTAGGGAAAATAGGCATTCACGATCCGGTCCGTGACGGCCCGGTCCAGATTCGGGTCGCAAGCGGCCTGGAACAGGGCGAATACGCCCAGCGTCGAGCCCGTCGCGGCGGCGAATTCGTTCCACCACAGATCCCGGCCGAAGGCGCGGTGGCTTTGCCACCAGGCCTTGAGCTGCCCTTCCCTCAAACGGGGGGCGATGTGCTTGTAGACCTGCAGATCCCGGTACAATCCGACCAGCCGGCGCACCGCGTCCCTGACCTGCGGGTAGGAGGGCAGCCGGTCGATGCACGACTGGCACTGGCGGACCAGGGCATGCAAATAGCCTCCGTCGTCCTGTTCCCGCCGGAGGGCGTAGTAATTCTTCGGTTCGGCGCCTGGCGTCACCGCGTCGACCATGCTCTGGTGCAGCAGCCGGAAATCTCCCGCATCCATGGAGGTGCTGCGGTCGCACAGGTTGTCCAGGTAGTCGCTGATCGTCTGGAAAGCGACAATGAGCGGAATCAGCACGCGCCTTAAGCTTCCGTCGCCGACCGCCGCGTAGACGGCGCCTCCCTCGCAGTGGAACTGCTTGCTGCCCATGCTCGCCAGCGCCTGCCGGCGCAGTTCGGGGTCGGGGATCCGCTCCGCCATCTGCCGGAGTCGATCCAGCTCGCGCCGCACTTCCGGCAGCACGCTCCTGTACATCCTGTACATGAGCGACAGCGCTCCCCGGGGCGGCAAGCCTTCCAGCCCGTTGTCCTTGTTCATGGATGCCTCCCGTCCGTATTGTCCTTCCTAAATGTAACATTTCAGCAGGGCGAAATCCAGATGTCTCCTGCAATTCCGCCGTTCCCGCGAAAAATATCCGCCGAAGGCCGCAATCTTTGCTATAATGGCAAAAGGCAACACAGGTTCTGGCGGAAACAGGTGAATCGACGAATGACGCGGGAAAAGCTTCATCAGCTTGCGGTGCTGCGGGGTCTGCAATTTACGGGCAATGCCATGTTCTCGTTGCTGGTGGTTTGCATTCCCCTCTATTTTGCGGAACTGGGCTTTTCCCGGTTGGAGATTGGCTCCGTATACGCCACGGGACCGCTCATGGCCATCGTCTCCAACCTGCTGCTCGGCCTCATCGCCGACAAGGCCAAAAACATCCGGCTCCTCTTGGGCATTCTGTTCCTGTGCCAGATCGCCGTCTTTCTCGCGCTGGCCCCTTTGAGGCAATTCACGGCCATCGTCGCGCTCATGGCGGCTTTTTATTTTTTCCAGGCGCCGGCGATTCCCATGGTGGACAGCCTGTCCCTGCTGGCGTCGAACCGTCTGGGAAGAAGTTTCGCCTCCATCCGCGTGTTCGGTTCCGTCGGTTTTGCGCTGTGCGCCGTTTTTTTCGGTTATCTGTACGCCGAAATCGGTTCGCCCATGGTCGTCCCGGCCGGCTGCCTCACCGCCGCCGCGGCGCTGGCCTTCGTCCCGTTCCTCGGCGATTTCCAGGCGAACTTGCGCCGGTTTGATTTCAGCGAACTGTGGGGCATTCTGAAGCAGCGGAGAACGTTGCTGTTTTTCGTCCTGGTCTGGTTCGTGGCCGTGCCCCACCGGGTCAACGAGAGCTTTCTGTCGCTCCGCATGCAGGAGGTCGGAGGCGAGGGGCTGGTCGGATGGCTGTGGCTGACCTCCTCGGTCAGCGAAATCCCGGTGATGCTCCTGCTGGCCCGCGTCGGACACCGTCTGAAGGAGCTTCCCCTGCTTTCGGCGGCGGCGTTTTTCTACATGGTGCGGATGCTGCTGCTGTCCGTGAGTGAAAGCCCGTGGGCGATCCTCGCCGTCTCGCTCATGCACAGCGTGACGTTCGGCATCTTTTTCGTGACGGCGATGCGTTTCATGACCCATCTCCTGCCGGACCAGTTCCGCGCCACAGGCCAGGCGGTGTTCGTCACCGTCTGGGTGGGATTGGCGGGACTGTTCACGGGTCCGGTGGCCGGCTGGCTGTACGACACGTTCGGTGCGAGCGCCCCGTTCCTCGTCGGAGCGGGAACCGCCCTGACCGCCGCGATCGGATTCCTGTACGCGCACGTGCGCGGATACTCCTGATCTTCCTGATGATTCACCTTCGGAAAGGAGACAAAACCTTGCGTCAGACTCCGAATCCGGACCTTGCGCCCCATTCCGGACGGGATGCCGGTGATTCCCCCTACGCCGTGTTCCGGCGACTGGTAAGGGAGCGCCGCAGCATCCGCAAATTTTTGGACAAGCCGGTGGACAAATCCGAAATCCGGGAACTCGTCGATTGCGCCCGCTTCGCGCCAAGCGACACGAATTCCCAGCCGTGGGAGTTCGTCGCCGTGCTGGACCGGGAGAAAATCGGCCGGATCGAACGGATGACCTGGGACGCGCTGCACCGCCGGGCCGCGGAAGCCGAAGCGCAAGGCAAGGGGCGGGAGGCCCGTCTTCTTCTCAAATCCTTCGGGCCCTACGCCACCGCCTTCGGCGGCGCCCCGGCGCTTCTCGTGTGCCTCGCAACCCCTTATCATTCCAAATTCCGCGAAAAAATCTTCGATCCCATCGGCTTCGCGGACGAAGGCGTCTGGCGGGAAGAAAGCGTCAAGAGCAGCTGCCTCGCGGCCATGATCCTGATGCTGGCGGCGCACGCCCGGGGGCTGGCCTGCTGCCCGATGACCGGGCCGGTGCTGCTCGCGGAAGAGGAGCTGCGCCGGGAGCTGGGCATCGACGCCTCGCGGCAGGTGAACATGGTGATCGCCCTGGGTTATCCGGCGGTCCATCCCGAACCCACTCCGCGCAAGGGAGTGGACGAGATCCTGAAAGTGGTGCGATGAACGCCGGCGCGCTCCGGGACGCGGTCACGGACGGGATCCGGCATGGCCCCGGATGCCGTCTTTTGTCGCAATTCTCTCCGGACACCCGCCGGCGGAAACAAAAACGGGAACCCCATCGGCTTCACAGCCTCATGGGTTCCCGTTTCGATGCTCCGCGTCAGCCGTTCACCACTTCCGGCGGCTTCGCGCCGGCGTTTTCGCCGCGCACGACGGTGATGCGGGAGATGCGGAGGTTGTCGGTTTCCTCGACGATGAACTTGTAACCGCTTTCGTGCTCCACTACCTGATTCTTTTTCGGCGGAATCTCGATCTGGGAATAGATCCAGCCGCCGATCGTGTCGTAGTCGTCCGTCGGAATGTCCAGTCCGAAAAGGCTGTTCACTTCCTCGATGAGCATCATGCCGCTGATCGAGAAGGTGTTTTCGTCCTTTTGCTCCACGTCGGCCCGTTCCTCGTCGAATTCGTCCTGGATTTCCCCGACGATCTCCTCCATGATGTCTTCCATCGTCACCAGGCCGGAGGTGCCGCCGTATTCGTCGATCAGGATGGCGATCTGCGACTTGTTCTTCTGCATCAGCTTCAGCAGCGAACTGATCGGCATGCTCTCCGGCACCGTGAGGATCGGACGCAGGATCGAACGCAGGTCCTGGATTTTGCCTTCGCTCTTGATCAGGTCCTTGATGTGGATGAACCCGATGATGTTGTCCTTGTCCGTTTCGCAGACCGGATAGCGGGTGTGCATTTCCTCCAGGGCGATCCGCTTGTTCTCCTCAAACGGAAGATTCATGTACAGGCAGACCATTTCCGTGCGGGGAATCATGATCTCCCGGGCGTTCGTTTCGGCGAATTCGAAAATGTTGTCAACCAGGGTCAGCTCGGTGTTGTCGATGTATCCGCTCTTGTGGCTTTCCTTCATCAGGATGCGGATTTCCTCTTCGGTATGGGCCGAGGCTTCCCCGGCGGGTTCGATGCCCACCCACCGCAGCAGCCGGTTGGCCATGCCGTTCAGAAGCAGAATGAATGGGCGCATGATCTTGTAAAACCAGACCATCGGCGCCGCCGTCCAGAGCGTGACGGTCTCCGCCTTGCGGATGGCCAGCGACTTCGGCGCCAGCTCGCCAAGGACGATGTGCAGCATGGTGATGACGATGAACCCGATGGCGAAGGCGAACGGATGGACCAGGTTCTCGCCCACGCCGAGGAACTTGAACACCGGTTCCAAAGCGGCGGCAAGAGCCGGCTCCCCGATCCAGCCCAGCGCCAGGGAAGACAGCGTGATGCCGAGCTGGCAGGCGGACAGGTAAGCATCCAGATTGTTCGTCAGATGCGAGGCAAATTTCGCCCGCACATGGCCGCCCTGGGCCAGGGTGTCGATGCGCGTGCCGCGCACCTTGACCATGGCGAATTCGGCCGCCACGAAAAAGCCGTTCAGAAACACCAGGAAAAAGATGAGGACCAGATCCACGCCTAGCGGAAAAGGGTCACTGCTCAATGATTCCCTACCCCCGCCGAGTGAGGATAGGTACACCTCCTTCGGAGCCAGGAAAATGGAATGTATGTTTGTTAATAAAATAGATTAAATGTTTTCCGGTCCGGCGTCAAACGGAGGAACGGAGAGCTACGGGTCGCCGTATCCCACTCTATTCGCTACGGCCCGCCCACTATGCCATTTTTCGGGCGAGACGGACTTAAAACTCGAAATCCCGCCCGAACCGGGAAATGGCGTCACGTGTTTTTATCCCGCTCAACCGCGGCGCCTTTATCCCCGGCTTCAGCGGCGCCGTGCTCCCGCGCTTCCATGGCACGGCCGCCCAGGCCAAGGCGGCGCTCCCGGCCGGCGCGGATCCGTTCTTCCATCCCCTGCGACGTGGGATGGTAAAACAGACGGTCTTTCAGCGGATCGGGCGCATACTGCTGTTCCACGTAATGGCCGGGATAGTCGTGCGGATATTTGTAGCCCGTGTGGCCGAGTTTGGCCGCGCTCTTGTAATTGTTGTCGCGGATGTGCATCGGCACCTCGTAGGACGGTTGCCGCGCGATCGCCTCCATGGCGTTGTCGACGGCGCGCAGGACGGAGTTGGATTTCGGGCTCTCCACCGCGAACAGAATGGCCTGGGCGATCGGGAGCCTGCCCTCCGGCCAGCCGATGCGCTCGTACGCCTGCCATGCGCTCACCGCCTGGACCAGCGCCTGCGGATTGGCCAGGCCGATGTCCTCGCTGCACGCCACGGTAAGCCGCCGGACAAACACCAGGGGGTCCATGCCCAGCTTTTCCACCCCGTACAAAAACCAGAACAGCGCGGCGTCGCTCGAACCCCGCACGCTTTTGTGAAAAGCCGACAGCACGTCATACTGCGTGGATTCATCCGCCTGCACCGTCGGCTGGCGGATCGCCTCTTCCGCCGTTTGCAGCGTGATATGCACCGTCCCGTCCGGACCGGGCGGCGTGGCCATGGCCGCCAGCTCCAGCGCGGACAGCGCCCGGCGGATGTCGCCGTTGGCCACCGTCGCGATGTGGAGCATCGCGTCCTCGTCGACGCGCAGCTTCATGAAGCCGAGACCTTTCACCGGATCGGCGATGGCCCGGCGCATCGCTTCCAGCACGTGCTCCCGCGTGAGCGGGTACAGCCGGTACAGCGTGGACCGGGACAGGAGCGCCCCGTTGATGGTGTGGTACGGATTTTCCGTGGTGGCGCCGATGAAGATGATGGTTCCCTTTTCCACCGCCGGCAGGAGGGCGTCCTGCCGCGCGTGGTTGAAACGGTGCACTTCGTCGAGGAACAGGATCGTCTTGCGGCCGTACAGACGCCGGTTGCGCTCCGCCCGTTCGATGACGTCCCGCACGTCCTTGACGGTGGCGTCCACGGCGTTCAGCCGCACGAAGTCCCCTTTCGTCCGTTTCGAAATGATGTGCGCCAGCGTGGTCTTGCCGCTGCCCGGCGGACCGAACAGGATGATGGAACTGACCGCGTCCGATTCGATGGCGCGGCGAAGCAGCTTGCCCGGACCGACCAGGTGCTCCTGGCCGATGAATTCGTCCAGCGTGTCCGGCCGCATCCGGTCCGCCAGAAGCCGCATGCGCGGATCGCTTTCCAGCGCGTGGCCGAACAGATCCGCTTCGTTCCCGTTCATCCGCTTGGCCTCCCTTTCCGGTTATCCGCGTTCCTCGGCACGAGTGCCGGATCGTCGGTCACGATGCCGTCCACGCCCGCCTTAAGAAGCGGAGCGACCTCGCCGGGATACTTGACGGTCCAGACGAGGGTGAGCGCGCCCCGCCGGTGGATGCGCTGGACGAGCCTGGCGTCCGCCGTGTCCAGACGGACGTTGATGAAATCGGCGAACCCGGCGAAATGGTCCAGATCCTTTTCAGAAGGCTTCCTTCCATTCTGTCCGGTGAGCACGCCGATCTGGATCTTCGGCAGCAGATTCCGCAGCCGGCGCATCGACTCCGGGTGGAACGACTGGACGATGAGCCTGTTCTCGATGCCGTCCATGAGGCCGCGGGCGGTCAGCAGCGCGGCCAGTTCGTCTTCGGCGTCCGGGTCTTTCAGTTCCACCAGCAGGCCGATCTTGCCGGCGTAGCGGTCCAGCACCTCTTCCAGAAGCGGCAGGGGCTGCCCCGCAAACGAGGGACCAAACCATGAACCCGCGTCCAGCCGGTTCAGGACGTCCCAGGAGAGATCGGCGACGCGGCCCCTCCCGTCCGTCGTCCGGTCCACCGTCGCGTCGTGGATGACCACCAGCCGGCCGTCCCTGCTGCGCCTGACGTCCAGCTCGATGAAGTCGGCTCCTTCCCGGAGCGCCAGGTCGAAGGCGGCAAAGGTGTTCTCCGGCGCGTGCATGGACACGCCCCGGTGCGCGATGATCCAGGGCCGGGCATACGGCCACCGGTCCGCCTTGTCCGAACCGGACCGCTCCGCCGTTGGCTCCGCTTCGGACGGCGCGGCCTTGGCGAAGGTCTGCCGGGATTTTCCCGCGACGACGGCGGAGGGCAAATGCCCGATGGAAGACAGGCGGTGCCGAGGGGCGGGCGAATCGGCCTCGGCGGGGGAGACGCCGCGTCCCGAAAGCGCCGCCGACGCCGGGAATCCGGAAGAAGAAAGGAACAGGGACGGGATGAAGTACACGGTCGACGCGGTCCACGCCGCAGACCAGGCCGGCAGGCTCCGCGCGGCGGTTTGCCGGACGGTGGCGACCGTCGCGAACGCGGTCAGGAGAATCATCGTCGCGGACATGAACGCTTTCCGGAATTGCGTGTTCATCAACGTGTCTTCCCCGCTTTTGGCCGTCTTTCATGACGTTTTTATCATCATACCATAATGGCCGCGCCTTGCGCAGACAAACGCGAATTTGCGCCTTCGGCAGATAAAAAACCTCCGTCATGTCCGGACCCGGCGGGTCGTCCCGGGTCCCGGCAGACGGAGGAGAAGGATGGTAACCTGGTTGCCGTATTAATGTTTCCGTCACCAATCGTCGAACGGATCTTGTCCCTGCTGCCGTACCCCGGCTTCCCGGTTGTCCTGGCCGGGGTTTTCCTCGCCCATGGCTTCCTGCGGAAAACCTCCTTCGCCGAAAGGCGGATCATCCCATGGATCCCAGAACGGATCCCGCGGCTGAAACGCTTCCTGCGCCTGTTGCATCTGCTGACGCTCCGACGTGCGGCGGCCTGCCGATCCGCTCCCTTTCGTCCGGCGGCTCCCGGAGCTTTGCGCCCGCTTTCGGATTCCCGCTTTTGCTCCGCCTCTCGCCGCGAGGACGATCCGGCCGGAACGGACCTGTTCCCCGCCGCCTGTCCGTCCCTGGCGGCTTTTGCCCACGGTCTGCACCTCCGCATACAGGATAGTCCATTGTATGGGAGCGGACAGGCAAATGGCGAAGGCGGATGCCGAGGAACGGAAAAAACGGGCGAAAGCCCGCCCGATTTCGGCCGGTTCGCCGTGACGGACGGGCTCCCTCCCGCGGCGGACGGGTACTTTCCCATCCCCGCCGGAAACCGCGCCGCCTGCACCGGCCCGGCTTTCGGGCCTTCAGCAGCGGCTTGGCCCGCGACTGACACCGGCGTTACGCGTTCCCGTCGGAAGCCGCGCCGGCCGCGCCGGCTTCCAGACCTTCCGCGGAAGCCCCTTCTGCCTGTCCTTCCCCGGACGCCCCGCCCGCGGAGGCCGCCTTCCGCCGCGCCAGCTCGGCCTGCGCCTTGGCGGACAGGCGGATGTGCAGCTCCTCCAGCTGCCGCTCGGTCACCGGCGACGGCGCGTCCGTCATGGGATCGGAGGCGCTGGCCGTCTTCGGGAAGGCGATGGTTTCGCGCAGGTTGTCCCGGCCGGCCAGCAGCATGACAAGCCGGTCCAGCCCGAAGGCGATCCCGCCGTGGGGCGGCGTGCCGTACTCCAGGGCGTCCAGGAAGAAACCGAACTTGGCCCGCGCCTCTTCCGGCGTGAAGCCCAGGGTGCGGAACATTTTCTCCTGCATGTCGCGGCGGTAGATCCGCATCGAGCCGCCGCCCACCTCATAGCCGTTCAGCACCAGGTCGTACGCCTGGGCCTTCATCGCGCCCGGGTCGGTGTCAAACAGCGGCACGTCCTCGTCCCGCGGCCGGGTGAACGGATGGTTTTCCGCCTCCCAGCGCTTTTCTTCTTCGTTCCAGGCCAGCAGCGGAAAATCGACGACCCACGCGATCTCGAAACGGTTTTCGTCGATGAGGCCGAGGTCGCGGGCCACCTTCAGGCGAAGCTGCCCCATCACGTTGGCCGCGACCTTCAGCTTGTCGGCGGAGAAGCAGATCAGGTCGCCCTCTTCCACGCCGAGCCGTTCGCGCAAGGCTTCGATTTCCTCCGGTTTGAAAAACTTCACGATCGGCCCGCGCCACTCCCCGTCCTTCACGGTGATCCAGGCGAGGCCCTTGCCGCCGTAGCGGACGGCGAACGGCTGCAGGTCGTCCAGCTCCTTGCGGCTCCAGTTCGCGCAGCCCTTGGCGTTCAGCGCCTTGACCACACCGCCGGAAGCGGCGACGGTGGAGAACACCTTCACGTCGCTGTCCTTCACGATGTCGGTGACGTCCACGATCTCCAGGCCGAACCTCAGGTCCGGCTTGTCCGAACCGTATTTGTGGATGGCTTCGTCCCAGGTGAGCCGGCGGAACGGCCGCGGCAGCTCCACGCCGATCGTTTCCTTGAACAGGTGGACAATCATGCCCTCCATCAAGTCAAGGAGCTGATCCCGCGACAGGAACGACGTCTCGATGTCGATCTGCGTGAACTCCGGCTGCCGGTCGGCGCGCAGATCCTCGTCGCGGAAGCAGCGGGCGATCTGGTAGTACCGCTCCAGCCCGGCGATCATGAGCAGCTGCTTGAACAGCTGCGGCGACTGCGGCAGGGCGAAAAATTCCCCCGGATGCACGCGGCTCGGCACGAGGTAGTCGCGCGCCCCTTCCGGCGTGCTGCGGGTGAGGATCGGCGTTTCGATCTCGATGAACCCGTGGCTGTCCAGATATTCGCGGATGGCGCGCATCGCCTTGGCGCGCAGCATCAGCGTCCGCTGCATCTCCGGGCGCCTGAGGTCGAGGAAACGGTATTTCAGGCGCACCGCCTCGTCCACGTCGATGCCGTCCTCGATGGCAAAGGGCGGCGTCTTGGCGGTGTTCAGGATTTCCACTTCCGTCACCCGCACCTCGATGTCGCCGGTGGGCAGGTTCGGGTTGTACGTCTCGGGATCGCGTTCCACCACCTGTCCGCGCACCGCCAGCACGTATTCGATGCGCGCCCGGTCGGCGATTTCGTGGGCTTCCTTGGAAAACTCGGGGCTGAACACCAGCTGGATGATGCCGCTGCGGTCCCGCAGGTCGATGAACAGCACCCCGCCGAGGTCCCGCCAGCGCTGCACCCAGCCGTTGAGCACCACCGTCTTGCCCACGTCCTGTTTGGTCAGCTTGCCGCAATCGTGCGTCTTGAGCATCATTGCGCGTCCTTCTCCCTTTCCTCCAGCAAAATTCGCGTGAGTTCCTCCGGTGCCACTTCGCGCTGCTCGCCCGTATCCAGGCGCTTGAGCGCGATGACGCCGCGGTCCAGCTCGTCGTCGCCGACGACCGCCGCGTAGCGCGCGCCGATCCGGTCCGCCGCCTTGAGCTGCGCCTTGATCTTGCGGCCCTGGTAGTCGCGCTCCACCGCAAGGCCCGCCAGCCGCAGCTTCCGGATCAGGCCCGTCGCCGCCCGCTCCGCCCGTTCGCCGAGGGCGACCCAGTACAGGTCGACGCGGCCGTCCGAATCCATCCCAAGCTGCCGCTGCTCCAGGAGCCGGATCGTGCGCTCCAGGCCGATGGCCATGCCCACGCCGGGACGATCTTCGCCGCCGATCTGCGCCACCAGGCCGTTGTACCGGCCGCCGCCGCCGACGGCGTCGATGGCGCCGATCCCCTGCGCCTTGTACTCAAAAGCGGTATGGGTGTAATAATCCAGCCCGCGCACGAGCCGGTGGTTGATCACGTAAGGGATCTCCATCGCCTCCAGATGCTCCCGCACCCGGGCGAAATGTGCCGCGCACGCCTCGTCCAGGCTGTCCAGGATGGAAGGCGCGTCCGCAAACTTGTCCTGATCCACCTTGCAGTCCAGCACCCGCAGCGGGTTGCGCGCCATGCGCGCCTGGCAGTCCTTGCACAGCGTATCCCGCATCGGCTCGAGGAACGCCAGCAGCCGCTCGCGGAAGGCGGCGCGGACCCGGGGCGTGCCGACGGAATTGATCTCCAACGTGACGCCGTCCAGGCCAAGCATCCGGTAAAAATCGTACCCGAGGGCGATCACTTCCGCGTCCAGCGCCGGATCGTCCGACCCGATCGCCTCCACGCCGAACTGGTGGAACTGCCGGTACCGCCCGGCCTGGGCCCGCTCGTAGCGGAACATCGGCCCGATGTAGTACAGCTTGCTGAGATCCGGCTCGCCGTACAGCTTGTTCTCCACATAGGCGCGCACGACGCCCGCCGTCCCTTCCGGCCGCAGCGTCATGCTCCGCCCGCCGCGGTCCTCGAAGGTGTACATTTCCTTTTCCACGATGTCAGTCGTCTCGCCGACGCCCCGCCGGAACAGCTCGGTCGCTTCGAAGATCGGCGTGCGGATTTCCCGGTAGTTGTATCGCCGGCACAGCTCCCGCGCGGTCCGTTCCACGTGCTGCCAGAGCGACGCGCTTGCCGGCAGGATGTCCTGCGTTCCCGGCGGTCTTTGAAAAGCCACGCGATCACCCCATTTGTCAGAAACTCAAAATCTCAGGCCCCATCAAAAAAGCCCCCGTCCCGCCTGGGACGAGAGCCTCGGCTCCCGTGGTGCCACCCGTCTTCCGGACGCGCCGCCCGGCCGGCCCATGCCGCCCGCAGGCCCGCCGACACGCGTCCGCTCGTTCGCCGGATAACGCCCGGCCGCGTTCCGCACTACTGGGGTCCCGCGGTCCGCCTGCGGCCCGTTCGCACGGACATCTCGGGGAGGTCTTTCGTCCGGTCGTCACCAGGCGGCTTGCAGCCGAAGGCCGCCCTCTCTGCGGATGCGGTTCCGGAGTACTCTTTCCCGTCATCGATTTTCGCCCTGTCAATCATTGCTCCTAATTGTAATATGCGCGTTTTGCCCTGTCAACCAAGGCCGGCGTCCGCCGATTTTTCATGATTATACCATTTATGGAACCGCCGACGGACCAATGCCCGTGTCAAGCAGGCCGGAAATCGAGTAGAAGGGGGCGGCTAGCCCCCGTCCTCTCACACCACCTGGCATGCGGGTCCGCACCAGGCGGTTCCGAAGAGTTAACGAAATGCCAAGTAACATTCAAGCATGCTG
>DATCLN010000191.1:0-13306 GCA_036563895.1 Paenibacillaceae bacterium
CAGCACAACCGACCAAACTTTGACTTTCATGACCCCACTCCCACTCCTTGTTCCGATTTCCGGGTTTTTGTAATTTACGTCAATTATGATAACATCGGAACGGGTCATCATGTAATTTTCTGTAAGATTTTATTACATAAAAATTCACATCCGAGGAAAAAACGCTTTTCATCTGCATCATTTGTGTTATAATTTATGACACAATCGAGACTCGATTGTAAAAGGAGGTGACATTGATGCGCCTGACCGAGCGGGAGAGGGAGAAGCTGCTCATCAGCTATGCCGCCGATCTGGCCCGCAGGCGGCTGGAGCGCGGCCTGAAGCTGAATTATCCGGAAGCCATGGCCATTTTGGTATCGGAAATTATGGAAGGAGCCCGGGAAGGCAAGACGGTGGCAGAGCTCATGGAGTACGGCGGGCGCATTCTGACCCGCGATCAGTGCATGGAGGGCGTGCCCGAAATGATCGGCGAAGTTCAGGTGGAAGCGACATTCCCCGACGGCACGAAACTGGTGACCGTACACGAACCGATCCGCTCCTGACCGGCGGATGTCGCGCTCGGCGAACCCCGGCTTGGGCCGGACGTCCGAACGGCCGATCCACCCGTGCGACGATGAACAATTCAACCCGGAAAGGAGGTCTTTCATGATTCCCGGAGAAATCCGCACCCCGGACGGAGTCGTCCAAATCAACGAAGGCCGGACGCGCACGACGATCACCGTCGTCAACACCGGCGACCGTCCGGTTCAAGTGGGATCGCACTTTCATTTTTACGAAGCGAACCGTTGGCTGAAATTCGACCGGAAAGCCGCATTCGGCAAGCGGCTGGACATACCGGCCGGCACCGCCGTCCGCTTTGAACCCGGCGAAGAGAAACCGGTCACGCTGGTGCCTTTTGGCGGCACACGTGAAATCCACGGTTTTAACGGGGCCGTCAGCGGCAGGGCGGGAGAAGATCTCCCGGCCGGGCAAGCGGACAAAAGCGCAAGCGAAGGAGCCGCCCCCGATCACGGCATCAGCGGCGGCGCGGCGGGAAACGGCGCGGAAGGCACCACGCTGTCCCGCCGGCGGTACGCCGCCATGTTCGGACCAACGGCAGGCGACGCCGTTCGCCTGGCGGATACCGAATTGTGGGCGGTTATCGAACGTGACTTCACAGTGTACGGAGACGAATGCAAATTCGGCGGCGGCAAAGTGGTGCGCGACGGCATGGGCCAGTCGGCGCGGGCGACGCGGGCATCCGGCGCGCTCGACACGGTGATCACGGGGGCCGTCATCATCGACCACTGGGGCATCGTCAAGGGCGACATCGGCATCCGCGACGGCCGCATCGTCGCCATCGGCAAGGCGGGCAACCCCGACACGATGGACGGCGTCCACCCCGACCTCGTCGTCGGCGCGTCGACGGAAGTGATCGCCGCCGACGGCAAGATCGTCACCGCCGGCGGCATCGACACGCACGTACACTTCATTTGTCCGCAACAGATCCAAACCGCCCTCGAATCCGGCATAACCACCATGATCGGCGGCGGCACCGGACCCGCCACCGGCACCAACGCCACCACCTGCACGCCGGGCGCCTGGCACACTCACCGGATGCTCGAAGCGGCGGAGGCGTTCCCGATGAATCTCGGTTTTCTCGGCAAGGGCAACTGCTCGACGCCCGAGCCGCTGGCGGAACAGATCGAAGCCGGCGCCATCGGCCTGAAGCTCCACGAGGACTGGGGATCCACGCCGGCCGCGATCGACGCCTGCCTGTCGGTGGCGGACCGGTACGATGTCCAGGTCGCCATTCATACGGATACCCTCAACGAGGCCGGCTTCGTGGAGGACACGCTGGCCGCCATCGCCGGACGGACGATTCACACCTACCACACCGAAGGCGCCGGCGGAGGCCACGCGCCCGACATCCTCCGCGTGGCGGCGGAACCCAACGTCATCCCTTCCTCCACCAACCCCACGCGGCCGTTTACGGTCAACACGATCGACGAGCACCTCGACATGCTGATGGTCTGCCACCATCTGGACAGCTCGATCCCGGAAGACGTGGCCTTCGCCGACAGCCGGATCCGCCCGGAAACGATTGCCGCCGAAGACATCCTGCACGATCTGGGCGTCCTCAGCATCATCAGCTCCGATTCGCAGGCCATGGGCCGGGTCGGCGAGGTCGTCACGCGCACCTGGCAGACGGCCGACAAGATGAAACGCCAGCGCGGACCGCTTCCGGAAGACGAAGGAACCGGCGGCGACAACTTCCGCATCAAGCGGTATATCGCCAAATACACGATCAATCCCGCCATCGCCCACGGCATATCGCATATCGTCGGTTCGGTGGAACCGGGCAAGCTCGCCGACCTGGTCGTCTGGCACCCGGCGTTTTTCGGCGTCAAACCGGAAATGGTGCTAAAAGGCGGCGTCATCGCCTGGTCCCAGATGGGCGATCCGAACGCTTCCATTCCCACGCCGCAGCCGATGCACGGACGGGCAATGTTCGGCGCTTTCGGCAACGCGCCGCTGGGTTCGTCGATCACGTTCGTTTCCCGCGCCGCCTATGAATCCGGCGTGCACCGGCAGCTCGGGCTGCGCAAACGGGTCGAGCCGGTGTACGGCTGCCGCGCCGTCGGCAAGAAGGATATGATCCACAACGACCGGACGCCCCGCATTGAAGTCGATCCCGAAACCTACGAAGTGCGGGTGGACGGCGAGCTCGTCACCTGTGAACCCGCCGAACGCCTGCCGATGGCGCAGCGATATTTCCTGTTTTGAGGTTATGAGGCGGGGAATGGCCGGACAGATTTTGGACGGAGGTGAAAAGCGTGAAATCCTCCGACGCCGGGCTGTTTTTGCGATATGTGCAGCTTCTGGATTCGGCGCTGCCAATCGGCGGGTTTTCCCATTCGTTTGGCCTGGAAACATACGTTCAGCAGGGCGTTGTCACCAATGCCCGCGAGCTGGAGGAATTCCTGCTCGGTCAACTTCACGCCGGCCTGGCGCCGCTGGACGGTCTGGCGATCAAAGGCGTGTACGCCGCCCTGGACCGGAACGACCCGGATGAAGCGGCGCGTTACGACATCGTCGTGCATGTCCAACGTGCCGCCCGCGAGTCGCGCGAAGCGGCCCGCTCCATGGGACGCCGCCTGCTGAGGCTGGGAACGGTGCTCTACCCGGACGCGGAACTGGAAACGCTCGAAGAGGTGCTGCAACGCCATGGCGCCTATGGAACGCTGCCGGTCGTGTTCGCCTGGATCAGCCGCAAGCTGGGCGTGGGCCTCGACGATGCTGTGCGCAGCTATCTCTACACAAGCGTGCAAACGCTGGTGGGCAGCGCCCTGCGGCTCATGCCGCTCGGACAGACCGAGGGCCAGTCGCTGATCGCCCGCATACTGGACGCCATCGACGGGGAATGGGCGGCCGTCCGCCACCTGCCCCCGGAAGAGCTGCACGCCTTCGCAGCGGCCCACGACGTGCGCGCCATGCAGCATGAAACGCTGTATTCCCGCCTGTTTATGTCCTGATTCCCATGACAAGGAGGAATGTGCCATGTGCCAAGACGCCGATCATGTCCACGACGAATGGAGCCCGCCGCCGATTGCCGGCCGGCGGCCCGTCCGCATCGGCATCGGCGGACCGGTCGGCTCCGGCAAGACCGCCCTCGTGGAAAAACTGGCGAAGGCGATGCGCGACCATTACGAAATCGCCGTCATCACCAACGACATTTATACCAAGGAAGACGCGCGCATCCTGATCAGCCTGGATACGCTGCCGGAAGACCGCATCATCGGCATCGAGACCGGCGGCTGCCCGCACACCGCCATCCGCGAAGACGCCTCCATGAACTTCGAGGCGGTGGAAACGCTCATGCGCCGTTTCCCGAATCTGGAGATCATCTTCATCGAAAGCGGCGGCGACAATCTGGCGGCGGCGTTCAGCCCCGAACTGGTCGACCGGTTCATCTACGTCATCGACGTCGCGCAGGGAGAGAAAATTCCGCGCAAGGGAGGTCCCGGCATCACGCGATCGGATCTTCTGGTCATCAATAAAATCGACCTTGCCCCCTACGTCGGAGCCAGCCTGGAAGTGATGGCGCGGGATTCGGAGCGGATGCGCGGCAACCGGCCTTATGTGTTCACGAATCTCCGGACGGGCGAAGGACTCGGGCGGATCGTGCACTGGCTCGAACATCAGCTGCCCGTAGCCGAATATACCGAGAGCGGACATGGACACGGCCATCGGATCAGCCGACACCCCGAAGCCGGCGTTTAGGCGCGCCGTCCTCCGCGCCGCATGCCGCCGCCTGGACGGCCGGACCGTCCTGGCCGACCGCTATCACGAAGCGCCGCTCAAAATCGCCAAAACGTTCGCCGAAGAAGCCTCCGGAGGCCTCGGCCTGTACATCCTGGACGTCTCCCCCGGGCTGATGGACGGCGACCGGTACGAGGTATCCATCCGCCTGGATCCCGGCACGCGCCTGTTCGTGACCAACCAGTCGTTCGCCAAGGTGCACCCTTCCCCCCGCCTCGGCGCCGGGATCAGGCATGTGTTTTCGGTCGGCCGCGGCGCCGTGCTCGAATACGTTCCCGAGCCGACAATTCCGTTCGCGGACAGCCGGTTTGCCTCGCATACCCGTTTCGAGCTGGACGAGGGTGCCGAGCTGTTTTACGCCGACGTGCTGGCGCCCGGCCGGACCCACAGCGGCGAGCGCTTCCGTTACGCGTCGGTTTCTCTCCGGACGGAAGCGTACCGGTGCGGCCGGCTCGCGATGTGGGACCATTTCCGCCTGGAGCCCGTCGCGCACCGGCACACGCTGCCCGGGGCGATGGAGCATTTCACGCACAGCGGCGTGTGCTGGATTTTGTCCGACCGCGCCGGGGAAGAACTGCTCAGCCGCATCCGGGATTCGCTACCCGCGAGCGGAGATTCGCTGATCGCCGGCGCCAGTCTGGCGGAGGATCGCGGCGTCGCGGTGCGCATGCTGGGCACGAGCGCCTGTCAGCTGCAGCGTGTCATCGACGCGGTGTGGGACGAGTGCCGCCGCTTCCTGTGGGGGCTTCCTCCCTGCCCGTTCAAAAAATGAATTCCCGCCATGCAAGAAACGGCCTTCGCAGCGGGATACCTCCCGTTCCGAAGGCCGCTCGCCTTCCCGCATCCTCAGGACGGTTACACCGTCTCAAACGAAAAATAAGCTTTGGCATTGCCGTACGCAATGTTTCGCACCAACGTCCCGAGCAGTTCCAGGTTCCATGTCCGCGGGCGGCTCCCCGTTTTCCACCCATTCGACGGAAATCCCCGGTTTCTCCGCGAAACCGGGGATTTTTCCCAACCTTTCGCGCGATCAGGCGAAAAACCTGCCGCCGTTCAGGATGCGTCCGGACAGGAAGCCGCCGTGGGAGAACTTGGGTTCGTAGCTGATGATGAAGGCGTGGGGATCGAGGGCCAGAATGTCCTGGCAAAGCCGGGTATGGTACTTTCGCTTCGTCACCACCGTGTGCACCCAGCGCTTGCCTTCCTTCCCTTCGCCGATCCAGCGCGTGACGCCGTACCCCTTCTCGCGCAGGCGCTCGGCCAGGTCCCGCTTCTCTTCGCTGGTGATCACTTCCACGGCGATGTAGCCGATGGCCATCCGCTCTTCGACCTTGATGCCGAGAAATACGCCCGCTCCGTATGCGAGGCAGTATACCAGCAGGTTCAGGGGATTCGACAGATTGTCAAGCACGATCTTGAACCCGATCACATAAATGCCGATTTCCACCGCGCTCATCATGGCCGCCACGTATCGGATGCCCTTGACCATCAGGATCAGGCGGACGGACAGCAGCGTCACGTAGGCGAGCTGCAACGCAATGATGAGCAGAATCGTGTCCAACGGGTTCCTTCTCCTTTCCCTGCCGGCCGGCGCCATATGCCGCCGGCGTCAACCCGTTGCCGCGACGCCCAGGATGATCCCGGCGAACCGGGCCAAATCCTCGTCTTCGGCGTAGCGGCAGTTGTTGTTGCGCATGGGCGCGTTTTCGGCGGAGGCCATCACTTCCGCAAACCGCGGGGCGTCCGCCGCGGACAGGCCGTCGCCTTCCAGGCTCAGATTCAGGCCGGTTCCGGCCACCAGGCTGCGGAAAAATTCGGCCCCGGCAAAAGCCCAATCCTCGTCGGTGCCGCCGCCGGCCGGCGCGGCGCCCATCGCCCTTGCGATTTCGGCGTGAATGCGTTCATGGCCGACAATGTTCCAATTATAGCAGTGATACAACGCGATTGCCACCGCCCGGCCATGATGCACACGGGCAAGCGTTCCAAGGGCGTGGCCGATGCAATGGGCGAGGCCGGTGCCGCCCTGCTCGATGGCGAGCCCCGCCAGCATGGCCCCGATGCAGAGCGCGCCGCGGGCGTCGAGATCGCCGGGCCGCTCGATGGCCCGCGGAAGATTTTCCGAAATCAAACGGATCGCCTGCAGGCCGACGGCGCGGATCATCGGCTGGCTGCGCCGCCCCGCCACCGCCTCGATGGCGTGGACGAGGGCGTCCAGCCCCGTCGCCGCGGTGAGCGATGCGGGCAAGGCCGCCGTGAGTTGCGGATCGAGAACGGCCAGATCCGGCGCCAGCTGGGGATCCCACCCCCACACTTTCCGCCCGGCCGCGTTGGAAAACACCACCGTGCTCGTCACTTCCGCGCCGGTCCCGGAAGTGGTCGGGATCATGACCGTCGTCACCCGCTTGGGCGCAAACGGATTCGCCATCAGGGCGTAATGTTCGGCGGGATGATCCGCCCCCGCCGCCAGCGCCGCCATTTTGGCCACGTCCATAGCGGATCCGCCGCCGAGCCCGACGACGCACCTCGCGCCCGTCGCGCGGATCAAATCCGCCGCCGCGTCGATGGAGGTCGCGGTCGGATCGCTCTGCACGCCGTCAAACATCTCCACGTCCAGTCCGCCCGCGCGCAGCGTCGAAGCGATGGAATCCGCCAGCCCGAGACGGACCAGTCCCGGGTCGGTGACCAGCACCACCCGGTCTCCGCATCCCAGCGCCTTCACATCCTCCGCGATCCGGCCCGAACGGCCGGCGCCGTAACATACCTTCGTGCGCAGATGAAATTCGAATCCGCCCGTCATGTCAGTCTCCTCCAAACTCGACAACCATCCGTCCCACGTTGACCGAAGACGGGTCCTTGAACGCCGCGAACGCCCGGTTGATGTCCTCCAGGGGGATGCGGTCCAGAATCAGTTCGTCCAGCAGGAACTTCCCTTCCAGATACATCTGCGCGATGACGGGGAAATCGCGATACGGATGGATGTCGCCGTAAAAACTGCCCTTCAGGATCTTGCCGATCCGGTGGAAACCGCCCGCCGGCAGCGCCAGCTCCCGGTTCGCCGGAAACGCGCCGACCACCACGACGGTTCCTCCCTTTCGCGTTCCCTTCCAGGCGGACTGCGCCGCCAGCGTGTTGCCCGTGCAATCAATGGCATAGTGGACGCCGTATCCGCCGGTAAGTTCCTTCAGCGCTTCCGCGGCGTCGGTTTCCGCCGCGTTCACGGTGTGCGTGGCGCCGAACCGCCTGGCGATCTCCAGGTTCTGCGGCCGCACGTCGCAGGCGATGATCCGGCTTGCTCCGGCAATGCGCGCCCCCTGGATGGCGTTGATGCCGACGCCGCCGATGCCGAACACCGCCACCGCCGAACCGGGCGTCACCTTCGCCGCGCGCACGGCCGCGCCGAAGCCGGTGGCCACGCCGCAGCCGATCAGGGCCGCCTGCGCCAGCGGCATTTCCCCGGGCATCCGGATGCAGCTCAGCTCCGGCACCACCGCGTATTCGGCAAACGTGCTGAGCAGCGAGTAATGATGGATCTTCCGCCCGTCCCGGCTCAGGCGCGTCGTCCCGTCCAGGAGCGTCCCGGCGAACATCGGACCGAACGCCGATTCGCACAGATTGACCTGTCCCGTCTGGCAAAATTCACAGGTGCCGCAAAACGGCACCCAGCTGAGCGCCACCTTGTCCCCTGGCTTCACCTTCGTCACGCCCGGCCCCGTCTCCACGACAACCCCGGCGCCTTCGTGGCCGAGCACCGCCGGGACCGGCGTCGTCTCGTCCTCCAGCGCATTCAGGTCGCTGTGGCAGACGGCGGTGGCCGCGATTTTCACCAAAACTTCATGCTCTTTGGGAGGGTCCAGCTCAACGGTTTCAACGACAAGGGGCTTTCCCGCTTCTTCCATGACTGCCGCCCGGATTTTCATGCCCGTCCAATCTCCTCGTCTGTCCGTTTCTCCGTTATCCCGATTGCGATGCACGATGTTTTTTGGCCTGCGTTCAATGCTTCATCCAGATGGCTTTCATCCGGGTGTACGCGGCCAGGCTGTGGATGGCGTACTCCTTGCCCCATCCGGACTGTTTCCAGCCGCCGAAGGGGCTGGCAAAATCGTAGCAGCCGTAATAGTTGATGAACACCTGTCCCGCCTGCAGGCGTTTCGCCACCCGGCCCGCGCGGGCCACGTCGTTCGTCCAGAGCCCCGCCGCCAGGCCGTAAATCGTATCGTTGGCGATGGCCACCGCCTCTTCTTCGGTCTCAAACGGAATGACCGACAGAACCGGACCGAAGATTTCCTCTTGTGCGATGGTCATGTTGTTGGAAACATCGGCGAAGACGGTCGGGCGGACAAAAAATCCGTCGGCGTTCTTCCCGGAGGTGTCCCGATAACCCCCGGCGACGACGCGCGCCCCTTCCGCCTTTCCGCTCTCGATGTAGCGAAGGATGCTTTCCATGTGCGAGCGCGACACCTGCGGGCCCTGGTCGCTGGCCGGATCGAAGGGGTCGCCCAGGCGGTAGCTTTCCGCCAGTTTCGCCACGCCTTCGACCACCCGGTCGTAGACCGGTTTTTGCACCAACAGCCGCGTGGGCGCGCTGCATTTTTCCCCCTTGTGGGTGAAAAGACCGTAAAAAGACCGCTGGATGGCCAGTTCCAGATCCGGCGCGTCGGCAAAAATGATGTTGGGGGACTTGCCGCCGAGCTCCAGGGTCACCGTCTTCAGATTGGAAGAAGCGGAGTCATGAACCAGCTTCTTGCCCACCTGGGTGCTGCCCGTGAACGACACCTTGTCCACGTCCATGTGGGCGCCGATCATGGAGCCGACCGAGCCGTCCCCGAGGATCAGGTTGATGACGCCGGGGGGCAAAATTTCCGCTTCGTGGATGATTTCAAACAGCCGGATGGCGGAAAACGACGTGACGCTGGACGGCTTCAGCACCACCGTGTTGCCCATGGCCAGGGCGGGCGCCAGCTTCCAGACCGCCAGGAGCAGCGGGAAATTCCAGGGCACGATGAGCCCGCAAACCCCCACCGGGTCCCGCGTGGTGAAGCTGATATAGTCCCCCTCCACCGGATTCAATTCGCCGTACAGCTTGTCGGTCCAGCCCGCGTAATAGTCGAACAGATCCGCACACTCCGCCATGTCGTCGGCGTAGGATTCCCGGTACAGCTTGCCGTTGTCGAGGGACTCCAGGGTGGCCAGTTCCGCCTGGTGCTCGCGGATGAGATCCGCGATCTTCCGCAGCCGGCGCGCCCGCTCCTTGCGCGACATGTCGCGCCAGGGGCCCGATTCGAAGGCGTTCCGCGCGGCGCGCACCGCCCGGTCCACGTCCTCCTGGCTTGCCGCCGTAAAATTCCCCAGCACCTTTCCGTTGGCCGGGTTCACCGATTCGATGAGTTTTCCGGACGATCCGGGAACCCACTTGCCGCCGATGTAGAGATGTTTCGTGCTTTTCAGCCATTCGGCCGCCCATTCCAGTTTCGCCGCTTCCACTCCTCCTCGACCTCCTCCCGAAATCGCTCGCGGATGCGTTCCCGCGTTTCCTCCTTGAGCCAGCGGCTCACCTTCGCATAACCGTATTTCTCTTTCAGTTCGACCACAAAAGGAATCCAGGACCGGGAAAGCTCCCGGCAGCGGTCCGTCACCTCAACGCCGGCCACGCATTTGTCCGTGAACAGCCGGACGGCCTTGCCGAGTATGCGCATGGCGTCCATCAGGTTCACGCCGGCCGCCCCGTCCCAGATGTTGAGGTGCAGTTCCCCGTGTTCCAGGGCGGCCCGCACGGACCGGTCCAGCCCGATGACCTGGAAACAGCACTGGATCAGCGTCTCGGGAACCACAGGATTGACCTTGCCGGGAAAAAAGGAAGACCCCGCTTGCACCGCAGGCAGCCTGAGCTCCCCGAAGCCGGCTTCCGGCCCCGACGACAGAAGCCTCAGGTCGTCCGCCATTTTGATCAGCATGGCGCCAAGCAGACCGAGGCCTGCCGACACCTCCGCCAGATCGTCCGGATGCTGCGCCGCGTCGTACAGATTTTCCCGGTGTCTCAGCGGATACCCCGTGACTTCCCGCAATACGTCCAGAATTCTCTCGCGGTATTCGGGCGGGGCGCCCGTCCCGGAGCCGATCACCGTGCCGCCGAGATTGACGGCGTGAAGCCGAGAGACGGAGCGGCGCAGTTCCTCCAGGCGGCGCCTGAGCCCGTGCGCGTAACCGGCAAACAGCGCTCCGGCGGGAACGGCCATGGCGTCCTGCAGGCACGTCCGCGCGATGGTCATGACGGGCATGAACGCTTCCGCCTTTTGCGCCGTTGTGTCGCACAGCCGTTCGAGGGAACCGAGAAATTCCCCGGAAACACGGAGGAGCGCGATCCGGACGGCGGTGTGGCAAACGTCGGAGGTGGACTGCGAGGCGTTCACATGGTCGTTGGGGTGGACCGGATCGTAGAGTCCCCGTGCGCCTCCCAACCGTTCGTTGGCCAGATTGGCGATCACTTCGTTCACGTTCATGTTGGCGCCGATGCCGCCCCCGCCGTGGAACGCGTCCACGATGAACTGCTCCCGGTGCCTCCCCTCCAGAATCTCGTCGCACGCCGCTTCGATGGCCTCCGCCAGCCTGCCCGGGAGAACGCCGATCTGCGCGTTGACGCGGGCCGCCGCCTTTTTGACCATGACCAGCGCTTCGACGTACTCGGGATAGTCCCGCAGCGCGCGTCCGGAGAACGTCATGTTTTCCTTGCAGCGCAGCGTCTGGATGCCGTACAGCGCGTCATCCGGAAGCTCCATCCGCCCGAAGGCGTCCTCTTCGATTCTCGCCACGGCTCTCCACTCCGTTTCTTCAAGTTCGCCTAGGCGGTGGACTTCCGCGCGCCGGGACTTTTCAACCTGGCCAGAATCTGATCCAGCGTCAGCTGCCCCGTCTTGCGGCCTTCTTCGTCAACCACGGGAAGTTCCCGCGCGCCCGTGTCGATCATCTTCTCGAAAGCCGAAAGCAGGTCGTCGGCAAGGGACACGGAACGGTCGTCCAGCAGCGTCCCTCCCAGTTCGCCGGGCTGGTACACGTCCCGCACCTGGAGCAGCTTCATTTTGTTGAAAATCCCCCGCTCGCCGACGAGCTGCCGGACGAAGTCGTTGGCCGGATTCGCCATGATCTCGTAGGGCGTGCCGACCTGGACGACCTTCCCCGCCTGCAGGATCACGATCCGGTCCGCCAGGCGGAACGCCTCGCTCACGTCGTGCGTCACGAACAGGATGGTTTTCTTCAGCTGCCGCTGGATGCGGTGCAGTTCGTCCTGCAGGCTGGTCCGCGTGATGGCGTCGATGGCGCCGAACGGTTCGTCCATGAGCAGGATCTGCGGGTCCGCCGCCATCGCCCGGGCGATGCCGACGCGCTGCTGCTGCCCGCCCGACAGCTGGCTCGGCCGGCGCTTGCGGAACACCTGCGGGTCCAGGTGCATCATGTTCAGCAGCTCATCCACCCGCTCGCTGATTTTCTTCTTGTCCCATTTGAGCAGCCGGGGCACGACGGCGATGTTGTCTTCCACCGTCATGTGGGGAAAGAGCCCGTTTTGCTGGATGACGTAACCGATGCCGCGGCGCAGCGTCTCCGCCGGGATCGTCCGGATGTCCCGGCCGTCGATTTCGATGGTGCCCGAGGTGGGTTCGTACAGGCGGTTGACCATTTTCAGCAGCGTCGTCTTGCCGCAGCCGGACGGGCCGAGAAGCACGACGAACTCGCCGGCTTTGATCTCGAGGGACACGCGGTTGATGGCCGGGGAAGCGGCATTGGGATATTGCTTGACGACGTCCTTGAACACAATTCCCATGTCAACATCCCCTTCCCTAGAAGTTGAGGTTCAGATACTTGTATTCCAGGAAGTCTTCGATCCCGTGCCGTCCCCCTTCGCGCCCCATGCCGCTTTCCTTGATGCCGCCGAAAGGCGCCTGCACGTATCCGAGGGCCGATTCGTTGATGCCGATCATCCCGTATTCCAGCCGGTCCGCCACGCGGAAGGTCCGGCCCAGATCCCGGGTATAGATATAGGCGGCCAGCCCGTAGGGCGTGTCGTTGGCCATGCGGATGACTTCCTCTTCGGTGCGGAAGGCGATGAACGGCGCGACGGGCCCGAAGGTTTCTTCCCGGTAGATCTCCATGTCCGGCGTCACCCGCTTGAGCACCGTCGGCGCGTAAAAGAATCCCTTGCCGTAATCGCCTTCCGTCAGCGGATGGCCGCCGCACACCAGTTCCGCGCCCTTGGCGACGGCGTCCGTCACGTGCCGGTGCACCTTGGCCACCGCTTCGCCGTGGATCAGGGGCCCGACGTGGACGTTTCCGAATCCGTCCCCCACGCGCAGCCCGCGCATTTTTTCGGTGAACTTTCCGACAACCTCGTCCAGCACCGACTCGTGGACGAAGATGCGGTTGGCGCAAATGCAGGTCTGGCCGTTGTTCTGGAACTTGTTGAACATGAGGCCCTCGACGGCGGCGTCCAGATCCGCGTCCTCGAACACGATGTACGGGGCGTGGCCGCCGAGTTCCAGAGAGACTTTTTTCACCTGCTTCGCCGACTGCTCCAGGAGGTATTTGCCCACCCGTGTCGAACCGGTGAAGCTGATTTTGCGCACCTTCGGGTTGTCCAGAAACTCCCGGCCGATCTGCTCGGCGTCACCGGTGACAAGGTTCACCACGCCGGGAGGCAGTCCCGCCTCCTCGAAGATTTCAAACAGGGCGATGGCCGAAAGCGGCGTCTCCGGAGCCGGCTTCGCCACCACCGTGCATCCGGCCGCCAGGGCCGGGGCCACCTTGCGGGAGATCATGGACGACGGAAAATTCCACGGCGTGATGGCGGCAACGACACCCACCGGCTGCCGCGTCACGAGGATACGCTGGGTGGGGCGCGAAGCGGGGACGATCTCGCCGTACACCCGCTTCGCCTCCTCCGCGTACCACAGGAAGAAGTCCGCGCCCCACAGCACCTCGCCCTTCGCTTCCGCCACCGGCTTGCCCTGTTCCAGGG
>DATCLN010000192.1:0-7137 GCA_036563895.1 Paenibacillaceae bacterium
CCCACCGGAATGTGCGCCTTCGTCAGATCCAGCACCGTGTCGCCGATAAAATGGGAGACGTTCATCGGCCTGAGCTCCCAGTGGTCGTGCCCGATGTACGTGTCGCCGATGAACCGGCTGTGCTCCTGTTCGTATGGGCCGTCGTGGGGGCGGTTCCACTCGGAACAGGGGCCGAACGGCCGCCACCCCCTTCTGCCCGGCGCTTCTCCGGGCGGGGGAGGAACTTCGCCGCCAGGCCGTCCCGCCGCGCCCGGCATCGCGCCCGACGGTGTGCCGTGCACGGCTCCCATCGACGCGCCAGGGCCGGCGCCGGCCGATCCGCCAAACATCGCTCCCGTCGGCCCGCCAGGCCCATAGCCCGATCCGCCCGGCGCCGCGCTTCCCGGTCCGCCCGGTCCACCGCCGGCCTGTCCGCCACGCACCGCGCCTTCCGGTCCGCCCGGAGCCGTGCCGGCCGGTGCGCCCGGGTTCACGCCGGGGCCTGTGCCCGGGCCAGAGCCATACGGATTGGGCGGTTCCCAGGACGGGGGAGGCGACATATGAGACGGAGGAGGCGGTTCCACCGTTTTCCATCCGTTCGGCGGAGGCGGTTCCTGTTTCGACCGCATTCCCCGCGCAATCATGTAAAGGCCGGCCACAATGATCCCTAACGGGAGGAGAAGCGTGAAAAACTCTCCCGGGCTTATGAAGACCAGGCCAAGGTTGCGTCCCAGAAAGTAAATCCCGATCACAATCAGGAGCAGATTCCACCAGGAACCGGAACGGCGTTGCAGGAGAAGCCCCTGCAGGCCGAACAGGATGAGGAAAACCGGCCAGAACCTGCCGATCATCTCGCCGATTTCCATGGTGATGATGCCAAGCCGGTTGAGCAGGAAACCGGTGCCGAAAGCGATCAGGACGATGCCCCAGAACATTCGATGCGTGTATCCCTGTCGCATGGCGTAAAACCCCCGGACGGATGTCTGCTGCGGCCTCGTTTTTTTCTAACCGCTCGTCTAAAGTATAGAACAAGGGCATCGCGTTCGCACAGATGCGCGGGATTGATTTTCGCCTCGGTCCCGGGACGGAGAAGGCCGCCCCGCGGGCAGCGGCGGGGCGGCCTACGGCGCGGCGTCCGTTTGTCAGTCGGCCGCGGCGGCGTCCATTGTGATGTCCAGTCCGACGACGCCGACGGACTTGCCGTCCGCGCCGAGAATCGGCATTGACACGGTTCGGCAGGGACGCTTCGTAATGGCGGAGATATAGATGTCCGAGACAAACGTTTCCCCTTCCATCGCCCGCCGCCACCATTCGCGGCCGCGGGCGTTGAGCAGTCCCGCAGGCGGCTCGGAGTAAATGAACGTTCCGTCCGCGCGGTTGGACCACACCGCCTCGACGCCCGGCTTGCCGCAGAGGCGCCCGGTCAGCACCTGGCGGTGCGTCTCGGGATCCAGCGACAACAGCGCGGGGTCGGCGGCCGCCGCGGACAGCCAGCCGATCCAGAGGCTGACATCCTGCGCCTCTTCGGCGACCCTTCCTTTCCGCCAGTCGACGCCGGCCTGCTGCACGGCGGCGATCATCTCTTCCGCCGTCACACGGAGCGCGGCGGACACACAGGCCAGATTGTCGGCTTCCTCCCGCTGCAGCCGATAGTGATCCAGCGTTTCCTCGATGCTGGCCGCCATGGCGGAAACGGCGTCGACGACCCGGTTCAGGGTTTCCAAGGCGGAGGACATCCGGGCGGTCTGCGCTTCCGAAGCCGCCACCGTCAGCGATACCCGGCGGTCCACCTCTTCCATGTGTCCGAAAATCATCTGAATCCTTTCGCGGTTGCGCCCCATTTCTTCCAGGCCGCGCCGCACCGACCGCTTCTCGGCCTCCATGGCCTGCAGCACTTCGCGGATGCCTTTTTCGATGTTTTGCACGATGTCGGTGGAACGCTTCACCGCTTCTGCGCTTTGGTCGGCCAATTTGCGGATTTCCTGGGCCACGACGGAGAAACCCCGGCCGTACTGGCCCGCGCGGGCCGCTTCAATGGCCGCGTTCAGTGCAAGCAGCGACGTTTGCGCCACGATTTCCTGGATGAAGCGGTTCATTTCCCCAATTTGGGCGAGGTGGCCGATCAGACCGCGAACGTGCTTGTCCATCGCTTCATGGCTGCCAGCCAGGTCGCCCATAACGGCGTCGGTCTCCCCGAGGGAACGGCTGACCTCGAGCACCACATTTCGGGCCTCCGCGCTCCGCTCGCCCATTTCCTCCGATGACGCCCGGATTTCCTGGGAAGCGGCTTCCGCATCCTGCAGCTTGCCGAAAGCTTCCTCCAGAAGTCCGAGGGCCTCGCGGCTTCTCGCCGTAAGCCGTTCCTCCAGCGCGCGGGATCGTTCCGCCACGGACTCCAGCTTCCCCGAGCTCAGGTCCACCTCGCTGACGGCGGCCTGCAGACGGTCGGCGATAACAACGGCTTCGCCGATGATGCGCATCCATTTGTCGTCCTGCGCGGATGCCTCCGCCGCGACGGCCGCCGCGGACGACCCGTTCAGCGCAAGCCGCCGGAACCATGGTCCTTTCATTTTCGCCTCTCCTCCCCCGTATAGTCATGTAATCTTTTATAACATTATAGAGGGAAAAAGGCACAAGAAAAAGGGGATTTTTTAAATCCCCCCTGATTTTGTGTAAGACTATCTAACACATACCTCATCATGTTGTGAGGTTTTTTATCGATCCCGTTCCTGTTTGGGCGGTTTCGGCGTCTTGACGGTTTCCGGGTTCCGTTCGTCGGCGAATTCCGCGTCCGCGATGCGGATGCGCCTTTTGTTTTTGGCCACGGCGGGATCACCTCCCCATTTTCAGGATGGTCCGGAAGGTGCTCCCTTATGCGGAATATGCGACGCGGACGGCGGGGGCCCCGGCGGGCTCCGTCAGTCCACCTTGCGCGACGCGATTTCTTCCTGGATGCGGCGGATGAAATCCTCCAGCGGCTCCGCCCCCAAATCGCCCTGGCCGCGCCGGCGAACCGCCACGGTGCCGGAGGACGCTTCCTTCTCGCCGACCACCAGCATATAGGGCACTTTCTCCAGCTGCGCTTCGCGGATCTTGTACCCGAGGGTCTCGTTGCGCAGGTCGGCCTGCACCCGCACGCCCGCTTCCCGCAGCCGGTCCGTGACTTTGACCGCGTAATCCTCGTAGGCGAGGCTCACCGGCAGGACCTTCGCCTGCACCGGAGCCAGCCAGACCGGCAGCGCGCCGGCGAAGTTCTCCAGCAGGAAGGCGGTCATCCGCTCCATGGTGCTGATGATGCCGCGGTGGATGACCACCGGCCGGTGTTTCTGCCCGTCGGGGCCCACATATTCCAGCTCGAACCGCTCCGGCATCAGGAAGTCAAGCTGCACCGTGGACAGCGTTTCCTCCCGGCCCAGGGCCGTCTTGATCTGCACGTCCAGCTTCGGGCCATAGAACGCCGCCTCCCCTTCCGCCTCGAAATAGGGCAGTCCGAGCTCTTCCACCGCCTCGCGGAGCATGCGCTGGCTCGTCTCCCACATTTGGTCGTCCGGGTAGTAATTTTCCTTGTCGTTCGGGTCCCGGTAGGACAGGCGAAAGCGGTATTCCTTGATGCCGAAATCCTTGTACACGCGCTGGATCAGCTGGATGACGCGGGTGAACTCCTCTTTGATCTGGTCAGGCCGGCAGAAGATGTGGGCGTCATTCAGCGTCATCGCCCGCACGCGATGGAGACCGGTGAGGGCGCCGGACAGCTCATATCGGTGCATGGTGCCCAGCTCCGCGATGCGCAGCGGCAGGTCGCGGTAGCTGCGCATCTCGCTCTTGTACACCATGAAATGGTGCGGGCAGTTCATCGGGCGCAGCACCAGTTCCTCGTTGTCCAGTTCCATCTTCGGGAACATGTTTTCCCGGAAATGGTCCCAGTGGCCGGAGATTTTATACAGTTCCACGCTGCCCAGAACCGGCGTGTACACGTGCTGGTACCCGAGGGACGTCTCCAGGTCGACGATGTACCGCTCCAGGACGCGGCGCAGCTGCGCGCCGTTGGGCAGCCAAAGCGGCAGACCCTGGCCCACCTCGCGGGCGAAGGTGAACATTTTCAGCTCTTTGCCCAGCTTGCGGTGGTCGCGTTTCTTCGCTTCCTCCAGCAGCCGCAGGTGTTCCTCCAGCTCGCTCTTCTTGGCGAAGGCCGTGCCGTAGATGCGCTGCAGCATCTTGTTTTTGCTGTCGCCCCGCCAGTAGGCGCCGGCCACGCTGAGCAGCTTGAACACCTTGAGCCTGCCGGTGGAGGGCACGTGGGGACCGCGGCACAGGTCGAAAAATTCCCCCTGCTCGTAAATGGTGATCACCGCGTCTTCCGGCAGGTCGTTGATGAGCTCCCGCTTATAGGGGTCGTCCACGACCTCCGTATAAAGCCGCAAGGCCTCTTCCCGGGAGACGACCCGCCGCGTGATCGGCAGATCTTCCTTGACGATTTTCTCCATTTCCTTCTCGATTTCGGCAAGGTCTTCGGGGGTGATGGAACGGTCCAGGTCGATGTCGTAATAGAACCCGTCCTCGATGGCCGGCCCGACGCCGAGCTTCACCTTGTCGGCGCCGTACAGGCGCTTGAGCGCCTGCGCCATCAGGTGGGCGGTGCTGTGGCGGATCACCTCGAGCCCGTCCTTGGACTCCGGCGTCAAAATTTCCAGGCTTGCGTCACGCTCGATGGGCGTGAACAGGTCCACCGGCTGGCCGTCCAGCTTGCCGGCGATGGCGCTTCTGTGCAGGCCGGGGCCGATGGACGCGGCCACCTCCTCCACCGTCGTTCCCGCCGGGTACTCGCGAACCGAGCCGTCCGGCAACGTCACGCGAACCGTCATTGCCTTTTTCCTCCTCGCCATATGGTCCAATCTTTCGCTTTTCGTTTCCCGCCAACAAAAAAGCACGCGTCCCAAAGGGACGGTGCTTTCGCCCGTGGTTCCACCCTTCTTCGACCCGGAAACGGCACGGCAACCGCCTGTGCCTTCGGCCGGGTCCTCTGCATGCGTAACGGGCATGTTCCGGCGCCGCATACTGGACCCCGCGCTTCCGGTGCCGACTTGACGCCGGCTTGTCCGGGTTGCGGCCGGGACGTTCCGCGGCGCGGCTCGAAAGGGGTCGGGGCCGGCCGGTTGCGGGAGGACCTTGCAGCCTCGGGTGCCTCTCTCTGGACCGTCCGATGCCGGCTCCGGTGTCTTTCTCATCGCCTTTGCGGTTATGGCGGGTTTGCTATGAGCCAGATTATACTGCCGCCGTCCGGTCCCGTCAAGATTCCGGCGACAGCAAAACAATTGCATTTTGTGAATGGCATTTTTGTCGTTGTTTACTCCGCATGAGTGGAGCCATGGACTACATGGCGCTGATGAGGAACGCAAGCGACACTTCCGCTTCGTTTTCCCGCACCTGGATGTCGCCGCCGGTCACGGCGAGCGGATGCTCCAGCCGTTCAAGGCCGTCCAGGAAGGCCAGCACCGCTTCGGCGGGACCGCTGACCCGCAGATGCGCCGTCCGGGTGCCGGGTCTTGTCCCCTCCTCCCCTTCCTGCATGAGGCTGGCGTTCACCCCCGCCTGTCCGGCGAGCTCCGCAATCCGTTCCCAGTAGAGATATGTCGCGTCCCCCGGAACCATCACTTGGTTCCACGCTTCAATTTCCGCACGCAGGCGGTCAAGTTCCTCCCGGATCCCGCTCTGCCGGGAAAGATTGCGTTCGATCTGCTCCCATTGCGATGCATACCGCGCCTTTTCCTCTTTCAGCCCGCGGGACTTGTCCAGCAGGGGAAAATACGCAAACTGCACGCCGGCGGCCAGCACCGCAACGATGAGGAAAACCGCCAGCCACGATTTTTCCCGGTCACTCAGCCTGCGCACCGGTGAACGCCCCCTTTCCGTACGCCCGGATGGCAAAGGCGGTTCCTTCCCCGCCGTCGCCGGCATGGACGAGCCGGACTTCCTCAAACCGTCCGTCCTCCTGCAGCCGGCGCAGGAAGGCGACCGCCTCGCGCGGTCCGGCGGCTTCTCCCGATACCGTCACTTCCGTCTGATGGAAGGTGATCTGCGAAATGACGATTTGGGGAGGCGCCTGATTCACCAGATAGCGATACAGGGAGGAAGGGCTGACATGCTGCTGCGCGAAATGGCCGCGCATGGATTCCATTTCCCGGGACAGGCTCAGCAGCGTCGTCCGTTCGGACAGCATGGCTTCCACGGCGCGATGGGAGGCGATTTTCTGCCTTAACGCTAGAATTTCTTTCTCCAGTTTCACCACCGAGCCGTATTCCCAGGCGATGGCGGCAACGAGCAGCACGGGCAGCAGCATGCCGATCTTGACCGGAACGGGAGCATCGGCCGCGGCGGCCGCAAGCGTCCGCCGGGGACGCACGTCGCACTGATTTGGAGGCATAAGAGCCATGCCCAGACATGCCGCCCACGGGGCGTCCGCCACCTTCACCCGGACCGGAAACGACCGCTCCAGGCTTTCCTTGGTGTCCTTCCAATCTTCTTCACGGCCCAGAAGCACGATCTTCCGGACCGGCTTGTCGCGCTCCTCGGCATGCCAGGCGAGGAGCGTTCTGCGGATTTCCTTCTCCCGGTCCTCCCGCGCGCCTTCCGCGGGAAGATAACGCGCATGGACCAGCCTGCCCCGGACATGGATCGAAAGCATCAGGCGGCCTTCGCCCATCTTCGCGATCAGCACGTTTTCCCCGCCGTCGGCTACCGCGTCCGGGCCTGTCCGTTCCCGTTCTCCGGCAGGAACGGCCAGTCCTTGATGGACGGTTTCCGGACCGATTCCCGCGGAAGACTCGGTCAGCCCCCGATCAACGGCTTCCGGCCCGTATCCTGCGGAAGACTCGGTCAGCCCCCGATCAACGGCTTCCGGCCCGGCTCCTGCGGCAGGAGCGACCGCCTCCCGACAGACGGTTTCCATGCCGGATCCCTCAACAAGCGCAGCCAGCCCCCGATAGACGGCTTCCGGCTCGAGTCCGACGGCCAGCGCGGACAAACCGGCCGACCGGAGGGCTTCCTCCAGTTTTCGCACCGCCGACTTCCGCACGGCCACCACCGCATGTTCTTCCGGCTGCCCGCCTTCCCCGCCGCGCATGGCGCCGAGCGGGACGTGCCGGATGAAGAAGTCGTCCG
>DATCLN010000193.1:0-3514 GCA_036563895.1 Paenibacillaceae bacterium
CTGAAGCTGAAGGTGAACCGGGACAAAAGCGCGGTGGACCGGCCGTGGAAGAGGAAGTTTCTGGGGTTCAGTTTTCTGCCGGACCGGGAAGCGACCATCCGGTTGGCTCCAAAGACGGTGGAACGCTTCAAGGAACGGGTAAGGGCCATCACATCCAGGACCCGGCCTGTCACCATGGAGCAACGAATCCGGGAACTGAACCGGTACATCACGGGATGGGTCGGGTATTTCCGCATTGCGGCCGCAAAGTCGCACTGCGAAACCCTTGACCAGTGGATACGCCGACGGCTGAGGATGTGCCTGTGGAAATAGTGGAAACGGGTACGGACGCGCTACCGTGAACTTCGGGCACTCGGCGTACCGGAGCACCTCGTCTATATCATGGCAAACTCACGCCGGGGGCCATGGGAGATGTCCCGCAACCTGAACAACGCCCTTGACACCCGATATTTTCAGGCGCAAGGGCTGGTCAGCATGCTTGAATGTTACTTGGCGTTTCGTTAACTCTTCGGAACCGCCTGGTGCGGACCCGCATGCCAGGTGGTGTGAGAGGACGGGGGCTAGCCGCCCCCTTCTACTCGATCGTTCCGCCGCCTTCCTCCGGTTTCTGGCCACAGCCCGCAAGCACCAGCAAGACCGCCAGCCACACGATGCCCAACGTGGTCCACGGTTTCGCCCTGTCTCGCATGAACGGTTTCTCTCCTTGTCCGATTCGAATGATGAATGCCAAAATCCTCTCTGCCAAAATCCCCTCTGGCAAAATCCTCTCCGGCAAAATCCTTTGGCTGAATCCTCTTCCCTTTGCCGCCCCCGTCCGGCCGGGCGATTCCGCCGCCTGCCGCCGCGTGCGGCGGTCAGAGCCATGCCACCGACCGGTTGCCGGAAAACCGCTCCGGCGCAAACGACTCGGGCCGCCAGGTGCGGGCCCCGGGTGCGCCGGCGGCTTGACCGCCTCCGGTTCCCCTTCCGTCGCCCCCGCCTGCCGCCCGGACGCCGGATGCGCCGTCTTTCGCCCGGTCATCCAGCCAGTCGGCCACCGCCCGGGCCGTCGCCGGACTGAGCAAAATGCCGTTGCGGTAATGCCCGGCGGCGATGACGATGTGCCGGGCCCCGGGCAGCGGCCCGAGCAACGGCCAGCCGTCGGGCGTCGCCGGGCGCAGGCCGGCCCATGCGTGAACCGGGCGTCCGGCGCGGCCGGGCAACAGCGTGGCGTACCACCGCTCCAGCCGCCCGATGCCCCGCTCCGTCACCGAGGTGTCAAAGCCGGCCACGTCCTCGGACGCCCCGCACACGACAGTGCCGTTCGCTTTTTGCACGACGTACCCCTGGCTGCCGAACACCATGTGGCGAACCGGCCGGTCCGGCAGGGCGGCGTAGGCGCATATTTGTCCGCGGATCGGGAACACCGGCACGTCCAGCCCGAGCACCTCCTGCCACGAGCCGCTCCACGCTCCGGTGCAGATCACGGCCGCTTCCGCCTCGAACGCGCCCGCCTGCGCGCTTACCGTGACGGGATCGAGCGAGCGCAGCTCCACGTTCCCCTGCCGGTCGAAAATCCGCACCCCTTCCCGGCGGCACGCCGCCTCGAGGGCGCGGACATAGAGGGGGGCGTAAATGTGGGCCTCCGCGGGGATGTAAAGCGCGGCCACCGCCGCTCCGGTCAGCGCCGGCTCCGCTTCGCGGAGCGCCGCTCCCGTCAGGATGCGCGCCCCGGCCCCGAAGTCGTTTTGCCAGCGCATCCGGGTTTCCAGCGCCAGCAGGTCCGCCTCGTGAAACGCCACGTACAGGCTGCCCGAACGGACGAATGCCGCGGACAGGCCGGAAGCCGCCTCCACCTGCTCCACCCAGCGCGGATACAATTGCAGGCTTTCCAGACAGAGCAGGAAAAAATCGTCGGGCTGGTCCCCGTTTTCCGAAAACGGAGCCAGCATGCCGGCCGCCGCCCCGGACGCCTGTCCGCCGCATTCGCCGGCCTCGAACAGCAGCACCTCGTGTCCCCGCCGCCGCAGCTCCCACGCACACGACAGCCCGATGACGCCGCCGCCCAGCACGGCCACACGCTTTGCCATGATTCGCACCTTGCCTCCGTCAACGGATCATGAGCGATTCGTAACCGCTGCTTGCCGACGCGTACTTGCGCGGCGGAATGCGTCCGGCCAGCCAGGCCAGCCGTCCCGCCTCGACCGCCTTGCGCATGGCCAGGGCCATCCGCACCGGATCCCTCGCCCGGGCCACCGCGGTGTTCACCAGCACGCCGGAAGCGCCGAGCTCCATCGCCTGCGCCGCGTCCCGCGCCGATCCGAGGCCGGCGTCGACGATGACGGGCACCTTCGCCTCTTCCACGATCAGGCCGAGATTGTACGGGTTCAGGATGCCCAGCCCGGTGCCGATCGGCGATCCGCCGGGCATGACGGCCGCCGCTCCGGCTTCCTCCAGCCGCTTGCAAAGGATCGGGTCGTCCGACGTGTAGGGCAGCACGACAAACCCTTCCTTGACGAGCCGCTCCGTCGCCCGCAGCGTTTCCAGCGGGTCGGGCAGGAGCGTTTTCGAATCGGCGCTGATCTCGACCTTGATCCAGTCGCTGAGACCGGAGGCGCGGGCAAGACGCGCGATCCGCACCGCCTCGTCCGCCGTCCGGGCTCCGGACGTGTTCGGCAGATAGATCCAGGATCCGCCCTCAAAATGGGTCAGAATCGCGTCGTCGTTTGCCGCCTCCAGATCGATCCGCCGGATGGCGAACGTCAGCACCTCCGCCCCCGAGGCGGCCACCGCCTGCTTTTGCACGAGCGGATTCGGGAACCGGCCCGTGCCGAGAAACAGCCGGGAGGACAGCCTGCGGCCGCCGATCACCAGGGGATCCTGTTCCGCCAGCGTCTCCAATGCCGCATCCTTTTCCACCATACGTTCATCCCCCGCCCACAAATTGCACCAGCTCGACGGTCATGCCGTCGGCGAGCGCGACATTCGGCCATTCCTCGCGGCGGACGACGCGGCCGTCCACTTCCGCGATCACCAGATTTGGCCGCAGCCGGTAATGCTGCACCAGATCGGACAGCGTCCCCGATTCCGCGGGCCATTCCACCGCCTTGCCGTTCACGGTCAGTTTCATGTGCGATCCCCCTTCGCTTCGTCACGTTCCCAATACCGGTCGATCATCCGGCGGAAGGCTTCGCAGGTGCCCCGTACGTCCGCGCTGCCCACGATGGCGCTGACGGCGCAAATCCGGCGGGCCCCCGCTTCCAGTACCTGCCCGACGTTATCCAGCGTGATGCCGCCGATGGCGACGAACGGGATGCGGATTTCCGCCGCCACCTGGCGGACGTAGGCGGTCGTCACCGGCGCGGCGTTCTCCTTGGTCTTCGTCGGGAACACCGGTCCCACGCCGATGTAATCGGCGCCTTCCGCCTCGGCCCGGCGGGCCTCCTCGATCGCGTGGGTGGAAACGCCGATGATCCTGTCGTCGCCCAGTATGCGGCGTGCTTCCGGCAGCGGCAGATCGTCCTGACCCAGATGC
>DATCLN010000194.1:0-7594 GCA_036563895.1 Paenibacillaceae bacterium
CGGAAGAACTGACCCGCATCTGAATCCGTGGTACGCGCGGACGGCGGCTTGGCCGCAGTTGGCCTGCCCGCCGTCTTTTTTTTCTCCGCATGCACGCTGCTTTGTTCGTCTGCCGCCTTTTTGCTCACCGTTTGCTCGCCGCCTATCTGCCCTGCGTTCGCCTGCCGCCTTTTTGCCCTGAGAACCCGGTGACTTCGGACGTTTCCCGGGAGTGTCGGATGCGGAAGGGGCGCATTGTCGGATGCGGAAGGGGCGCATGGACAGGGCGGCGGAGTCCGGCGGGCGGCTGAAGCCTGGCAGGAAGCCGGTTGGACGGCGTAATCCGGCGAACGGGCGAGACTCGGCAAGAAGGCCGGGAGGCGTCATCCGCGGGTGGCTGAGGTCCGGCAGGGATTCGGCGACGTTGCGGGAGTCCGGCGGGGATTCGGCGGTGTTGCGGGAGTCCGGCAGGGATTCGGCGGCGTTGCGGGAGTCTGACGGAGGGGGAGGAACGGACAGGAAAGAGCGGAATAAAACAGCACGCGAGGGAGATAATCCACATTGCGGACAACACGACATTGCGTCCGCGGGAGGCCGGACGGCAGGCTGAAAGGGAAGCCCATGCCGGACAGACGGAGGGCCGGAGGGAAGCCATGGCGTACAAGGGAAGGCTGAACGGGGACAAGGGGCAAAAGGCGGAAGCGGATTTGCTGGCACGGATCAAGGGGATGCTGGGCTCGCCGCCGGATCTGGTTTGCCATTCGGTATGTCCGGAGAAAGCGGCGGAACCGGTCTTGTGCCTGTACCTGGAAACGATGGTGAACCGGACGACCGTCGACGAATACATCCTGGCCGCACTGCGAAAGGGCGAGTTTACGGAGACCGAACCGTCCGGTGCGGAGGACATCTCTTTTGTGCGGGAGCTTCCGAAGGACCTGGACCCGGAGGATGCGGCCCGCCGCGCGGCGGACGCCATGGTCAAGGGTTACTGTGTCCTGATCGATCCTTCAGGCGGCGTCCGCCTTGTCCGCATTACCGACCCGAAACAGCGCCAGGTGGATACGCCGGTGTCGGAAGCCAGCATCCGCGGCCCAAACGAGGGGTTTTCGGAGAGCATTTCCACCAGCATCGGGCTGATCCGCAAACGGATCGGCACGCCGCAGCTGCGCTTCGAAAGCATGCAAATCGGGCGGCTCACCCGCACCACCGTGGTGCTGGCGTATATCGAGGGCGTCGCCCCGGACGAGCTCGTCCGGGAAATGCGGCGCCGCCTCCAGGCCATCCGGACGGACAGCGTGCTGGAGAGCGCCTATATCGAGGAGTTCATCCAGGACAGCACGCTGTCGCCCTTTCCGACGCTGCTCAGCACCCAGCGCCCCGACGTGGTGGCGGCGCACCTGCTGGACGGCAAGGCGGCCGTGCTGGTGGACGGCACCGGGGACGCGCTGGTTGCTCCGGTCACGTTCTTCGAATTGTTCAATTCCCCGGAAGACTACTACCAGCGGGCGGATATCGCCACGTTCATCCGGTGGGTCCGCCTCCTGTCTTTTTTTATCGCCGTGTTCATCCCATCCCTGTTTGTGGCGGCGACCACGTTCCACCAGGAAATGATTCCGGGGGCGCTGCTTCTCAGCCTGTCCGCGCAGCGGGAAGGGGTGCCGCTTCCCGCCTTCGCCGAGGTGCTGATGATGGAACTCGTGTTCGAGATCATCCGGGAAGCGGGCATCCGCATGCCCCGGGTGGCCGGCCAGGCGCTCTCCATCATCGGCGCCATCGTCCTGGGCCAGGCCGCCGTGGACGCCGGGCTGATCACCGCCGCCATCGTCATCGTGGTGTCCGTGACCGGCATCGCCAATTTCGTCGTGCCCGCCTACAGTTTCGGCATCGCCCAGCGGCTGCTCCGGTTCTCCTTCATCATCCTGGCCGGCTTCATGGGGTTGTTCGGGATCCTGTGCGGCACGCTGCTGCTCATCGCCCATCTGTCGTCGCTAAAATCCTTCGGCGTTCCCTATTTCTCGCCGGTGGTGCCGTCCTATCCGACGGACTGGCGGGATGTGCTGGTCCGCGTGCCGAGACCGCAGATGGGCGCTCGCGCCCCGCGGTTTGTCCGGAACTTGAAGAAAAAGCGCAGATGACCGGGTGATCCGCATGAGGGCATGGACCCTTGCCAAACACGTTTCCGGAGGCCGCATCGGACGCCGGGCGACGGCACGCCTGGTGCCCGCGCCGGCCGACGTCCCGCCGAGCGCCTGGCGCCGGGCGGCGGTTTGTCTCGCGCTCGCATTGACCGCCGTGCTGCTTGCCTCCTGCTGGGACAAGACGGAATTGAACGAACTGGCCATCGTCACCATGATCGGCCTCGACGAAGATCCGGACACGGGCCGGAAAACAATTTTTTACCAGGTCGTCAATCCGCTCACCGCGGTGACCATCAAGGGAGCGGCCGGCGGGAACCAGGCTCCCGTCTACACCTATCAAGCGAGCGGGCGGTCGCTGGGCGAAATCCGTTCGTCCCTTTACCGGATCCTGCCGCGAAAGCTGTTCGTCTCCTACTACCGGGCGGTGGTCGTTTCGGAACGGATGGCGCGCCACGATCTGCGGGACATGGTCAACATGATCGAATTCCAGCCCGAGGGACGGGCTTCGGTGCCCGTCCTGGTCGCCCGGGAACCCATGGAAAAGGTCATGTACACCCTGACGCCGATGGAAATGTATCCCGGCGAATCGGTCACCCTGAGACTCAGTCTGCTCAAGGACGAATCGCTGCTGGTGGGCAAGCGGATCGCGGTACGGGACCTGGCGGAGCGGATGGAGCGGTCGGAGAGCGTCGTGCTGCCCATGCTGGAAACCGTCGGAGAGTCGCCTTCGCCGGAGTTTTCCCGCCTGACCGGAACCGTCGATTCCCGGCACAGCAACATGCAAATCACGGGGGGTGCGGTCATCCGGGATTACCGCATGACGGGTACGCTGAACGACCATCAGCTCATCGCCTACAACCTGCTCAAGGGGAACAGGGGATGGTTCGTCAGGCAGTTCCGCCTGGACGGAAAACCGATCACCCTGACCGGCAAGCTCGGCAGAATAGAACGGAGGCTGGGCGCCGCTCCCCGGATTCTGCTGCATATCGATCTGGCCCTCTATTTCGCCGTGGAACACATTCCGAAGACCGAACAGGAACTGAAACGGCTGGAACAGGAAGTGGCCGCACAATTGGAAGACGAACTGAAGGAATTGTGCCGGCAAGGGCAAAAGCTTGGGCTGACACTGCCGAACATCCGGAACCCGGAAGACGTCAGGGTCAAGGTGATCGCCCATCTGAAGCACATCGGCAGCATCAACCAACCGTTTTAGGAGGGACGACAATTGGGCGCTACGGTCATCCGCGGCAGCCAGTTCTATTTTCTGACCGTCAATTTCTGCATAGGGACGACGCTGTTTGTGCTCATCCCGTCCCTCGTGCAGGCGGGAGGCCGCGACTCCTGGCTGATACCCCTCTGGGGCGGAGCCTGCGGGATGTTCTTTGCCCTTCTGTGGATCTGGCTGTACCGTCTTTATCCGGGACTGAGTCTGGCGCAGATTTCCCTGGCCGCCCTGGGCAGGCCCCTGGGGACGGTGGTGGCGACGCTGTATTATCTCCACTTCAGCGTCATTGCAGGATTTGTGCTCCGGAATTTGAGCGATTTTCTGACCGGCACCATCCTGCCGAAGACGCCCGGGCCCGTCTTCCACATCATGTTTCTGGCCGTGGCGAGCTACGCGGCGGCGCAGGGGGTGGAGACCATCGCGCGGCTCAACCAGCTGCTGACGCCTTTGCTCGCGTTTCCCTTCTGGTTTGTCATCCTGCTGGCGACGGTCAACTGGGACTGGTCGCGGTTTGTGCCCGCCTTCCAGCCGGAAACGCTCGCGGGGGTGTTCCGTTTCCATACAATTTTGGGCTTTCCCTTTCTGGAACCGGTCGCGCTGCTCATGATTTTTCCTTTTGTCGACGGCAAGACGGGCCGCATGCTGATGGCGGGCATCGCCACGGCCGCCGCCTCCATCAGCCTGACGGTGTTTGCCATCATCGGGTCGCTGGGGGTGGAAAGGACGACCAAGATGACCTTCCCCATCTACTCCCTCGTCCAGGAAGTCGCCGTCAACGACGTGATCATCAACATCCAGTCCGTCATCTCGATCATCCTGCTGACGCTCATTTTCATCAAATTGCAGGTGCTGTACTATGCGGCTTTTGAGACCTTGCGCCAGACGTTCCGGCCCGTGATGCGCTGGCCTCTGCTGCTTGGCGTGTCCATGGTCTTGGCGGGAATCGCCCCGTCCATCATCGAAAACGGCATCCAAAACTCGGAATGGAGAAAAAATTTCACCTTCGCCCATGACGCCATTTTCGGGCTGGGCTTCCCCGCGTTGCTCCTGGCCGTCACCCTGATCCGCCTTGCGGCCGGAAAGCGCCCCGGAGCGGGAAGAGGCGTGCAGGCCGGCGCGGGCGCGCGATCGGCAACGGGAAAAGGTGCGCAGTCCGGGTCGGGCATGGGCCCTCGGACGGGGGGATGAAGGCGTGGTGGCGTTCAACCTGTGGTTCTTTCCGGTGGCCGGGGCGGTGCTGGTCTATCTTTTGGTCAAAAGGCTGCCGCGGGACGCGGCGCTGTTTTTCGCCCTGTCCGTTTTGTCCTACGTGTTGTGGTACGGCATCGCCCGGGACCAGCCGATCATCATCACCCACCTGATCGAACAGGGAATCCGCGGGATTTTGGCCCTTCTGCCCATGGGATGACCGGCGGTTATTGCATCCGCCTGTCCGGCTGCTTGTCCTGCCTCCGTTTTTTGTCCGCCTTGCCCCGCCGCATGAATTTCCTGTTTTTGGCGCATGTTAAAGCTGCCCGGGCACGGCCGGGACGGGACGCTGACCGCCTGTGCCATGTCCGCCGGCCGGGCCGCCCGCGCACGCAAGAAAGCGCAAAGCGGAGGGGAAAAGGCTCCATGATGGACCGGAAATATGCCTGCGAAGTGCTGGGTTTGCCGGAGGAGGCGACGAGGGAGGAGATCGAGGCCCGTTTCGCGCTGCTGGTCAAAAAATACAAACGCCTCGCCTCCGACGAGGCGCCCTCCGGGGGCGGGCCGCCTTTCGCCAAGATCAGCGAAGCGTACCGGTGTCTGATCGGATATGAACCGCTGAAGCCGGAACGGTTCCGCGAGCTCGACTTCAGGGGGAAAATCCGCCACCTGCGGGAGCATTATCTGGCGGAAATCGCGGTGGGAACGGTGCTCATGCTCCTCGTCTGCGCCCTGGCTGTCCAGATGCACGAAATCGTCATGGCGGTGCGGGCTTTGCCCTGAAAAAAAGGCGGTCCGGACCGGGTCGGGCCGTTCCGCCGGAATGCCGGCCAACCCATGGGGCCGGCCGATGCCGCGGTTGCGGCGGTGTGCGGCACCCTTGACCTCAGGTCCGTGTCGTGGCTGTGGTGATAGGCGGCGACCCTCGTCCCCGGATTAGTGCCGCAGCTGGGGCAGTTCGCCGCTTTCCTCGTCCGCGGGCCGTTCCCGCGACGCGGACAGGCCGTCCAGCCGCCCGTCCGCCGGCTTCCGTTTCGCCGGCATCCGCTCCGCCGCGGCCCAAGCCGGCAGACCGGCATAGTAGGCGTCCTGTTCCTCCGGCGCCACGAACCCGAGTTCCACGCCCACCGCCCTGGCAAGAAACGGGTCCAGCGCGCACAGGTCCGAACGGTCCACGTGCGAAAGGCTTTTTTTGCCGAGGGAGTAGCAGACGAGTTTCATCTCCTGGACCGACGCGTTGAGGAAATGGACCAGCTGCTCCGTGCCGCGGTCCGGATCGAGCCGGTCGGTCATCTTGGCGTCGTACACCACCAGGCTGGTCGGCGGTTCAAAGGGTGCCGTCTTGGCCATTTGGTCGCCGACCAGCGCCATTATCGCCGCCGTGCCGATGTAGACCGCGTCCGCGCCCAGCGCCATCGCCTTCAGGCAATCGCCCGGCGTGATCAGTCCGCCCGCGGCGATCAGGCTCACCCGGCCGGCCGCTCCCCTTGCGGCAAGGTAACGGGAGGCCCGGGAGACGGCGTACATGGTGGGCAGGCCGAGGTCGTCCTCGAGAATGGGCGCCGCCGCGTGGGTGCCTCCTTCCGCGCCGTCGACGGTCACGAAATCTATTCCCGCTTCCAGGGCGATGTCCAGTTCCCGTTCCAGGTGGTGGGTGGCGGCGATCTTCAGGCCGACGGGAACGCCGGTTTCCTTTTTCAGCCGGCGCACCAGCCGGATGAAGTCTTCCTTCGTGTCGACGCCGGGCAGCCGGGAGTGGATGACCGCGTCCGCCCCTTCCGGGAGGCCGAACACCTCCCGGAATTCGGGGCCGATCTTGTCGGCGGGCGTGCGCTGCGGGCTGGACCCTTGCGCACCCTGGCCGAGCTGGATTTCAATGGCGTCCAGCCGGGAGTATTTTTCGCGGTCGTTCAGCCAGCCGCCGCGGTTGTACTGGCCGATGAGCAGGGCGGCTTCGCGCCGCTCTTCTTCCATCAGCCCCGCTTCGCCCGTGTTGGTGGCGGTGCCGACTTGGGTCGCCGCGCGGGCCAGGGCGATTTTGGCCGTTTTGCTGAGGGCGCCGCCGTACGACATGCCCGCAATCATGATCGGGATGGCGATGCGAAGGGGCTTGTCCGCCCGCGGGCCGATGGTGACGGCGGTGTCGATGGTTTCATCGTCCGGAGTGGGAAAGCGGAACAGATGAACAGGGTTGAACAGCAGCTTTTCCCATGGGGAAAACCGCATGTAACTGCCGAGGGGACGCCCCGGAGGGAGGCCGGTTTTCGTGCGCATGGCGATCTCCACGAGCTGCACCATTCCGACCTTCCGGGACGAGGGCACCATCTCGAACAGGTTTTCCGTGTACGGATCCCGCACCAGCCGCTCGATGGCTTTGTCCACCGCTTCGTTCGCGGCGCTGCGCATAAGGTTGCTGAGCAGTTTTTTGAACATCGGATTCCACCCGCCGGGTTGTTTGATGCTTCCATTCTGGGTCCATTGTTCCCCGGGAGCGGGCGGAGCATGCGGCTTGGCTTGGCGGACGGAGTAAGCGGGACATAATCCCGAAAATCCCCCGCCGCGGAGGCTCATATGTCCTATTTTCATATTGCGATTCCGGGGGCGTCGGACAGGTCCGGTGGCGGCACGCAACAAGCCCCGGCGGGGGAGGACCACCGGGGCTTGCCCGAATAGCCTGGAGGCAGGATCAGGATCTGAAGACGTTCCCGGCTTCCTGGAAGAAGCCGTCCACCGCCTGCTGGACGCTCATGCGGCCGAAGGCCAGCTGCTCCAGGTACTTCTTGTAGAGCGTGAAGATTTCGGCCGCGCCCTGCGGACGGTAGTCGGTCGGCGGCACGTCGGGCGAAATCGTTTCCATATGTTCGATCGCCTTGATGTCCATGGGATGCAGGTTGGGCTTGAGCGCTTCGCGAATCTTCGACGAACCGGGAATGCCGTTTTCCAGGGCGTAGATTTTTTGCGCGTCGACGTCGTTCACGAACCAGCTGATCAGCTTGGCCGCCTCATCCTTGTGCGGTGAGTTCTTGTTGATGACCCAGGAGGGCGCCTGCAGGTTTTCGCCGCT
>DATCLN010000195.1:0-3362 GCA_036563895.1 Paenibacillaceae bacterium
ATGTCCGGATCCCGCAGAAATCCCAGGCGCGGCAAGCCGAGCTCCGTCAGGTAGTGGACGTACAGGCTGGTCTGCGGATCGAGCAGAAACGACCACATGATGCCGATGGCCGTCAGCGAACAGACCGTAGGCAAAAACAGCGCGGATCGGGCAAATTTGCGAAAACGGGTGTTTTGCGAAACAAGGAGGGCCGCCAGAAGGGAGACCCCGATCTGAAGCGGCACCTCCAATGCGGCAAAGTACAGCGTGTTGCCAAGCGCGTTCCAAAATCTCCCGTCTCCGAACAAGCGCCGGTAATGCCCGAAGCCGTTGAATTCCGCGCCGCTCAGGAAAATGTCCATTCGCAGCAGACTGATGCCCACCGTCGCCGCGAGCGGCACGAGGGTGAACACAAGCAGAAAGATCATGGACGGGGCGATGAACCAATAGGCCGCCCGTTCGGGTTTGCTCCAGGAAGCGCGCACCGTCTGCCACAGATGACCCATCTGCCGTTTTCCTCACTTCGCGGATGCCAGAATTTCATCAATGTCGTCGGACGCCCGCTTTAACAGCTCCTGCACGTTCTGTCCGTTTTGGATGGCTTCGATGGCGACGAACAGCACTTCGTTCGTGATCCGGTCGGCGCCGAGCACCCCGGGCAGGAACGGAGCGGCGGCGTCGCCCATGTTGGCCATGGCGGAGACGAGCGGATCGTTTTTGATATCGGGATCCTCGACGACCGCTTTCAGGAAGGGCGGGAACCCGTTGCTGAGCGACCATGTTTTGGCGACTTCCGGCGAGTACCAGTACTTGATGAAGTCGTAAACCGCCTGCTTCTCGTCGTCCGGCGTGCCCTTCGGAATCGCGAACCCGATGCCTCCCAGTTCCGTGTATTGCCTGACGGAACCTTTCGGCGGAAGGGCGATGCCAAAGTCGATCCCGTTGCTTCTCAGGCCCGGCGCCAGCCAGGGGCCGTTGATGTACATCGCGAGCTGGCCGCTTTGCATCAGACGGTCCAAATCCGCGCCGGTGGCGCCGATCGGGGTGACCTTCTTGTTGACCGCCAAATCCTGCATCCATTCGAAGGTGGCGACGTTCTCCGGCGAGTTCAGCACGGACTTGTTGTTTTTCAGATCGACCACGTCGCCGCCGTTGCCGATGATGAAAGAGGTGAAATAGACCGGGGCGCCGCTGACCGGCATGCCGAATCCGTACCGGTTATTTGCCGGATCCGTCAGCTTGACGGCGTACTCGGCCAGTTCGTCCAGCGTGGCCGGCGGCTTCTCCGGATCCAGCCCCGCATCCCGGAACAGCGCCTTGTTCCAGTACAGATAGAGCCCGTTCATCTGCATCGGGAGCATGTAAAGCTTTCCGTCGCTCGCCCCCAGATCCAGCGATCCGTTGACGAATTCGCCGCGGTCGGTGCCCGTGGCGTCGAAGAAATCGTCGAGGACCTGGAAGGAACCGTTCTTGATGTACGGCACCGCCCAGCCGGCGATGAACGCCACGAAACTCGGCGCCGTGTCCGTCGCGATGGAAGGCGGCAGCTTCTGGTTCAGCTGATCCCACGGCATGATGTCCATTTTGACTTCGATTTGCCCTTCGCGGGCAGTGTTGTAATTGTTGACAATCTGCATCAGCAGCTCCCCGTCCGGCCCGGTGAACCCGTTCCAGAACGTGATTTCCACCTTTTTCGCCGGAGTCTGCGATCCGCCGCCGGAGGCGCCGCCTTCCGCCGAAGGCGACTGGCCGCCGGAGGCCCCGCCGCTCCCGCTCCCCCCTCCTCCGCAGGCGGCCAAAAGCAGCAGGAACACGGCGAGCATTGCCGCGAACGCGGCGCGGGTCCACTTGACAAGTTGCATGTCCGATCTCCCCTTACCCATGTTCTGTCTTCTCGCAATCAGGTTGCCGCAAGCTGCACGACCATGGATCCGCTTACAAATTTTCTTTGTTCAGCCCCCGCCGATTCGGAAAATCACCCCCGCCAAAGATGACGATAATTAAATCGATTTAAAAACGATTTAAATCGATTTAATTCCATTGGACGAAAAACCACCCACATCAACGGTCCTCTCCACCGCAGGATTCCCGCACGACCAATTCCGCCGGCACCACCGTTTGCTTCGGTTCCACCGGCTGGCCGGTCAGCGTGCGGATAAGCTTCTCCGCCGCGATCGTGCCGATCTCGCGCATCGGCTGATGGATGGTCGTGAGCGCCGGAATCGTCATCGTCGCCATTTCGATGTTGTCGCAGCCGACCACCGCCACGTCTTCGGGGATGCGACGGCCGAAAGATTGCAGCGCTTTCATGGCGCCGATCGCCATCCGGTCGTTTCCGGCGAACACCGCGTCGTACTCCAGGCCGGCCTTCTGCATCCGCACGATCGCGTCGTGGCCGGATTCCATGGTAAAATCCGCTTCCACGACAAGATCGGGGTCGTACGGCATGCCGCGGTCCAGCAAGGCTTTTTTGTAGCCTTCCAGCCGTTCAATGCTCACCTGAAAATCAAGCGGCCCCGTGATGTGTGCGATCCTTTTTCTGCCCTTGCGGATGAGGTGTTCCGTCGCCATGTAAGCCCCGCCGAAGTCGTCGCGCTCCACCGTGAGCACGTCGCCGCGGTGCCATTTCCCCAGATAGACCACCGGGAAGCCCGATTCGACTATGCGGCCGATGTTGTCGTCCTTGATGGAGGACGGCCAAAGGATGATGCCGTCCGCCCGGCGGTTGCGCAAAATTTTGTCGTAGGAAGCGGCTTCGTCGGATTCCGTCGGCGAAGTGGACACGAGCAGATGGAAACTGTGGCGCACGACCACTTCGGTGATCCCTTCGAGCAGCTGGACGAAATACGGATGCGAAAACGCGTTGTGCGGCGTGTTGGGAAAGATGAGCGCGATCGTCTCCGCCTTCCTGGCGCGAAGACTGCGGCCGATTTCATTCGGCACGTACTTCAGCCGACGCGCGATTTCTTCGACCTGCCGCCGGGTCTTGACGTTCACCCGGGGATCACCGGCCAGGGCGAGGGAAACGGTGGCGGTCGATACACCCGCAATTCTGGCGATGTCTTTCAGCGTCACGTGGTTCTTGTGCATGACATGGTTCTCCATTCGAAAACCGGGCATATCACCGCGTCAGCGTTATTTAAATCGATTTAAATTCATTGTAACCAATAACCTTCGATTCGTCAACGTCAAGAAAAGCTTTTGTTGTTGTGCTGTGATATTGTCAGGGTGTAACTGATCCGAGAAAATGTCAGTATGAGCAAGGAGCAGATCACCTTGACGAAGAGCGAACTGAAACGCGTTATGGTCATTGAAAAATGGATCGACGGCCATCTCACGGAACAGGATGTTGCACGCAACCTGGGCATCAGTGTCCGTCAAGC
>DATCLN010000196.1:0-6256 GCA_036563895.1 Paenibacillaceae bacterium
TGGCCCGTGCGTTTGCCTCCGGCTTCCTTCAGATCCCGCCTCGCGGCAGGCACCCTTGCCTTTGGCTAATGGTAGGCGCTCGCCAGCCCCCATTCCGGACTTTCACCGTAGAGATGACGCCCATGCTGGGCGTACCAAAAACCGGCATGTTTCTTTCGGAAACATGCCGGCTTTGTTTGTGCCGTCCGGTCACAGATAATTCTTCGGATTTTTGACCCTGCCGTTCAGATGGATCTCGAAGTGCAGATGCACGCCCGTCGAGTTTCCGGTGCTGCCCATGATGCCGATCACTTGCCCTTTTTCCACGGCCTGGCCTTTCTTGACGCTGATCTTGCTCAGGTGGCCGTACACCGTCTTGAAGCCGTTCTTGTGGTCGATGATGATCGTGTTGCCGAGGCCGTTTTTCTTCCCGGCGAACTCCACGACGCCGCTGTCGGCGGCCATGATGTTCCTGTTGCCGACGATGTCGATGCCCTTGTGCAGGCGGCCCCAGCGCTGGCCGTAGTTGCTGGTGATGCGCCAGTTCAGCACCGGCATCGCGAATTTGCCCGTTCCGACGCCGCGGACGACCCTCGTTCCGCGCGCGATGATCTTCGGTTCGGCCGGGACGAGGACCTGGACGTTCAGCTGCTCTTTTTCCACGGGCTGCCCGTTCAGCTTGACCACCCGGTACGTCACCAGCTTCTGTCCGGGTTTTCCCTGGCTGATCACCTTGGTCTGGCCTTTGATCATCCGGTTGTTGTCCTGGTAGATGACCTGAGGCTGGATGGCTTCCTTCTTGGTGACCAGTTCCGCGGTTTCCACGTTGAGCAGGGGCTTCTCCTGCGTCAGGTCGAGCTCGTCGCCCACGCGGATGAGGTCGTTCTCGATCCACGGGTTGTTGCGGTAAATGAGTTCCTTCGGGACGTTCAGCTTCTGGGCGATGCAGCTGATGCAGTCGCCGGGCTGCACGGTGTATTTGACCGGCGTCGAATTTCCGGTCACCAGCTTCTTGTACAGCTCCTCGGGATCCTGGACCTGGTCCGCCGAAATTTCCGCCTGGACGACGGATACCGTTTCGACGAAGCCCACCGAAAGAAGCTGCCGTCCGGGCGCGGGCTTCGCATCTCCGCCCGCATTTCCGCCGGATGAACCTTCACCGCCGTCCGGGCCGTTCGCCTGGTAGGAAAGGACCTTGACTTCCGGTTTGCCCGCGGGCTCAAGGCCGTCCGTGTACCGATCCTTGACCCGCTCCAGAAGCGCGTTGGCGGTTTTTTCGTCCCGGACGACGCCCACCAGCTTCCCGTCAATGAACAGCTTCACGCCGACGGGATAGGTTTCCAGGCTGGCGGCAACGCGCCGAAGCGTCCCCTCGTCGTCGGGCTTCGCTTTGTAAGCCTTTTCACTCTGGAAGGTGATCTCAGGTACGCGCAGGGCGTAGCGGACTTTTGTATGTAGATTCGCTTCCTCCAGCCGCTTCCGGGTATCCTCGATCAGATCCGCGACCAGTTCCCGGCTGGATATTTCTCCTACATATTGGCCATTGACCAAAACCTTGTAATAAGTCCGCGTCTCGGCCGAAACATGCTGCTCGGCCGCCAGGTAGGTTCCCGCCACCGCTGCGACGGCCGCCACCGTGGCCGCAAGCGGCACCCGGAAGTCCCGCAGAAACCGCGGGATCCAATCGATGCCGCGCCGCCGGAATCGGCCGGGGAATGACAGCTTCCGCCGGACCCGGGAAACCGCTCTGACGAGTTTCTCCCGAATCCGACCCGATTCAGGGGCAAGAGCCATGACCTTCTCCTTTTTTCTTATAATAGTTCTGTTCTCTTAAAGCTGTGTCTAAATTTATCACAGCCTCTTTTCTCCCATCAACCGAACAAGCGGACGCCTCCCTTTTCTGAGAACGAAAAAACCCGCGCGGCTATGGCGTTCGCGGGCTTTCGATTATAATTTTCTAATATGCTCCAAAAGTCTCAGAAGGTGCGAAACCGATCGTCCAAAGGTTCTAAAATTTGCAAGATTTGCTTCCATTCTTCTTCCGTAAACAGCCCCCTCAGCAGCGATTCCAGTTCCGCGGCTTCTTCCCCGGTCAAACCGTCCTCCAGCAATGCCGCGAGCCGGTCGAGCTGTTCCGCGGTCAGTCTGCCAAGCAGGAGGCCGTAAGCCTTCTGGCGTTGTTCCGCCCAGGCGTCCAGAACCCCGCCTTCGGCTTCGCCGGATTCCCGCGGCACTTCCTGCGCCGGGTCCGCATTTCCGCCCGCATCCCTGGCGGATTCCGCCTCCCGGCCGTCGGCCGGGGCCGCGCCGCTTTCCTTCGCCAGGCCCGCGCCGGCACCCGAAACCTCCCCGTCACCCGTTTCCGCGTCCGAAGGCGCATCCGAAGATTTCAGATGAATTTGAAAGTCCCGGAAAGATTTCCAGACTTTCGCCGCGGAAAACGGGGATTCTTCCAGGTTCACGCCGAATTTTCCGAGCAGCGCCTGAACGTATGCGTTGACAATGTAGGCGGTGGTCCCGATGCACAGCAGGCAGACGAACGTTACAAAGACGACGGTGCGCCACAGCCGGCCGAGCCAATACCGCCAGATCCAGCCTTTCCACACAATCTGGTCCTCCCGATTCGACTCTCGCATTCGCTCCCTCTAGTATTGTCAATCTCTGCGGTTTCTAATCTTCCTTCGACGCTCCTGTCGTTTCGTGCAAAAAAGAAAGCCGACGCCCGAAGACCGAAGCCTGCAAGCGAGAAAAAGAAAACCGCCCTCCGGCGGCACAAAAGACAAAAACCCGCCTCCCGCGGCGGCGGAAGGCGGGACCTTCGTTCAAACGTATACGGGCATGACCTGTCGGGTTTGTTCGCGGTCCCTTCCCACCGAGAAGATCACGATGGGAATGCCCGTCAGCTCCGAAACGCGCCGGACGAACCGCCGGGTGTTCTCCGGCAGGTCCTCCAGCGTCCGGGCTTCGGAGATGTCCTCCTTCCATCCCGGCAGCTCTTCATACACCGCTTCGCACTTCGCCAGCACGCTCAGGCTGGCCGGATAATGTTCGACGAGCTCCCCACCGGGAAGCCGGTAAGCCACGCAGATTTTGACCGTGTCCAGGCCGGAAAGCACGTCCAGCGAGTTGAGGGACAGGCCGGTCAGGCCGCTGACGCGCCGGGCGTGGCGCACCACGACGCTGTCGAACCAGCCCACCCGGCGCGGCCGCCCGGTCACGGTGCCGTACTCGTTGCCGCGGTTGCGGATCCAGTCGGCCAGTTCCCCGGTGATTTCGGTGGGGAAGGGGCCGTCGCCGACGCGGGTGGTGTACGATTTGGCGACGCCGATGATCTGGCGGATCTTGGCGGGACCCACTCCCGTGCCGATGCAGACGCCGCCGGCCGACGGGCTGGAGCTGGTGACATACGGATAGGTGCCGTGATCGATGTCCAGCATGACGCCCTGGGCGCCTTCGAACAGCACCTTTTTGCCGCTGTCGATGGCGTCGTTCAGCACGACGGAGGTGTCCGTCACGTAGGGACGCAGCACTTCCGCGTATTCGAGATATTCGCGGATGATCCGGTCGGCGTCGAGGGGCTGGCCGTCGTACAGCTTCACGATGACGCGGTTTTTCTCCTCGATCAGCCGCCGCGCCTTGGCCGCGAACACCTCCGGCTCTGTCAGGTCGGCCATGCGGATGCCGCTGCGGGCCGCCTTGTCCGCGTAGCAGGGGCCGATGCCCTTGCGCGTCGTGCCGATTTTCAGGTCCGCCTTGCGGTCTTCTTCCAGCTCATCCAGCACGATGTGGTAGGGCATGATGATGTGGGCGCGGTCGCTGATCCGCAAGTTGTCCGTGGAAAAACCGCTCTCCCGGATGTACCCGATTTCCTCCACCAGCGCGGCCGGATTGATGACCATGCCGTTGCCGATGACGCACAGCTTGTTTTCGCTGAAGATCCCGGAAGGGATCATGGTCAGCTTGTACTTTTTCCCCTGGATCAAAATGGTATGGCCGGCGTTGTTGCCGCCTTGGTACCGGGCCACAACGTCGGCCTGTTCGGCGAGAAAATCGGTGATTTTGCCCTTTCCTTCGTCTCCCCATTGCGCCCCAACCACGACCACGGTAGACAATGCGAATCCCTCCGTCCGACCTTGCCGGCGCCGGGCCGGTCCAGGCCGGCTTGATGGCGCACGGATCCATATGCACGATGCGAATATGGCATGCGCAGTTGGCATCCATAGTGTAGCAACTGCACCCGGGCAAGTCAACAAAAACGAACGATGCGCAAATCAATGGATGATATTGTTCGGAAAAAAAGTCCGCCTCGCCCCGTCACGCGATGTCCGCGCCGAGGGGATCGGCGTGTTTCCGATCGAGGCTGACGAACTTGTTGTAGTTTTTCAGGAACACCAGCTCCACCGTCCCCGTCGGGCCGTTGCGGTGCTTGGCGATGATCACTTCGATGATGTTTTTCTTCTCGCTTTCCTGGTTGTAATAGTCGTCCCGGTACAGGAAGGCGACCACGTCCGCGTCTTGTTCAATGGAACCGGACTCGCGCAGGTCGGACAGCATCGGCCGCTTGTCCTGGCGCTGCTCCACGCCGCGGGACAGCTGCGACAGCGCGATGACCGGCACTTCCAGCTCGCGGGCCATCTGCTTGAGGGCGCGGGAAATTTCCGACACTTCCTGCTGGCGGTTTTCGTGCGGCCGGCCGCGCGACTGGATCAGCTGCAGGTAGTCGATCACCACGAGGCCCAGGCCCTTTTCCTTCTTCAGGCGGCGGCATTTGGCGCGGATGTCGGTGACGCTGATGCCGGGGGTGTCGTCGATGTAGATCTGCGCTTCCGACAGCACCCCGATGGCCATCGTCAGCTTCTCCCAGTCGTCGCCTTCCAGATAGCCGCTGCGCAGCCGGCTGGAATCCACGTTGGCCTCCGCGCAGATCATCCGCTGCACCAGCTGGAAGGCCGACATCTCCAGGCTGAACACGGCCACCGTCTCCTTGGCACGCAGGGCCGCGTTCTGGGCGATGTTGAGGGCAAAGGAAGTCTTGCCCACCGACGGCCGGGCAGCGACGATGATGAGGTCGCTGCGCTGAAAGCCCGACGTAACCCGGTCGAGATCGGGGTAGCCCGAAGGGACGCCGGTGACGCCGCCCTTGTGGTGGTACAGGTGCTCCACCCGGTCGAACACTTCCAGGAGCACGTCGCGGATGCTGACGAACCCATGGCGGGCGTGGCGGCGGGAAATGTCCAGGATCCGCTGCTCGGCTTCGTTGAGCAGCGAGGCGACGTCGCCTTCCGCCTCGTAGCCGCTGGCCGCGATCTGCGTGGCGGTGCGGATCAGGCGGCGCAGGAGCGCCTTGTCCGCCACGATCCGCGCGTAATACTCCACATTCGCCGCCGTCGGCACGGCCCCGGCCAGGCGGGCCAGATAGCTCACCCCGCCGACTTCCTCGAGCTGGTCCCGGTCCTTGAGGCGTGCGGTGAGGGTCACCAGGTCGATCGCCCCGCCCTCCTCGTTCAGCTCCATCATCGCTTCGTAGATCCGCTGATGGGCGACGCTGTAGAAATCCTCCGGCCGCAAAATTTCCATCGCCGTGATCAGGGCGTCCGCCTCCAGCAGGATCGAGCCCAGCACCGCCTGTTCCGCTTCGAGATTTTGCGGGGGCACGCGCCCCTCCATTAGCGGTTCCCCGTTCTCCAGCATCCCGCTACGCCTCCACGACCTGAACGTTCAGCTCCGCTTTGATTTCCGGGTACAGACGCAGCGTCACCCGCGTCGTGCCCAGCTCGCGGATGGGTTCGTCCAGTTCCACCTGCCGCTTGTCCAGCTTGATTCCTTCCTTCTCGAGGGCTTCGGCGATCTGCTTGCCGGTGACGGCGCCGAAGAGGCGGCCGTTCTGGCCAGCCTTCGCCCGGATGACGACGGTCATCTGCGACAGTTTCGCCGCCAGCGCGCGGGCCTTTTCCCGCTCCTGCTCCCTGCGCCGGTCTTCCGCCGCCTTCATCTGTCCCAGCGATTTCAGCGCGCTGTCGGTGGCGGCCTGCGCCAGCCCCCGCGGGATGAGGAAATTGCGCGCGTAACCCTCGGCGACTTCCTTGACTTCGCCTTTTTTGCCGTGGCCTTTGACGTCCTGCAGAAAGATCACTTTCATTCCGCCAGCCCCTCTTTCTCATTTAGGAGTTCCTGCAGCACTTCCTTTAGCCGCGCCGTCGCCTCCCGGACGGAAGTCTTCAGCTGCGCGGCGGCGTCGTTGAGGTGGCCGCCTCCGCCCAGCCGCTCCATCACGACC
>DATCLN010000197.1:0-14659 GCA_036563895.1 Paenibacillaceae bacterium
CAACGCCGTGTTGGCTTCAACCCATTTTTCCAGGTAGTCGTTGAGCACTTCCACCTTGTTGTACATGTTCCTCGTGTAATAGCTTCTGGCCAGCTCAAGACCGGTGACTTGCCCGACCAGCTGTTCGCCGCTCTCCACCCCTGTCTTGATCTGCTCCCAGTCCTTCAGATAGTTGTTCCACACGATCTGGAACGACGAGAAGTCCTCGGGATGGATGGCGTACCGGTCCATGTCCTCCGACAGCACCGCCAGCTGGCCGGCGATCTGTTCATTGCGGAACTCCACATCCGCCAGACGGGCCTGGGCGTCCTCCGCGGATTGCAGCACCACGGAAGCCGTCGCCGCGTTGGCGGCGTGGAATTCGCTGGCCAGGGCCAGAATCTGGGTGGCCGCCGTCAGCCGTTCCTCGTACAGCTCCTTGGTCCGGTTGCCGATCTGGTTGATGCCGATCAGGCTAAAAGCGCTTACAAACACCAGAATCACCAAAATAACGGCATACGAACTGTACAGTTTGATGATGAGCCGCATGTCCTTCATCAAACGCGAAATCAGTTCCGGCAGGCCCAGCGCGGCCTTCCGCAAGATCCGCTTCACCCGCTCTTGTCCGGCGTTCTGGTGCGACATGGTCTTGCCTCCTGTAACAAAAATTAATCAAATTCTCCTTCATTCATTTATCGACAATTAATAGATGTGTTTTTATAGGATTTACCATTTTTTGATCGTAATCAAAAAAAGGGGGCGTCAAGCCCCCGTCCCGGCGCGGTCAGTCGTCTTTCTTCCCGACCTTGATTTTCCTGACCGCCGCGCTTTCCTTGCTTTTCGGAATGCGGATGTACAGCACCCCGTTTTTGCTTCTGGCCTCGATCCCGTCGACCAGGGCGTTGTCGGGCAGCTGGATCGTCCGCTTGAAGGCGCCGTATCTCCGTTCGATGGTGTGGATGTTGTCGTCCTGTTCCTCTTTTTCGATCTTTTTCTCGCCGCGGATGGTCAGCAGGTTCCCCGCCACTTCGATCTCCACCTCGTCCGGTTCCACGCCGGGAAGCTCCGCCTCGACCACGTATTCCTTGGCTTTTTCCTTGAAGTTGATGACCGGAAGGAATCCTTCCGCCTTCTGATCGAGTTTCCACAGGCCGTCTTCCAGGAACCGGTCAAACAGGCGGTTGAATTCCTCCTTGAGCAGGTCGAAGCGCTTCTCCACGTCCTTGCCAAAGGGAGCCAGCCAGCTCATGACCCATGCCTCCTCGCGATTGGGTTTCTTACCTTCATCCTATTTCACTTCCATCGGGAGCGAAGTAATCTTTTTCACATCCGGCCGCAAGAAATGGAAAACTTCCCCCAAAACAGCGAAGGTGCTTTGGCACGGGCCGGCGGTCTCCAGGGATCCGCAAGATCCGGGGTACAGCCTCGGAACTGGCATCACGGGGTTGTACCCTTTTCGTTTAAGGGAGGGAACCGTATCATGCTGCTGGAAGCCGCCCCGGAGCTGGCGGAGCACGGCGCTTTGCCGTAACCGGACAGGGACATCCCCGATGCCGTCAAATCCCCCGGGCCGTAAGCCAGGACCAGACGGCATCCAGGGTCAGCTCCAGGTTGGTCCGCCCGCCCGCGTCCGTCCAAGGCTCACGGTCGCGGAAATAGTCGGTGTGTCCCCCGGCGATGGGCACGTACACCGTCTCTTCCGCCTGCCCGCGCTTGCGGGACGGCCGCCCGGGCAGCCCGAACCCGCGGGAGGCAAGGCCGCCGAAGGTGGCGATGCGGACGATCCCGTCACGGGACCGGAAGACGCCCCGGCGGTCCGGCGCGCCGGCGCAGACGCGAACCGTCGAGTCCCTGAGCGGGGCGGGAATCCGGCAGCGGGGCGAACCGATCATCACCACGAGGGGCGGCGACTGCGCCCCTTCCAGCATCATGAGCTCCGCCGCCCGCACCGCGGCGACCCCGCCGGCGCTGTGGCCGGCCAGCACGATCCGGCGTCCGCCGGACGGCCCGCCGCCGTCCCGGATCCGTTCCAGCACGCGCCGGCCGCCGACGGAACGCCTTGCGTCACGCTCCGCGAGGAACAGGTCGCGGGCGGCTTCGCGCAGTTGCACGGCCGGGGATCGGCTCCAGTCCCCGTAAGGAAACAGCGTCGCCGACCGGACGGCGCGGCCGGCTTCCTCCAGCCTGCGGTGCAGGGCCGTCCGGAAGCCCTCCAGGAAATGGGGAGCGCTGCGCACGCCGTGGATGACATACAGATCTACGTCCGTTCGCGCATTCATTCCCCGCGACGTTCCTCCCCGATCCGTTCTTCCCCGGGCAGGTCCTTCCCAAGCCGTTCCTCCGCGAACCTGAGCGCCATGGCGATCCGTTCCAGGTCGCTGGGATGCGTATTGTACAACCGGGACAGTAGCGGCGGATACGGATCCGACAGCGCCGACGCCGCCGATTTCCGGATGAAAGCAATTTCGGCCTCCGCGTTGCCGGTCAGTTCCAGCGCGTAAAGATCCGCCGCCTTCTCCGATTCGCGGGATATGGCGTTGGCCACCGGCTGGCAGATGAACAGCGCCAACGACACCAGCAGCATGATCAGGGGAACGCCGGTCATGTCGGAGGCGCGGCGGATGCCCCAGCGCGTCCCCCGCCTTGCGGCCAGGCGTTCATACAGCCCTCCGACGGCCGCGATCAGGACCAGCGACCACAGCATGTACCCCGCCGCGGCCCATTCCAGGTGGCGTTTCACGTAATGCCCGATCTCATGGGCCAGCACCTGCAGGAGTTCTTCTTCGCCCAGCGATTCCAGCGCCGTATCCCACACCACGATGCGCAGCGTGGAACCAAGGCCCCGGATCTCCGCATTCACCGCGTTGGTCTTGGAGGACATCTCCGCCTCGAACACCCGGTCGGCCCGGATGTCCGCACGCCGCGCCAGCTCCAGGATGCTGCGTTCCAGCCGCTCGTCCGACATGGGCCGGATGTCGGTGAACAGGGGACTGATGAACACCGGCTGGATGTACATGTAGAACGCGATGAACGGAACGGACAACAGCCAAAGTTTCAGCTTCCATTTTCCCCCGCGGGACATAAGCCACTGCGCGGCGCCGACCGCCGCCAGCACCGTCACGTAGTCCAGCAGGAACGACACGGCCCAGTCCCGGAGCCAGCCCGGCGCGGACTGCGTCGCCACCCCGTGGGCGTAGGACACCCGATAGCTTGCAAAACGAAGCGGCAAAACCGCAAGGGACGACACCGACCACACGAAAAACACAAAAACGGGGTACCGGACCGCCAGCGGCAACCGGGCCCGCTCAAGGGCCTTCCGCCACCGGAAGGCCGCCCCGCCGGCCAGAAGCAGCCACAGCACCAGCCACTGGAACGCCGGAATGACGAAATAGAACCAGCGGAGCCACGGCCGCATCGACTCGATGCTTTCCAGCTGTCCGGGCGTCATGTACACGGCCGGGTCGGCGGCGGTGCCGGCGTATTCCGCCGGCACCCGGACGGGCGCCGTGTACCCGAAATAAGCCGCCATCACGGCGGCGTAAACGGCAAACATCAGCAGCGCGGCGGGGACGGACCGCGTCCGCCCGCCGGCGGCCATCCCTTGGGCCGGAGCCGGATGCACCGGATTCATGTCCCGTCGCCCTCCCTTGACCCGGCCGCAAATCCCGAATCCGCATCTTGCCTCATGAGAATAAAGTAACGAAATTGGCACATTTTGATCAAGAAAAAAACGAAAAGGCTTGCATTGCCCGGCATGCGCCGGACCGGAGCCTTTTTCCTGCGAAAAAGCGTCGCTTCGGACGAGGATGTCCCTTGACTTTGCCTCGGCAACCATGCTATGATGTTTGTCGTTGACACGGCGCGCCGGACATCCGGTCGTTCCCGTCCGGTGCAAATGGAACCCGTGCGGTCGTGGCGGAATTGGCAGACGCGCTGGATTCAGGTTCCAGTGGTGGCAACACCGTGGAGGTTCGACTCCTCTCGACCGCACCATAAGCAGGCATAACAAGACCCGGAAAACCGGGTTTTTTGTTTTTGTCCGGACAGACGCCGCTTTCAGACCACCCCGGGACGGGGCCCGTCCGCCGGCACCACCGTGTACACCCTGGGTAGCTTCACCACGCGCCGGTTTTCCTTGCGGATGAGCATGTGCGAATCGTCCCAGGCCACCACATAGCCGATGACGTCGTTCATCTCCAGGGCGTCGCGCACGACGCGCACCAGGGTGCCTTCCACGCGGTAACGGTCCAGCTGTTCGTCCGTAACCACGATGTTCCCCCGCTTTCGGATTTATCATGAGCAATTATTCCCGAAAAAATCAGGCCCGCGCAAGACTTCCGTCCTGTGCGGGCCTTTCCGTTCGCCGTCCAACCCTTGATCGTCAACCGACATGTTCCCGCGACTGCGATTCGTTCGTCTCGTACCACTCGTCCAGCACCGTGCCGGACATGACGCGCTTGCGCACGTACTCCGCCTGGCGCGGCGTGAAATGTTCGGTCCACGGGATGCCCAACTCTTCGCAGAGGCGAACAATGGTCAGCAGCTCGGACCAAGCGACGTAGCGCTTGTACCAGAAAAACTGCGGATGTTCGATCATGTACGGATACAGGTCGTCAAATTCGGTATGCTTGCAATCCAGCGCCCGTTCGAAATGCGTCTTGGCCTCCAGCAGCTTTTGGCGGAAAAACTCTTCCGTTCCGACCTTGACGTCCTCCATCATCGCTCGCCTCCCCCCGTGAAAAATTGAAATTTAATTTATTTTATTATAAAGCACCAGCAAAGAAGAGAAAAGATGAAGGCGCCAAGCGGTTTCTGTCAATTCGTGAAAAAATTAGTCTTCAAATTCGATAAACCCTTCCCCGATCGCCGAGATCCTGACCAGCGACTCGACGCGGTAGCCCATCTCCCGCAGCGACCGTCCGCCGTCCTGGAACGTTTTTTCCACGACCAGCCCGATGCCGGCCAGTTTCGCCCCGGCCTGTTCCACGATCCGGATGAGGCCCCTGGCGGCGTTTCCGTTGGCGACCATGTCGTCGATGAACAGCAGGGAGTCGTTTTCGTCCAGCATGTGCCGCGCGACGATCAGATCGGACACGATGCCCTTCGTGAACGACGGAACGCGCACCATGTACGAACCGGGATCGTTGAGCAGCGTGAATTTGCGCCGGGCGAACACGAGGGGGACGCCGAGCGCGTGCGCGGTGGCGAACGCCGGGGCGATGCCGGCCGATTCCATGGTGATCACCTTGGTGATGCGTTCGCCGGCGAACCGCCGGGCGAATTCCCGTCCCATCTCCATCGTCAGCGCCGGGTCCGCGCCGTGGCTGAGCACGGCGTCCAGCTGCAACACGCCCGGAGCCACCACGACTCCTTCCCGGCGGATCCTTTCCTTGAGCAGCTCCATGTTTTCCTCCATCCCGTGAACCTTACTGAAATTGTATCGGTTCGGAACCGGAACTTCAACGCGCCTCCGAAGATGTCCATCAAAATTTCGGTTCGGAAATGGAACTGCGACGCACTCCGGGGAAACCGCCGTCAAAAGAGGTTCGAAAAAAATGGAAAAATCGCGAAACTTTCGCCTGGGAAAAACGTTTATTAGGCAGAGGATTACGGGGGAGAGAAACACGATGGCCGGGCGGAATCGAATTATGGAAATCTTTGTCGCCGCACTGTTCGCCTTGTCGGTGATGGCGGCTTGCAGTTCCCGGGCCCAGCAGCCGGACGGGCCCGGGACGGGAGGGGTGCTGGCGCCTTCTCCGACGGCCACGCCTTCCCCTTCGTCTTCCGCGGCCGCGCCGCCGGCTTCGGCCGCCGACGGCCGGCCGGCGGAAAAAGACGCCGCAAGCGCCAGCCTTGAGGACGATCCAGCGGACGGGACGCCGCCGGAGAACGCGGCGCCGGACGACCCCCGGCCGTCCCTGAACGGCATCGCCCTCGGCACTTCCATCCATGAAGCGGCCAGGCGCTTCGGCGCTCCCCTTGACCGGTACACGCTGCCGGACGGCAGCCGGATCGTGGAAATGAACGAGTACGGCGGGTTCACGGTGGGATTCGCGGACGGCAAGGCCGTCTACGTCGAAGTCTACTCGCCCGAAGTCCCGACGGGCATCCACGGGCTGGCCGTCGGGGGTTCCGCGGAGGACGCGGTCCGGGCCATCGGCGCCGTCATCGATCCGTTCTCCAATGTGCTCGTCGCGGAGGTGGAGGGCGGGATCCTGAAGGTCGATCTCGATCCGGAGACGCGAAAGGTCATCTCCGTCCGGCTGATCGGGCAGGATTGAAGCCGGAATTTAAGCCGCGGCCTGACGCCGCGGCTTTTGTTTTGCCGTTTTGCGTTTTCCGTCATGCATGTCCCCCCGGTGTCATATCCATGGAAGCGTGACGGATACGGGCACGGGGGGTGACGGCGATCGGGGCGTGGGTTCGCAGTTTCCAGGTCGGGTTTACCTTTATCGGAACGGTGGTGGGCGCCGGATTCGCCACCGGGCGGGAAATCATGCAGTTTTTCACCCGTTTCGGCCACTGGGGCGTCCCGATGATCTTCGTCGCGACGGCGCTGTTCGTATGGCTCGGCACCAGGACGATGCTGATTTCCGCCCGCATCGGCGCCCGCTCCTACGAAGACCTGAACCGCCATCTGTTCGGGGAACGGTGGGGCGTCTGGGTCAGCCGCCTCATGCTCGTTGTCCTGCTCGGCGCCAACGCCGTCATGCTGGCGGGGGCGGGGACGATTTTTGCCGAACAGCTCGGACTGAACTACCAGCTCGGCCTGCTGGTCACCGTCATCGGCTGCTTCGTTTTCCTTCACCGCGGAATGTCCGGCATCCTCGCCATCAACACCGCCGTCGTGCCGCTCATGACCGCCTTCGGCCTGTACATCGCCTTCCGCATGCTCGGCGACCCGGGGAGCCTCGAGGGGCTGGCGCGGCGGACGGACGCCTCCCTGCTGGGGGCCGGGCTGTCGCCCTTCCTTTACGCCGCCTACAATCTGACCATGGCGCAGGCCGTCCTGGCGCCCCTGGGCTCCGTCGTCCGCGATCCGCGGACCATCCGGCGCGGCGCCGCGATCGGCGGGCTCGGCATCGGCCTGATGCTGCTGGCGGGCCATGTCTCCATGTCCGCGCGCATGCCGGACATCGCCCGCTACGAAATCCCGATCGGAGGCATCGCGCAGGAACTCGGGGGCTGGATCCACAGCGCCTATGTCCTGATTGTCTTCCTTGAAATTTTTACGACGCTGGTATCGGACCAATACGGCATTGCCCTGCAGCTGCAGGCCCGTTTCCACTGGCCGCAGCCCGCCGCTTCCGCGGCGCTCCTCGCCGTTTGCTTCGCGGCAAGCCAGTTCGGCTTCGGCACGCTGCTTTCCGTGCTCTATCCGCTCTTCGGCGTGCTCTGCCTGGGCTGGATGTTCCAGATCGGCAGCGCCCGCGCGTCTCCCTGACGGCTCTCCCGGTCCGGCCGCGCCCTCCCGAAGCTCCGCCCGGCCGGTCGGATTCGACCGGCATGGCTCTCCTGTTTTCCGGCGGTCAAACCGCCTCTTCCGGCTTGTCCAGCCGGATCAGGCCGGCCCGGTCCCCCAGAGCGTCCAGCACCCGTTCCGCCACGTGGCCGTGGCACGTGAACAGCACCACCTGTCTTCCGCCGGCGATCTCCCGCAGCACTTCGGCGGTCCGGGCGAGCCGGCCGGCGTCGAAATGCACGAACAAATCGTCCATCAAGAGCGGCAACGGTTCCGGAAGGGCGATCGTTTCCGCCAGCGCAAGGCGCAGCGCCAGATACAGCTGTTCCTGGGTGCCCCTGCTCAGAAACGCGCTGTCCACCATTGCGCCTCCCGCCGTTTCCACGGCCAGCGACATCTTTTCTTCCGTCACCGCCACGCGCCGGTATGCGCCTTCGGTCATCCGTGCAAAATAGCGGGAAGCCAGACGGATGACCTCCGGCTGCCGCTCCTGTTCAAACAGCGTCCGGGTGCGCCGGATGAGGGCGGCGGCGACCGCCAGTTCCACATACCGCTCCAGCAGCCGTTCCAGTTCGGCCTGCTGTTCCTCCAGACGCTGGCGGATGTCACCCGCGCCGGCCTCTTCCCCGAGGCGTTCCATTTCCTGCGCCAGCCGGCCCTTTTGTTCCCGCAGCCCGTCGCGCCGCGCCTCAAGCTCCGCCGTCCGGTCGGCGGCTTCCCGCAGCAGGCGTTCAAGCTGCGCTTCATCGTGCCGTTGCAGCAGGGCGAGCAGCGCTTCCGTCTCTTCCGGGGTCCTGCCCGCCTCGAGGCGCGTCCGGGCTTCCCGCACGCGGTCGAGCAGCTGGCGACGCCGCTCGTCGACAGCCAGCCTCCTTTCATACGCCTGTTCGTCCCGGACCCCCGCTTCGGCCATCATCGCCCGCAGCAAGGCGTCCGCGGCTTCCCGCTCGCGCAGCGCTTCCTCCTCCCGCTCCCGGATCCAGCCGATGCGTTTCCGCAGATCTTCCGCTTCTTTCCGCAGCCCGTCGTGCCGGACCGCTTCCCGGTGCAGCGATTGCACAAGCCGTGCCAGTTCAAGGGGCGTTTTGCCGGTTCGGGAGGAGTCCGCGGAATCCGCGGCTTCGGCCGTTTCCCCGATGCCGGCCAAAACGGCGCGCGCCCGGCCGGCGAAATCCGCCATCGCCCGTTCGAGAGCGGCCAGCCTCTCCCTTACCGACCGCAGGCGGCGCAGGGCTTCCTGGCCTTGCTCCGCAAGCCGGAACAGCTCCTGCCAGGCGTGCGGCGACAACGATTCTTCAATCCGGTTTTGCCGGAGCCAGCCCCGCCAGTCTTCTTCCAGCTGCCGCAGCTTCTCTGCCGCCGCGTCGCGGGCCAGGACGGCCGCGTCCCGCTCCCGCAGCCAGGCTTCCGTCCGCCGGCGGGCCTCCTCGCGGATCATCCGCCTCCGCTCGAGCTCTTCCAGCCGCTCCATTTCCCGGCGCACCGCTTCGCGCAAAGCCCGCCGCGTTTCGTCGCGGAACGCCGCGATCTCCGCACGGTCCGGTCCGGCCCCGTCCGCACCGGCCCCGTCCGGTCCGGCTTCCAGCAGCCGCGCGGCGGCTGCCTCAGGGTGCTCAAGCAGATGGCGCAAGGCTTCCGCCGCCTGTTCTTCATAGAACCGGACGGCGGAGGAGGGGTCCGACCCGCCGAACCGGGTTTCGCCGCCGCGCCCATCCGCGCCGGGGCGGCCCCGGGACCCGCCGGCCGTACGCCGGCCCGCCAGCACGGCGCCCGCCAGGAGCAGCAGCGCCGCACCCGCCAGCAGCCAGACCGGCCACCCGCTCTGGCCGGCCGCCCCCAGGACGGCGGCACCCCCGAGAACGGCCATCCCCGCCGCCCCGAGCACCAGAGGCAACACTCCGCCGAACGCCCTGCCGCCGGTGCGCGCATTCGGCCCCGACCGCGCTCCCCTGCCTTGCAGCAACAGACGCTGCTCCAGTTTGGCCCGCTCCAGCCGGTGCACGGCATCCTCAAACCTTTCCCACGCGTCGGACAGCTCCTGCCGGGTGCGCGGGCGAAATGCGCCAAAGGGATGATCCCCGGCCGCGGCCGATGCCTTGGCCGGTTCCGCCGTCCGTCCCGTCGCCGCCGCTTCTTCCGTTTCCTCTTCTCGCCGCGCGCCGGCCAGGAAGCCGTCGATGCGCAAAATTTCCCTTTCCGCCGCCTCGAGCTCCCGCTCCGCCTTGGCATAGGCATCCCGGATTTGCCGTGCGTCTTCCCGCTGCGCCACCGTCCCGAACGCTTCCAGGTCGCGGATCGTCCAGTCCCGCGAAATCCGGGCCGTCATCATCCCGATGCTTTCCGTGAGCAGGCGCTCTTCCGCTTCCAGGGAGGCCGCCTCTTCCGCCTTTGCCGCCACCGCCGCCGCTTCGCTTGCCAATTCTTCAAGTTCCGGCAGGGCGGCGGCAAGCCGACCGTCCCACTCGGTCGCCTGCAGTTTTTCTTCCGCCTCCAGGCGTTCCCGCCGCAGCCCCTCCAGCTTCTCTTCCGCCTGCGCGCGTTCCCGCAGGGCCGCTTTCCAGGACGCCGCCGCATGCCCGTCCAGCGGCGGGGAGTCCGGATCGTCCAGCTGCCGCGCCAGCTCCCGTTCTTCGCGCTCTGCCAGCTTTCCGTCCAGCCACCATCCGCGGACCCCTATGGCAGCCTGCAGCAGGGCTTGCCGGTGTTGCGCCCCCGGCAGGAGCCTTTCCGTTTCCCCGAGATCCCGTTCCACAGCCTCAAGCGCCCTGGCCGCCTCATTGTACGATTCCGCCTGCTGGCGGCGCTGCCTCAGTTCCGCTTCCAGCTGCCGAATCCGGTGCAAGACGGCGTTGACGGCAGGCTGCGAGCCGCGGGGCCGGTACAGCTTGTCCAACTCCGCCTCAAGCTGCCGGATCGCCTGCGTCAGCCGCGCGCCGCCCGCCATTCCGGCATGGTACAGATAATTGCCCGCTTCGCCGCTCTGCAGCGCCTCCAGTTCCCGCAGATCGTCCAGCGTGACGGCGAACAGCTGGCGGAACATCGCCGCGGAGACGCCGCCCAGCGCGAAACGCTCCCACTCCGCCTGGGGCATGGTGCGGACTGCGCCCCGTTCGTCCCGCAGCGTCACCCATCCGGCGCCCCGTCGACCCTGCTCCGACGCGTAACGCTCCAGCGTAAACCTCGATCCGTCCCGCATGGCAAAGACCAGCCGCCCGCCGTGCCTGCCGCCGTGCACCGGCTCTCCCCGCTCCACCGGCTGGTGCCGGGTGGGAAACCCGTACAGCATGCAGCGCACGAAACGAAGCAGCGATGTTTTGCCGGATTCGTTCGGCCCAAACACCACCGCCACCGGCGTTTTGAACCTGTAGGTCCGCCCCGTCAGCGGACCGAATCCGTCCACCTGCAATTCTTCCAGAAACACCGGCCCGTCCCCCGTCAACGTTTTTCTTCCCGTTGCACCGTTCGGAAAACGCGCTGCGCCAATAACGCCAATCCCGACTGGCGCAGAAGGCGAAGGGTCTCCGGCGCGCCGTCCATCGGCACCGTGCATTTGGAAAACTCGGTTCCCCGTACAGTTCCCGCTTGTCCCGATACCCGTCACGGTCCGCCCCGATGATGAATTCGATCGCCTCTTCTCTCTTGGCTGGTTCAACCGCCGCAAACCGATCGACCAGCGGCCGGCAAATGCCCGGAACCCCGTTTTCGGTCGAGCAGCGTGTTGTCCGGATCAAACAGAACGGCAGCCGGCTTCATCCGTTTTCTCTCCTATCCGCGGCATATCAAATGTTTCACCGTATCCGACGACAGGATTTCGTCGAACAAAGCCGCATCCGTCAAAAATGGGGGTACGATATTGTGCTTTTCAAGCTCCCCGATCCCGATCCACTTGCTGACAAGGTTCTCTTCTTTGCCGGCAAACTCCCCGTCCACGGGTTGCACCCGGTCTTCCAGCTCGATCAGATAATACATCCCGATTTCGTGAAAGTCCCGGCCATCCAGCCTGAAAAAGTTTTCGACCACCAATTTCAGCTTCTTGTCCTTGACCCGCCACCCGTATTCTTCCGCCAATTCGCGGGCAACCGCCGCATGGCTGTCTTCCTGCATCTCCACCCGCCCGCCGGGCGGAAACCACCAGTCGCGGTCCGAAAACCGCTGAAACAGGATGCGGCCGTCCAACACCACAAGTCCGGCAGAGCGAAAGTTGAATTTCATGGATTCACCGACATCAAATGAAATCATCATGTCGCTCATTTCCTCCCAACACCAAATAATGGCTGGAGTTTTCGGTAAACGCCCCCGCCGAAAATCCGATGGACCGGTAAAAAAGATCGGCCTCCGGGTTGGCGGTTTTCAGTGCGAGCAGGACAGGCGGCTTTTCCTGGTGGTTCATGGTTCTACTCACCTCTCCGGTCTCGACGTTTTCTGTTCCATGAAATCCCCGCCACATCTCTCCACGCCCCTCATGGTCTGACAAAAGCTTCTTGATCACGGGGATCGCCCGCTCCCGGGCCTGCCTTGTTGTCTCGCCTTCCGGCAGTCTCCACGGCCCGCGCATAGCTGCTGGAAGCGATGACGTCGATGCCTTCATGCCGCAGCAACTCCGCCACGCGAACGGCGTCCCGCCAGCCCTGCTCGGACAGCCCGCGGTTTCGTTCGTCTCCCGGATAAAACGGCGATGCGGCGTGTCTGACAAAATAGATCCACGTTTTTCATCGGTTTTTTCTCTCCAAAATGGCAAAAAAACGCCCGACCTCTCCCTCTTCCGTCGAGCGCCTTCCTGCTGTCGTTCCATGATCCGATTGTGGGACAACGAAACGGTTTGGTCAAGAGCCTCAATACAAATTCCATTGAAGGAAGCCTTTCGAATAGCCGATGAGGTCATTCTGCTCTCCGTCGGCGCCATGCCCCCGGGGACCCCGTGCCTTGTTGAAATGCTGGCCAGCATGTATCGGAAAAAGATCAAGGATCAATATGTGAAGGACTATTTGAAACGTTCCGGGATGAAAGCGGCGGAAATCGACCGGTGGCTGTTGCCGGTGGCGGCGGCGAGGCTGAACGAACGGGTGCCTGAAGCGGAGCAGGAGCAGCTGCTTGGTATCGTCCGCCGGCAAATCGGAATTGGGCCATGGCGGATTTCCCCAATAAAATGTCAATGCCCCGTCCGTCACAGTGCGTCACTCGCACCGCAGCAGGCGCTCCAGCTCGACGGCAACGCCGTCGCGATCGTTCGTTTCGGTCACGCTTCGCGCCAGACGTTTCAATTCCTCGACGGCATTGCCCATGGCGACTGGCCAACCGCATACCTTGAACAGTCCGATGTCGTTGTGATCGTCGCCGAAGGCGATCACCCGTTCTGCGGGAATGCCGAATCCATCCAGCAGGCGGGCCAATCCTCGTTCTTTGGAAGCGTTCCCGGCCATGATTTGAACAAGCTGTCCCTGGTCGGTCACGATGATGTTCAGGCGATGCCCGAATGTTTCCCTGAGCTGTTCCACATGGGCGGGTCCCGCAAGAAGAATTTTGGTCGCCTCCAGCATTTTGAGCTTTGTCAGCGTGGTCACGTGATAGCGGTTTTCCTCACCAATCGGGACCGGAAAATTCGGCTCTTTCAAGCCGTACCATTCATCCAGCGCTTCCACGCCGACATCCCATTCGGCCTCCTCGCCCAAACCGGCATGCCTGCCCAGGCAGAAGTCGATCACTTCACCGGCCAAATCCGATGGAATCGCCTCATGGAGCGTGATGCCAAGTTCGGCGCTCACGACCAAAGCCCCGTTGTAATAGATGAAAGACCCGATATCCCGCATTTCATCCGGCAGCAATATTCGAACGGTTCTCGGCGGGCGCGCCGTGGCAAAGATGATTTTCACTCCCCGCCTGTGGCATTCCAGGACGCTTGCGAAATTTCGCTCCGAAATCTTTTTCTCCGAATTCAGCAGCGTTCCATCCAGATCCAGCACGACCGCCGCGTACACCCCATCACCTGCTTTCACATTTCGCCAATCCAAGAACGTTTCTCAGCTCAAAAATGTCGAATATTTCGCCCATGAGCATGTCGTTATGGCCGGCAGGCTCATGCCGTTTGTTCAACCAGATGGACCGGATGCCGACCCGGGTGGCTCCTTCAATGTCGTGCTTCCACGAATCGCCGACAAACACCGTTTCTTCCGGCGCTGCGCGAAAATGCTCCAACGCTTTCAGAAAAATGCCGGGGTGCGGCTTTTCCACCCCCACTTCTTCCGAGATGAAAATGCCGCCGGGTTCAAACCATGATCGGATGCCCATCGCATCCAGCTTGTCGTATTGCCAAGCGGCGGTTCCATTGGTGACAAGGCCCAGCGAATAGGACTGTTTCAATTCTTTCAGCAATTCCACGAGCTTCGGGTCCGCCTTCATGTACGATTTGCTGATGGTCTTGTGCAGATCATTGAACTCTTCCGCCACGGTTTCATCGATGGCGACACCGAATTCGGCCAGGGCTTCGATCAACCGGAAATTCCGGAATTGCCGGATGGTGATGAGTTGATCGTGATATTGCCTTTCGTATATGGCGTTCTTTTCCCACCAAACCTCAAGAAGCCGGTCGGGATCGAGCATCCGCGTGGCCGGATGCCGGCGGAACGTCTCCAGCAGGCTCGGATTCCAGTAATCCTCGAAATGGACCAGGGTATCGTCCAGATCGAACAGCACAACCTTGATGGGACGCATGTTGATTTCACCCCCCCGCTTTCGAATGACCCAAGGTTCAATCGTGCAAGTGGATTGCATCAATACATGCCAAACGTTTTTCGTAAAGATTGGCGCTCCAGCTTCCGGCATCCACTCTTCGGACAAATTGATAGCCATGGTCCCGGTAATATCGATTCAGCCGTTCGTTGTCCGCCATGCAGTCCAGTCTGGCCACCGTTTTGCCGTTTTGCCGAATCCGGTCTTCCGCATCCCGCAGCAGTCTTGATCCGATGCCACGGCCCCGATAGCGCCTGTCGACGGCAAGCCTGTGGATGTAGCCGGCGGCGGTGCTGTCCGATTCGCCCCAAATGGAAGGATCGGACCACATGATGACGTAGGTTCCGGCGAGGCTGCCGTCCATCTCCGCCAGATACAGGTCCGCCCCGTCTTTGAAAAACGCCTGGATTTCATCCAGCGAAAAACGTTCCGGCCTCCACATGTCGATGCCCCTTTCCCGGAGCCATTCACCGAGACGCTTCCACAGTTCCA
>DATCLN010000198.1:0-16369 GCA_036563895.1 Paenibacillaceae bacterium
GGCCAGCCGTCTGGCGCCGGTGAATACGGCCAGTCCTCCGGCGCGGGCTGAAATTGCCAAGCCTCCGGTGCATGGGCCGGATACGGGAAGAAGGAAGCGTAATACGGGTTGACGTACATGGGCCATGCTCCTTTGACCAAAATCTGCCGTATTATATGCCCATGCCCAACCGGCGGTTCATCGGCTTTTTTGTCCGGAACACAAATGGCACGTTTCCCGCAGGCGTGGTATCATGAAATTGCCAATCCGAAAATGACCGACTGATTTGGTGAAACTCCGCAGCCCAACGTTTCGTATTGAAAATCAGAAGCGATATTTTAAAGGACAGGGCAATAATTTGGTTTATTGATAATGAAAAAAAGCCGCCAGAGAACCGAAGCCCAAAGGGAGGTGCAATGGCCCATGAAAAAAGTCGTGGCGTGCGCCAAAGACAACTCGCTGTGGATTTACGTAGGTGCGGCATTCACGGTGTTGATTCTGTTTGTTTTCAAATGAACCGCTGAACCGCGGACAGACAAATTCATGCCTTCACTAAAACAAGAGCTTTTTCAGCTCTTTGTTTTTTTCTTCGAACCGTTCGTTGTGGGAAGACACCATGGCGGCGTCTTCGGCTTCCGGCGAAATGAACTTCTTCGCGCGGTTGACGGCGTTGGCCGCGTCCTGGAAGGCGCCGGCGATGAGGTGCAGTTTCCCGTCGTAACCCAGCACGTCGCCCGCGGCGAAAATGCCGGGCACCGACGTTTCGCCGTGCGGCGTGCCGTCGATCCAGTACTCGCCCCGCATGCGGATGTCGACCTTGCTGCTCCGGACAAGCTCGCCGTCGTACTCGAAGCCGTGGCAAACCAGCACTTCGTCGACATCCAGTTCAACGTCCAGTTCGGACGACGCCGCATCCCCTTCCCCGCTCCGGCGCAGCACGACGCGCGCGACGGCCGAGCCGTCCGCCGTGGGGATCAGCCGCTCCATGACCGTGTTCGGCAGCAGGATGACGCCCTTCTTTTTGATCTTCGAGACCGTCGCTTCAAAGCCTTTCAGTTCGTCCCTGCGATAGGCCAGGTACACTTTGCCCGCCACATCGCCGAGATCGTCCGCCCAGTCCACCGCCGCATGGCCCCCGCCGGAAATGAGCACGGTTTTGCCGCGATAATGGGACATCGACTTCACCGTGTAGCGGAGGTTCGTCGCTTCGAATTTTTCCGCGCCTTCCATCTGCAGCTTGACCGGTTTCAGGATGCCGTACCCGGTGGCCAAGATCACGGTTTTGGAATAATGGACCTGCCCGGATCCGGTATGCAGCGTGAAAACATCCCCTTCCCTGGCGATGGACGTCACTTTTTCGCCCAGCACCACCGTGGGGTCAAACAGCGTTCCCTGCCTGATCAGCTGCTTCAGCAGCTGTTCTCCCGTCACCGGCGCCAGGCCGCCCACGTCCCAGATGAGTTTTCCCGGATAGACGTTCACCTTGCCGCCCAGGAACGGGTGATATTCGATGATTTTCGTCTTCATTTCCCGGAGCCCCGCGTAAAAAGCTGCGTAGAGCCCCGCCGGTCCCGCTCCCACGATCGTTACGTCGTAAACGTCGCGTTCGCTCATCTGCCCGCCCCCGTGCCTGCATGCATGTAAGTTTCCATGACCGGCTCCGCACCGTTGTGATACCGTCCCATCGGCACCACCGAAGGCGCCAGCGACACGGGATCCGGCACGACGACGCAATCCAGCCCGAACACATCTTTGATGAGTTCGCTGGTGACCACTTCGGACGGTTTCCCCTCCGCCACCAGTCTGCCCTCGCGCATGGCGAACAAATAATCCGCGTAACGCACCGACAGATTGATGTCGTGCATGACCATGACGATGGTTTTGCCGTACCTGCGGTTGAGATCCGTCAGCAGGTCGAGAATTTCGATTTGGTAGGTGATGTCCAAAAAGGTGGTCGGTTCGTCCAAAAAAAGCATATCCGTCTGCTGGGCCAGCACCATGGCGATCCAGACCCGCTGCCGCTGGCCGCCCGACAGCTCATCCACGTGCCGGTGCGCAAGGTCCGCGATGTCCATGATCTCCAGCGCTTCCGCGACGGCTTCGTAGTCCTTTTTGGTCCATGTGCCAAACAGCGGCTGATGGGGAAAACGCCCCCGCCCCACCAGATCCGCCACGGTGATCCCTTCCGGCACGACGGGCGATTGCGGCAAAAGGCCCATGATCCGCGCCAGGCGCTTCGACGGATACGCGCGCAGCGGTTTGCCGTCCAGCCAGATCTCGCCCGACACCGGCTTGATGATCCGGGTCAGGGCTTTCAGCAGCGTCGACTTGCCGGAACCGTTGGCGCCGATGATGACGCTGATTTTGTTGCTGGGGATCTGCAGGCTGATGCCGTCCAGAATCATTCTGTTCCCGTAGCCGGCGATCAGCCGCTCGGCGCGAAATTCGTGGCTTGTCATCCCCTACAGCTCCCCTTTCCGGTTCATGCGGACGATGAGATACAAAAGATACGGCGCCCCGATGATGCCCGTGAGGATCCCCACGGGAAATTTCCACGGGAAGGCGAACTGCCCCGCCAGATCCGCCGCCAGCACCAGCGCGGCCCCGACCAGGCCCGCCGGAATGACGTTGGCGCGGGCCGTGCCGGCGAGCCGCACGGCGATCGGACCGGCCAGAAACGCCACTGCGGCGATGGGTCCGGTGACCGCCGTGGCCACGGCCGAGAGCACGACGGCGCTGACGACGAGCGCCACCCGCGTCCGGTCCGTCCGCACGCCCAGGGACACCGCCGTCTGCTCGCCCAGCTCCAGAAGCTGCAGCGGCCGGCCCAGCAGGACAATCACCGGCGTCAGGACCAGGCAGGAAACGAGCAGCACGGCCAGCTCTTCCATCCGGATCCCGTTCAGGCTTCCCGTCAGCCAGCGCACCGCCGCGGGAAGACTGTGCTCCTGGGCGATCAGCAGCAAATAGGTGATGGCCGAGTTGCACATGGCCTGGATCCCGATGCCGACCAGGATCATGCGCCCGATGGAAAACGATCTTCCCCTCGCCAGGCCGTAAATGACGAGCACCGTGAGCAGCCCGGCGATGACGGCCGCGGTGGAGGTTGCGGCTTTGCCCGCCCCCAGGACGATGATGCAGAAAACGGCCGCCGCGCTCGAACCGGCCGTGATCCCGATGACGTTCGGATTGGCCAGCGGATTGCGCAGCATCGTCTGAAAAACGTAACCGGAAACGCCAAAGGCGAATCCCGCGAACAACCCGGCCAGCATGCGCGGCAGGCGGATCGTCCGGACGGCGAAGGTCGCGCCCTTCACTTCTTCCCCGAGCAGCACGGCCACCACGTCGCGGACGGGATAGATCGTGTTGCCCAGAAGCAGCATGGCGCAGCAGAGGGCCGCCGCCAGCACCGCCAGTATCGCCGTCACGGCCACCCACCGGCCCCGTTGGCGCATCCTTGCCTGTTTGACCAGCTCCGTTGCCATGATCCTCATGTTGCACGCACTTTCGCTTTCACCGCCAGAATGATGAGCAGGGGCGCGCCGATGAAGGCGGTCAGCACCCCCACCTCCAGCTCCCCGGGGCGGCCGATGAGCCTGCCGGCCACGTCGGAGACGGTGAGGATGACGGCCCCCGCCAGCGCGGACATCGGGATGAGATAGCGCAGGTCGGGCCCGATCAGCGCGCGGATCACATGGGCGGAGAGCAGTCCCACGAATCCGATGGGGCCGGCCACCGCGGTGGTGGCGCCGCACAGAATCACGCCCGCCAGGGCCGCGACATAGCGCAGGAAAGCCGTTTTCACCCCGAGGCCCGTCGCCGTTTCATCCCCGAGCGCCAGCGCGTTGAGCGCCGGGGCGGAGATGACGGCCGCAATCGTCCCGACCACCAGAAAAGGAAGCAGCAGGGAAAACGAATCCCAGGTGCCGGCGCCGACGCTGCCCGCCTGCCAGAAGCGGAATTCTTCCATGGCGTTCAGGCGCGGGATCAGCACGGCCGTCACCAGCGAGGACAGGGCCGCGCTCGTGGCCGCCCCCGCCAGCACGAGCTTGAGGGGCGAAGCGCCGCCCCGCCCCATCGAACCGATGCCGAGCACGAAGATCGCCGTGAGCAGCGCGCCCGCCAGGGCAAACCAGATGTATTCCCTGGCCGTGTTCATCTGGAAAAAGGCCACGCCGCACACGACGAAGAAAGCCGCGCCGTTGTTCACGCCGAGAATGGCGGGGTCCGCGAGGGGGTTGCGCGTAACCGCCTGCATGAGTACCCCCGCGATGCCGAGCGCCGCCCCGCAGCACAGGGCGAAAACGGTGCGGACGATGCGTTTTTGCACCACGCTCGATTCATAAAGTTCCCCGCCGCCAAAGAGTCCGCCCAGGACTTCCTGCAGGGAAAGCGACCGCGCCCCGAACAGGATGGACGCGATCACTCCCAGCACGAACAGCGCCAGAAAGAGAAGGAGTACGGGAAAGAACGTTTTCGGGTAAATACGGCCACGTTCCATGAAGGAGGACACCATTTCAGCTGCCGGACTTTTCGAGGGCCTCGACGATCATCGCCACGTATTCGTCCAGCATGTATTGGATCGACAGCGGGTTCGGATTGAGCGCCGCCGCCAGCGGCGTATTGTCTTCGACCAGCACCATGGCCCCTTTCTTGATGGCCGGCACCTGGCCGAAGATCGGGTCCGCCTGCAACGCCTGGAGCAGTTCCTTGTCGCCGTAGGTCACGATGAAGTCGGCGCCGTTCAGCGCGTCGGCGTTCTCCGCGCTGAGCTGGACGGCGAAGCCGGCATCCGGCGTCACGTATTTTTCCGCGCTTTCCGGAAATACCATGCCCAGTTCCTCCAAGAACCCCGCCCGCGGATCCAGGGGCAGATAGATCCAGAAGTTGGACAGGTCGGCCGGCGACAGATAGGCGAAAATCGCTTTCTTGCCTTTGATCTGCGGATGTTCCGCCGCCTTGTCGGCCAGGAGCTGCTCAATGTCCTTGATGAGCTGCTCGCCCTTGTCCGGAATGCCCATCCCGGCGGCGTTCATGCGGATTTGCTCGCGCCACGTGATGACCCACGGATCTTTGGGATAGGCCACGGTGGGCGCAATTTGCGTCAGCAGCTCGTACTCCTCCTTGGTGATGCCGGAGTAGGCCGCCAATATCACGTCCGGATCGGCGTCGGAAATCGCTTCGAAGTCCAGCCCGTCCGTGTCCCGGAAGACGTTCGGCTGCGTGACGCCGAGTTCTTCCAGCTTCCGCTTCGTCCACGGCAGCAGGCCGCTGGCGTCCTGGACGCCGTAGTTTGCCTCCGAGAATCCCACGGGCACGACGCCCAGCGCCAGCGCGACGTCGTGGTTGGCCCACATGACCGACACGACCCGCTCGGGCTTTTTCTCGATGACGGTTTGCCCGAAGGCATGTTCAATCACAATGGGAAACTGCACCGCATCCGCGTTTTCCCCCGCACCTTCGGCTTGGGAGCCCCCGGTTTGGGTATCGGTGCCCGTCTTCGCGGCGGCCGCCGGCGTTTCGCTTCCGCCCGCGGACTTCGACTTGCCGCCCGAGCACCCCGCCAGAACCATCGCCAAAAACAATGCCAAAACGAGACTTCCCCATCCAAACCGCTTCATTTTCACGTCTCTCTCCATCCTGTCCCTTGCGGATCAATGTTGATAACGATTATCAGTGTCAATTCTTAATCTTAAGGATTTCCGGCGACTTGTCAAATGTTTTCTTGCGCCGGTGCCCGAATTGTAAAGCTTGTCGAGACAACCACGGATCCCCCCTGAAATTCGTGCCCCCATTATTTCTTAAGCCGCGAAGCCGCAGTTCTTGTAAAATAAAAACCGGACAAAGGCCAGGCCGCGGGAATTTGATTCTTGCCGCATGCCAAGATCATTTTTTGTTACAATGAAATCAGGCAGGCTGCGAAAAAGGACGGTGAACGGCATGGGAAGAAGGCACGTCTTTACCCGCTCGGAGCTGCTTGACCACGCGAAACGCATGCTTCTCGAGCACGGCTATGAGGGATTTCAGCTCAAATCATTGTCCACGCGCCTGCCCGGTGCCCGAAGCACCATTTACCAATACTTTGCCAACAAGGAAGAAATCGTCGCCGCCTGCATGAGACGCATCATGGAAGGCGTACTGCAGCAGGCGGAGGCCGTGGACGAGACGGACAGTATGGAAGCCCTGGGACAATTGCTGAAAATCTATCTGCGGGAAGCGGGTTTCCATCAACTGATCAGTTACGCGCACAAGATCGACAAAGCCAATTCCCCCGCCACGGCCGAGGACCTGGAGTATGTGGAGCGGGCCCACCTCACGCTGATCCGTCAAATCGAGCGGCTTTTGGTCCGCGCGCGGGAAGAAGGACGCCTCAACCCGGACATCCCGCTCCCCGTCGCGGCGGGCGTCTTCATCAATCTGATCAACACCCCCAATTGGATGAATATCCCGCTGCCGGAGTGGAGCGATCTTTTGTTCAAATTGTGGCGGGATGGCGCGGGCCAGTCCGATTGAACCTTTTTTAAATTGACATATGTGTCAGATAAAACGTATAATGGGCAAGGCTTGAGTTGCGGAACTTGAGCGCAGCAAATCTGACACGCGTGTCATTTATTCTGCCGAAGGAGAAGATCGCCCATGTTTCTGGCCCTGAAGGAAATGCGTCACAGCAGGACGCGGTTTGTCATGATCGGCATCATTCTTGTGCTGGTCTCCTGGCTCGTGTTCATCCTGTCCGGGTTGGGCAACGGCCTGGCCGACCTCGCGGCTTCGACCTTCAAGAACATGGCCGCCGATTATGTCGTTTACCAAAAAGGATCAAAAGCCTCGATGAGCAAGTCCCTGCTGTCCGGCGAACTGAAGGCCGATCTGCTCGCGATGCCGAGCGTGGAAGCCGCTTCGCCCATGGGCATCATCATGGGATCGGCTGTCAAGGAAAGCGGCGATCCGGAGGAAAACAAGGTCGACATCGCGCTGGTCGGCATCGAACCGGGAAGTTTTCTGGAGCCGGCCGTGACGGAAGGCACCGGACTGGACGCCGGTGAGCCGAATTTCGCCATCGTCAACGAAACGATGAAAAACGAAGGATTCGGGCTGGGCGACACCATCATACTGGACGGCGCGCCGGCTTCGCTGACCATCGTCGGCTTTGTCAAAAATCAAACCTACAACCACGTCCCGTCCGTGTTCATTCCCATCGAAACGTGGCGCGAGCTGGCCTTTGCGGCCCCCGGCTCGGACAAGGGCTTGAAGGATCCCGTCAACGCCATCATGCTGCAAGGCAAAAACATCGATCCGGATGCCGTGAGCCAGCGGCTGCCGGGCACGGAGACGGTCACCCGCGCGCAGGCCATCCAGGGCATCGCCGGCTACAAGGAAGAGACCGGCACCATCTTCATGATGCTCGGCTTCCTGTTCGTGATCTCCGCCTTCATCGTCGGGGTCTTCTTTTACGTGTTCACGATGCAAAAGTCCAACCAGTTCGGCATCATGAAGGCGATCGGGGCCAAAAACGGATTTCTCGGCAAAGCCGTCATCGCCCAGGTATTCGTCCTGTCGCTCATCAGCATCGCCATCGGCATCCTGCTGACCTTCGGAACGGCGGCCGTCCTGCCCAAGGGCATGCCGTTCAAACTGGAAACGAACTGGGTCATCGCGTATTCCCTCGTGCTGCTCGCGATCGCTCTCCTCAGTTCGCTGGTGTCCGTCCGCACGATTGTGAAAATTGATCCGCTGAAAGCGCTCGGGAGGGTGGAATCATGACGCAGGGATTGGAAATGAGATCGGTGTCCAAATTTTACAATGCGGGCTCGGAAAAGATCACGGCGCTCGACCGGGTGTCCGTCAAGGTGGAACCGGGCGAATTCGTGGCCGTGGTGGGCCCTTCCGGCTCGGGCAAGACCACGTTCCTGTCCATCGCCGGCGCGCTGCTCAAACCCTCCGAAGGCGAGGTCATTTTGAACGGCCAAAACATCGCCGCGCTGCCGGACCGGCAATTGTCCGACATCCGGCTGCGCGAGATCGGCTTCATCATGCAGGCTTCCAATCTGGTCCCCTACCTGAACGTGCTGGACCAATTGCTGGTGGTCAAGCGCATGGCGGGAAAAGTCACTTCCGCGGACAAGGCTTTTGCCGTGGAGCTCCTCGCCGAACTGGGGTTGGACAAGCGGATGAAAAATTACCCCGAGGAATTGTCCGGCGGCGAAAAACAGCGTGTCGCCATCGCCCGGTCGCTCATGAACGATCCGGGCGTCATCCTGGCGGACGAGCCCACGGCGAGCCTGGATACCAAACGCGCCCATGAAGTGGTCTCGCTGATCGCCCGGGCGGTGAGAACCCGCCGCAAGGCGGCGATCATGGTCACCCACGACGAGCGGCTGCTGTCCTACTGCGACAAGGTCTACCGGATGGAGGACGGCAAGCTGTCGCAGATGGAACCTGAACCCGTGCGGATTTCATGACACCTGTCATCCCCAAGTCATGATGCCCGTGAATACCGCCGCGTAACCCGTCCTTATTACAATGGGAACCGAAAAGACCAAAAAAACGGGAGTGGGGAAACGTGACGGCGGAAAGGAGCCACGGGCGAATTCGGCTGCTCGATATCCTGCGCGGTTTCGCCATTTTCGGAACCTTGGGGACCAATATCTGGATTTTCGCCCACCTTGGAGATCTGAATCTTCTGTTTGACTACGGAACGCCTTGGTGGACGTCGGTGGATGCTTTCCTTCAGCTGCTCGTCCTGTTCCTTGTCAACGGCAAGTTTCTTGGGATGCTCACCATCCTGTTCGGCGTCGGTCTGGAGCTGAAATATCGCCAGGCCCTGCGGCGCGGCGACCCCTGGCCCGGCGCGTACCGGTGGATCTGCCTGTTTCTGCTCGTGGAAGGTCTGCTCCATTTCACTTTGGTGATGGAATACGACATCCTGATGAGCTACGCCGTGACCGCCATTATTGTGGCTTCCATCGTGCGGGGCGGCGACCGGCGGATCCACCGGGTGCTGAAAATCCTGGGCGGCGGCTATGCCCTCGTGATGCTGGCGGTGGTGGCGCTCGAAATTGGGCTGGTCGCGATGGGGGCCAACCTGTCCTTTGGCGACATGGCCCCTGTGGCGACCCTGTACCGGGAAGGCACCTGGCTGGAGCAGGTCGCCTATCGTCTGTCCAGCTTCGCGGTGCTCCGGGTCGAGGCCGTTTTCGTCATCCCCCTGAACATCATCCTGTTCCTCCTGGGCATCCGCCTCATGCGCGCCGGCGCCTTTGCGCCCGACGAACGCGGCCGGCGCATCCGCCGCCGCATGCTCCGGATCGGCCTGGGGCTGGGCGTGCCGCTGAATCTCCTGACCTTTTTTCCGAACGGGGGATTCGATCTGGGCGTCCGCTACCTGTTCGCGCCAATCCTGTCGCTGGGCTACATGGCCCTGATCGCCATGCTCGTCGAGAAAAGCGAAAACCTCAAGGTATGGCGCTTCGCGGAATCCGTCGGTAAAATGTCCTTGAGCTGCTATGTGCTGCAAAACATTCTGGCGTCGTGCCTCTTCTACGGCTGGGGGCTGGGATGGGGAGGCCGGCTGGACAGCCTGTCCGTGATCGGCGTCTGGCTCGCCGTCTGCCTGGCCGAAGCCGTGTTCGCCAAATGGTGGATGGAGCGCATGCGGCTCGGTCCCATGGAATGGACGCGCAAATCGCTGCTGAAGCTGGTGGCGGCGCGTTAGCGGTCCCGCGGAGGAATTTTTTCGGCCATGAAAAAGATCTGGTACCGTCTCTACCCGGAAAATCAGCTCCGTCGCTATCTGTTCATCGACATCGTCCTGTGCGTCTTCCTGTTCTACAATGCGCTTTCCGCCGGCAGCCCCGTCGGGCTGCCCGGCACTTTCCTTTTGCTGGCGCTTTTTCTGGTCCTCTTCTTTATGGGGCTGTGGTTCCGGGGCTGGCGGCTTGTGGCGGTCGTCGTGGCCGGCTGCGGGCTGATGACGGTGTTTGCAATCTACTATAAGCCGTGGATGCTGCTCTTCGCCGTCGCCTTCGCCGATTTTCTCGGCCGCGTCCGGACCCGGGAGCAGCTGGCCGCCGGGCTGGCCGCCCTCGCCGCCATGTACCCGTTCACCAGCCATATGGTGTATCGGGATGCGCTGCATTTTCTCCAGACGCCCCTGCTGCCTTTTCTGATCATCCAGCTGGTCGTCCCCTTCGTGGTGCGCACCCTGGAACGGTCCGAATCGCTCAAAAGCGAGCTGGCGGACGCCCGCGAACGGATCGCCCATTATGTCCAGGAAGAAGAGCGCCACCGCCTGGCCCGGGACCTGCACGACACCCTGGGGCAGACGCTGACCATGATCAAGGTGAAAAGCGAGCTGGCCACGCGCATGATGGAAAAAGACCCGCCCCGGGCGAAACGGGAGATGCAGGAAGTGATCCGGACGTCCCGCCTCGCGCTCAAGCAGGTGCGGGATCTGGTCACGGACATGCGGTACGTGTCCCTGGAGCAGGAGCTGGAGCTCGGCCGAAACCTGCTCGAAAGCGCCGGGATCCATTTCGATTTCCGCCGGGCGGAGCATCGGCCGACCCTGTCCAAGGTGACGGAAACGATGCTGGCCCTGGCCCTGCGGGAAAGCCTGACCAACGTCGCAAAACACAGCGGAGCCCAAAGGTGCGCGGTCACGGAGCGGTTTGCCGACGGGTGGTATCGGCTGGACATCGAAGACGACGGCGTCGGCATGACCGGCGCACAAAAAACGGAAGGACACGGCCTGGCGGCCATCGAGGAACGCATGCGGCTGCTCCGGGGCGAAGCCCGCGTCGGCCCGTCGGCCCTGGGCGGCGTCCGGGTGACGCTCGCCGTTCCGGTTTCGGTGCCGTCCGCTGAAGGGGAGGATGTGCCATGATCCGCATCGTCATCGCCGAAGACCAGCAAATGCTGCTCAGCGCCCTGGCGTCGCTCATCCAGCTGGAAGACGACATCGAGGTGGTGGCGCAGGCCGCGGACGGGAACAAAGCGCTGGAGGCGATCCGGGCCTTGCGCCCCGACATCTGCCTCCTGGACATCGAAATGCCGGGCCTGGGCGGGCTTGACGTGGCCGAAGCGGTCCGGAGGGAAGGGCTGGGCTGCCGGATCGTGATCGTCACCACGTTTTCCCGTCCGGGCTACCTGCAAAGGGCCACGGAGCTGAAAGTGGACGGCTATCTGCTGAAGGACGAGCCCATCGAGGATCTTGTGGAAGCCATTCGTAAGGTGCATCGGGGCGAGCGCGTGATCAGCCCCGAGCTGGCCGCACGGTTTTTCTTCGCCAGGGAAGAAAATCCGCTGTCGGAGCGGGAACAGGAAGTGCTGCGCCTGGCGGCGGAAGGCATGACGACGGACCGGATCGCCGCCTCCCTTTATCTGACCAAGGGAACGGTGCGCAACTATCTGTCCTCCGCGATCCAGAAGCTGGAGGTCGAGTCCCGGCACCAGGCCGTGAAGAAGGCGACGGAAAAAGGATGGATTTGAAGATAGACTCGGTTCGGCCTTCCGCAGCTTCAATATGTGCGAAAAATCGCACAGATCACGTCGGTCTGTCCTTCCGCAGCTTCAATATGTGCGAAAAATCGCACAGATCGCGTCGGTTTGGCCTTCCGCAGCTCCAATATGTGCGAAAAATCGCACAGATCGCGTCGGTTTGGCCTTCCGCAGCTTCAATATATGCGAAAAACCGCACATATCGCGTCGGTTTGACCTTCCGTGGCCTTGAAATGCGTGTTCAGACCGCTCTTTCGCCCAGCCTCTCCTCCTTGAAGCGGGAGCGATAAAGAAAGAGAATCACCCCATGCAAAGCGGCCAGGCAAAAATAAAGATTGCTGTACAGGCTGCCTTCGCGACCGGGATGCACCGGATTCCAGCTCGCTTCCGCATTCCATTCCACCGCGATGCCGTAAACCCCCGCGGCCATCCCCTGGGCAATGAAAGCCAGCATGGAAAACAGCCCCATGCCCACCCCTGTCTGATCCTTGGGCAACGTGCGGGATACCGTGTTGGACATCGCGATGCCCATGAACGATTGCCCGACATTGCCGAGGATCAGCATCGCCGATATCCAGAGCGGAGACACCCCGACAAAGGAGGACAAAAGAAGAAAACAGGCGATCAGGGAGGCGGACGCCAGCCGGAACAACGCCCCGTTTCCCTTCCGGTCGGCGAAGGCGCCGGCTTTTCTCCCCAGGACGGCGGCGGCCAGCGCGGCGGGCACCATGACGAATCCGATCAGTCCGGCGTCCAGCCCGTAAATCTCCGACAACAGCTTCGGCGTGAGAAAATACAGGGAAGTGCCGATCGCGTGGATGAGAAAAGCCAGCGCCAGCGCGAGGGAATACCGTCCGTTCTGCAGCAGGTCGGGGCGGATGAAGGGATCCCGGGCGAAGCGGACGCGCACGGCAAACAGCCCCAGCGCGGCGAGACCGGCGAGGATCAGCCAGCCGTTGCGCCCGGTTACCCCCATCAGCAACAAGGCCACGGCGGATCCGAGAAGCCCGCCGCCCAGCCAGTCGAACCGCCCGGAAGCGCTTCTCGGCTCCTCGGCCAAAGCCTTGCGGTAAAACGGCAGCAGAGCCAAAAGAAGCAAGGGCGGGAAAAACAGCCAGCGCCAATGGGCCACGCTGGCCAGGAGCGCGGAGACCGCGGGGGCCAGCGCGCTCCCCAGCGCCACGCCGACGGCCGTCATGGCCAGCGCCCGGCCCCGCCGTTCCGGCTCCACATACCGCGTCGGAACGATCATCGCCATCGCGGGAACGCAGGCCGCTCCGGCCGACTGCAGACACCGCCCCGCCAACGCCATCCCGTATGAGCCGGAAAGCAGCCCCAAAAGCGAACCCGCAGCAAACAGCAAAAGCCCGAAGGTAAGCAGGTTCCTCAGGCTGAACCGGTCGGCCAGCTTTCCGTAGATCACCGTTCCGAAGGCGTAGATGATGGTATAGCCGGAAGTGAGCCAGCTGGCCTGCGCGTACGAAAGCCGGAACTCCTCGCTCACCTGCGGAAGAACGATGTTGAACATGAGCGCCGTCATCGCGGACAGCGTGACAGTGACCATCAGCAGGCGCATCAGATACCAAGCCCGCGCGGCTTCCATCGGCAGAACACGTCCTTTCGTTCTATATGTATGCATGCACTTACTTTCAATTCATGCATAAAAAATTCAGGGATTAGCCCTTGGACAAATGCCATATGACCGTTGAATGCAAGTGCTTGCTTTCAATCACGATTTTATGAAAAATGTGGAACCGTGTCAAGCCGCACCGTTCCATGCAGGGGATTGACAGGGAACTTCTCTTCCCGCTATAATTTCGTCGACAAATAGTTAATTAATTAATTATACTGAGCGCGACCCGGGGTGAACCGCCATTTCTCTCTACGATCCGCTCCTCAACCCCAAAACGGAAGTCGATCTGTTTTTCTCCATGTACAAGGCCAATCTGGCCAACGTCCGCGCCATCGAGGAAAAGCTGGCGCCCCTCGGGCTGTCCCTCGGCCGCCTCTGCCTGCTGTACGCGCTGCAGCGCATCGGCCGCCCGGCGCTCCCCTCCGAACTCGGAGACGACATGGAAGTTACCCGCGCCAACATCAGCGGCCTGCTCGCGGGCCTGGAGAAAAACGGCATGGTCCGCCGGGAGATCGATCCATCGGACCGGCGGCGGATTCTGGTGCACCTGACGCCCAAAGGCGTCGAAACCCTCAAGCAGGCATGGCCCCTCTACGAAGAAGCGATTGCCGGACGGTTTCAACCCCTGTCCCCGGAGGAAAAAAACGCGCTGCTTTCGCTTCTCCGCAAGCTGTCGGGCAAATCCTGACCCCGGCGCTTCGGGCTGTCGTCCAAATCCTGACCACGGAATCATGCTCCGCAAGACCCTGGCCACGGGATCAGGCTCCGCCCGGACCTGGCCACAGTGTCAGTCTGCCGTCCGCCCTCACGGCAGTTTCTTTTTCGGCTTGGGACGCCGTTTTTTGTGCCCTTCAATTAACTGGTTAACTATAAATCTTTTAATAATATATCCACTAATAAAAAACAGGGAAAGGATGTTTTCCATGAAGACGGCGAAAAAAAACAACCTGCTGCTGCCCATGCTGGCCTTTTGCTCGTTTCTCGTCGGATTCGACGCCATTGCCACCGTGCCCTTGCTGCCGGCCATCTCGGCGTCGACGGACATGCCCCTCGAGTCCGGCGGGCTGCTGTACGCCTGCTACGCCGCCGCCTATGCCGTCACGGCTCCCCTCATGGGCTACCTGTCCGACCGCTGGAGCCGGAAAGGCGTTCTCCTGATCGGCCTCGCGCTGTTTGGCGCATCCACCGCCCTGGTGGGGACGGGGGAAACGTTTGCCGCCCTGATCCTTTTTCGCATCCTGACCGGCATCGGCGCCGGCATGGTCGAACCCGCGGTCTATGCCATCGCCGGGGACCATTATACCTATGAAGAGCGCGGCCGCGCCATGGGCGTCATCACGGCCGCCCTGATCGCCTCCAGTATCGTCGGCGTGCCCGTCGCCGGCGCCGTCGGCGAGGCGTCGTCCTGGAACTGGACGTTCTGGACGATCGCCATCCTGATCCTGCTGGCGCTGGCCGGCGCCTCGGCCGCCATTCCGAAACGGCGGCAGGACCGGACGGATCACGGGCCCGGCCGGGCTGCGCCCGTCGGGTCGCCGTTCCGCCCCGTCTTCGCCAACCGGTCCGTGTTCTTTTCCCTGCTGGGTTCCCTGCTGTATTTCGGCGCCCTGCAAGGCATGTTCGCCCTGGCCGGCGTATACTACTTCACCTTCTACGGCTTCGGCTCCGGCGAAACCGGCCTCCTGCTCATGGCCGCCGGAGCCGCCAGCGTCGCGGGCAGCCTGCTTGGCGGCAAATGGGCGGACCGGCGGCGCAAAAGCGGAGTGGTCGCCGCCGCGAGCCTGGCGGCTGGCGTCTTTGTCTTTCTGCTGGGCCTGGCGACCTTCAACCTGTGGGTGTCCATCCTGCTGCACGTACTGTGGGCCGCGTTTTACGCCGCCGGCCACGCCGCCTTCACCTCCCTCGTCTCGGAGCTGGACCCGAACGCGCGGGGCACCGTGCTGTCCTTCAACAGCTCGGCCATGTACATCGGCGCCGGCGCGGCGTCGGGCCTGGCCGCGGCGTTGCTCCGGGCGGCGGATTTCTGGTCCGTCGGCCTCCTGTGCGGAGCGGCCAACGCCCTCGTGGCCGTCATCGTCCTGACGGCCATCCGCGAACGCCGGACGGCCGGAGGGTCTCTCCGTTGACCCGCCGGCCGCCTCGGCCTCATTCATATACGCGCACTTCGATGACTTCGGCGTAGGGACTGCCGTTGGTCGCTTCCACCACCAGCCGGATGCGGTCCGTCCGAATCGGCCGGTCCAGCCGGTGAACCCGTTTGCGTTTCCGGTTGCCGGTCTCGCGGACCACGGTTTCCCATGTTCCGCCGATCCGCGCTTCCACACGGTAGTCCTTGACCAGTTCGGGCATGATCTCGAAGGGTGTCCGGTGGTGGTGGAGGTTGATCAGGTCCTTTTGCACGTCGTCGTTGAAAACGAGATGGATCTCCCCGATCCTCCGTTCCCCGTCCCATTCGAGCTGCAGCCAGGGTGAGCCGGAACCGGGGGTGATGGGCTCCGAATTCCACATGTGCGGCCCGCCGTACGGACGCCGGTATCCGTCGATGACCTTGTGCGGCGCGAAGGCGTCCGTCTCGGGCTCGACGGCGAAACAGGCGCTCCGGTATTGGAACGGTTTGGCCGACCACTTCACCAGCAGCTGGCTTGTGTCGTGATCCTCCAGCTTTTTTTCCGCCCTCGCTTCCCCGGTGTTGGCCAGGGTCAGCGTGCCGCTGTGGGTACGGCCCGACACGTACACGCGAACCGACGGGTTGGCCTTGACGATGACGAAGGCGTTCTGCGGCCGTTCGGGCTTCCACGGCAACTGAAACGAAACCCACTGCTGCCGGCCCTTGTTCACCGCCGCCCGGTCGGCGGCCACCCATTCCTCGGGGATGTAGTTTTGCGGTTTCAGCGGACGCCACAGTTCCGCCTCCAGCGTCGTATCCTCCTCCGCGTCGACCAGCAGGCGGAACTCCCGGATCTCGGGGTCCACCGGCACGATGACGCCGAGGTCGTGCTTCAGCAAAACACGGTCGTCCCGCTCGTCGACCACGATCCGCCGGCGCCACCCGGAAGCGGTGACAGAGGCCGTCCGCGCCAGATCCCGCGGGTCCTCGTTCCGCACGCCGATGAGGGACGCGTCCGCCTTGAGCAGGGTTTGCTGCAATTCTTTCAAGTGCCGCCGATAGATATCCCGCGGCGTCACGCCCCTGGACACCGCCAGCGCCGCTCCCGTCCCCGCGGCTTCCCCCAGCACCGCGCAGGTCGCCATCACCCGGGT
>DATCLN010000199.1:0-18223 GCA_036563895.1 Paenibacillaceae bacterium
CGCGCCTCCAGCTCCTTGCGGCGCTCCTCGAACCCGGGCTTGCCAAGCAGGGCGAACATGTTCCGCTTGTACGCTTCCACACCCGGCTGGTCGAAGGGATTCACGCCAAGGAGGTATCCGCTCACGCCGCAGGCGATTTCGAAGAAGTACACCAATTGGCCGAACGTATACGGGGTCATGTCGGCCATGCGGACCACCAGGTTCGGCACGCCTCCGTCGGTGTGCGCCAGCAGCGTTCCCTCGAACGCCTTCTTGTTGACGAAATCCACCGTTTTCCCCGCCAGGAAATTCAGACCGTCCAGATCGTCCGGGTCGCTCTGGATCGTGAGCTCCTCCGGCACCTTGTCCACCTGCAGCACCGTCTCGAACATGATCCGGCTGCCTTCCTGGATGAACTGTCCCATGGAGTGCAGATCCGTGGAAAAGTCGACGGAAGCCGGATAGATGCCCTTGCCGTCCTTGCCTTCGCTTTCCCCGAACAGCTGCTTCCACCATTCGGAGAAATAGTGCAGGCCGGGCTCGTAGTTGACGAGGATCTCCACCGTCTTGCCCTTGCGGTGCAGGATGTTCCGGAGCGCCGCGTACTGGTAGGCTTCGTTTTCCGCCAGGTTCGGGTTGTTGTACAGCGTCGCGGCGTCCTGCGCCCCGTGCATGATCGCCTCGATGTCGATGCCCGCCGCGGCGATGGGAAGCAGGCCCACCGCGGTCAGCACGGAGTAGCGTCCGCCCACGTCGTCGGGGATGACGAAGCTTTCGTAGCCTTCCGCCGTCGCCAGCTTTTTCAGGGCGCCTTTCTCCCGGTCCGTCGTGGCGTAGATGCGCTTGCGGGCTTCTTCCTTGCCGTACTTTTTCTCCAGCGCCTCGCGGAAAATGCGGAAGGCGATGGCCGGCTCGGTGGTGGTGCCGGACTTGGAAATCACATTGATGGACCAGTCCTTGCCCTCCAGCATCTGCAGGAGATGCGCCATGTACGTGGAGCTGATGTTGTTGCCCGCGAAGAAGATTTGCGGAGTTTTGCGCGTTTCCTTCGGCAGCAGGTTATAGAAGGAATGCTGCAGCATCTCGATCGCCGCGCGGGCGCCAAGGTAAGATCCGCCGATGCCGATGACGACCAGTACCTCGGAATCCGATTGGATCTTCCGTGCGGCCCTCTGGATGCGGGCGAACTCGTCCCGGTCGTAGTCGAACGGCAGCCGGATCCAGCCGAGGAAGTCGGACCCCGCCCCCGTCCCGTTATGCAGGGTGTCGTGCGCCAGTTTGACCGCGGGAGCCATCTGCTCGATTTCGTGCGGTCCGACGAAGGCCAGGGCTTTGCTGTAGTCGAATCGTACGTTTTGGGGCATTTTCGCATATCACCTTCCATACTTTGGTCTTTAAGTAGAATATCTGAAACGAAAGCGCCATACAAGCGGTATTATGCAAAAAAAGGCCGGTTTCCCGATTCTGGAAACCGGCCTTGCGGATTTTGGCTTTACTTGACGACCAGCACCGGGATCGGCGAACGCTGCACGACGTTGTGGCTGACGCTGCCGAGCACGAGCTCCTTGATGCCGCTCAGGCCCCGGCTGCCGATGACGATCAGGTCGGCTTCCCGTTCCTTGGCGAACTTGAGGATGGAATCCGCCGGCGCGCCGTACAGCAGTTCCACGTTGGCATCCATTCCCGTCTCCGACAGCCTTTGCTTCAGGTCGGCCACCAACTTTTCCGCCCGCTCCATGAGCTCCTTGTTCAGGGTGTTGGCCATGACGAACCCGTCGGCGAGATAGACGGCCGGGAACTGGTACACGTGGACGATGTCCAGCCTGGCTCCGGGTGAGGAGTTGGCCAGCTCGATCGCTTTTTCCAGCGCCTTCTCGGATTCTTTGGAACCGTCGTACGCCGCAACGATTCGGTTGAACAGCATGGGAATCCGCCCCTCTCGTCGGATTGGGTTGAAAACATCGTTGCACTTTCAACTTTCATTATTAACGGTTTCCGCGCCGGTTGGAATGAAAAGGAGCACGCTTTTTGTCACAAAATTTCAACTTTGCCCCTTACCTTGCCCGGAGCAGTTCCTTGAAGCGGGCAACGACGTTGTCCACGGTAAAGCCGTACTCTTCCACTACGCGCGGACCCGGAGCGGACGCCCCGAACCGGTCGATGCCCAGCACCGCGCCGGCTTCGCCGACATAGCGTTCCCAGCCGAACGGATGCGCCATTTCGACGGCCAGGCGCGCCCGGATGTCCGGCGGCAGCACGCTCCTGCGGTATTCTTCCGGCTGGCGGTCGAACAGGTCCCAGCTCGGCATGCTGACCACGCGGACGCGGATGCCTTCCGCGGCCAGCGCTTTCTGCGCGGCGACGGCCAGCTGCACCTCCGACCCCGTCGCGATCAGGATGCCCTGCGGCGATCCGCCTTCCGCTTCGGACAGGATGTAGGCGCCCCTGGCGACGCCTTCCCGCGCCTTCTCCGCCGTTCCTTCGAGAATCGGCAGATTCTGGCGGGTGAGCACCAGGGCCACCGGGCGGTCGCGGCACTCCATGGCGTACGCCCATGCGGCGGACGTCTCGTTGCCGTCGGCCGGGCGGATGACGGTGAGGCCCGGGATGACGCGCACCGACGCGAGCTGCTCGATGGGCTGGTGCGTCGGGCCGTCTTCGCCCACGGCGATGGAGTCGTGGGTGAGCACATACACCACCGGCTGCTTCATCAGGGCCGAAAGCCGCATCGCCGGGCGGAGATAGTCGGTGAAGACGAAGAACGTGCCGCCGTACACCTTGACGCCGCGATGCAGCGCCATGCCGTTCATCGCCGCGGCCATGGCGAATTCGCGGACGCCGAAGTAAATGTTGCGCCCCTCGTAGTTTCCCGGCCGGAACACCGGCAGCCCCTTCAGATGCGTCATCGTGGAGCTTTCCAGGTCGGCGGAACCCCCGACGAGGTGCGGGACGTTCTTCGCCAGCGCGTTCAGCGCGTTGCCGGACGCGACCCGGGTCGACACCGGCTTGTCTTCCGGGGAATACTTCGGCAGATCCGCGTCCCATCCCGGCGGCAGTTCGCCGGCGACGGCCCGCTCAAGCTGCGCGGCCAGCTCCGGATACGCCGCCTTGTAGCGGGCGTACAGTTCGTCCCAGGCGGCGTTGGCGGCTTCGCCCCGCTTCTTCACCTCGGCGAAGTGCGCCCGCACTTCGTCCGGCACGTGAAACTCCGGATAATCCCAGCCGTAGAACTGTTTCGTCAGCTTTGCTTCCTCCGGGCCGAGGGGCGACCCGTGCGGACCCGCATGGCCGCCTTTGCCCGCCTTGTTCGGAGACCCGTAGCCGATGATCGTCTTGACCTCGATCAGCGACGGCCGGGTGGTGTCGGCCTGGGCGGCGGCGATGGCCTTCTCCAGCGCATTCAGGTCGTTGCCGTCCTCGACGCGCAGCACCTGCCACCCGTAGGCTTCAAATCGCCGGGCGACATTTTCCGAGAAGGAAAGGTTCAGCTCCCCGTCCAGGGAAATGTCGTTGGAATCGTACAGCACGATGAGCTTGCCCAGCTTCAGGTGCCCGGCCAGGGAAGCGGCTTCGGAGGCGACGCCCTCCATCAGGTCGCCGTCGCCGCAGATCGCGTAAGTATAGTGGTCGATGATGTTGAAGCCTTCCCGGTTGTAGACCGCCGCCAGGTGCGCCTCGGCCATGGCCATGCCCACCGCCATGCCGAATCCCTGGCCAAGCGGACCGGTGGTGGCCTCCACGCCGGCGGTATGGCCGTATTCCGGATGCCCCGGCGTCTTGGATCCCCATTGGCGGAAGTTTTTCAGTTCATCCAGGGACAGATCGTATCCGCACAAATGCAAAAGCGCGTACAGCAGCATCGAGCCGTGTCCCGCCGACAGCACGAACCGGTCGCGGTTGATCCAGTCCGGCCGGGAGGGATTGTGCTTCATCGTCTTCGCGAACAGCTGGTACCCCATCGGCGCGGCGCCCATCGGCATGCCGGGGTGGCCGGACTTCGCCTTCTCCACCGCGTCGATGGCCAGCGTCCGGATGGTTGTGATGGACAGTTGTTCGATGGAACCGGTTTGGACGGACATCTTGTGACGCGAACCTCCCGCTTGTTTCTTTTCACTGTTTACCATCATACCAGATACTAACCGTTTCAAAAACTGCCAGTCTCCAAAAAGGATTGCCATGTTTCCCCGCCGGGCCCGCACGCGGCGGCCGGGAGCGGACCCGCGGCCGGAAACGGCGGTCAGCGGGCGGCCTGCCGCGGCAGGCGGCATCGGTCCAGCCGGCAGGCGGCATCGGTCCAGCCGGCGGGCGACAGGCCCGTGGCAGACGGCACCGGTCCACAGCCGGCGGCAAGCCCGCGCGGACGACACCGGCGCATAGCCGGCATCAAGCCGCGGCAGGTGACACCGGCGCTTAGCCAACGACAGACCGCACCGGACGACCCTGGTGTTCAGCCACGGGCAAGCCGCGGGAGCGGCACCGTTCAACCTGCGGCCATCCGGCAGTCAGACGAAAACGACGGTCTTGTTTTTGTGCACGAGAATGCGGTCCTCGATGTGCCACTTGACGGCACGGGCCAGCACGATGCGCTCGATGTGGCGCCCGATGCGCTTGAGGTCGCTGACGTTTTCCCGGTGGCTCACCCGCTGCACGTCCTGCTCGATGATCGGGCCGCCGTCCAGTTCCTCCGTGACGTAGTGGGCGGTCGCCCCGATCAGCTTGACGCCCCGGTCGTACGCCTGCTGGTACGGCTTGCTGCCGACGAAAGCGGGCAGGAACGAGTGGTGGATGTTGATGATCCGGTTGGGAAACTCCTCGATGAACTTGCCCGTCAAAATCTGCATGTAGCGCGCCAGGACGATGAGGTCCACCTTGCCCTTGGTGAGCTCCAACTGCTTGCGCTCCGCTTCGGGCTTCGTCTCCGGCGTCACCGGAATGTGATGGTACGGGATGCCGAAGGACTCCACCAGCTCCCGCATGTCGGGATGGTTGCTGATCACCATGGAAATCTCCGCGTCCAGGTCCCCCGCCTGCCACTGCCAGAGCAGCTCCAGAAGGCAATGGTCCTCCTTGGAGACAAAAATCGCGATCCGCTTGCGGCGGGCGGCGCGGTAGACGCTCCAGCGCATCTGGAAGCGGTCCGCCACCCGCGTGAAATCCTCCTGCAGGGCGGTGATCCGCTGCTCCAGATCGGGCAGGTCGAACTCCAGCCGCATGAAAAACATGCCGCCATCCGGGTCCATGGAATATTGGTCGGACTGCACGATGTTGGCGCCCTGCTCGTACAGAAACTGCGAGACGGCCGCCACGATGCCGGGGCGGTCCGGGCAGGAGATCAGCATGCGCGCCCGGTTGGCCTTTTTCTCCCGGTGGCTTGCGGCCTGGGAGCGGGCCTGGGATTGATAGAATGAATGCGTCATGGTCCTCTTGCTCCTCCGTGTGTCCTTCCTGTGCGTTTCAAGGTTCAGTCGTTGTGAAACCGGTTTGTTCCGTTCCTTCTCCGGTCGTGCGTTTCAAGGGTCAGGCGTTCAAATGCCTGCCTTGGCCAGACTCTGCGACGCCGCTTAAGCGCTCAGGCGCTCCGAAGCCACTCCTTGCCGGCGAACCAGGCGGTCAGCCGGTGGTTGAGGGCTTCCTCCGTAAATTCCCCGGGCAATACCCGGTTTTCCACGATCATGTCGTACAGCCGTTCCATCGGCTCGCGGGGGTCCGCCTTTTTCGCCTTGGCGTCGGATTTCAGCGCTTCCCACGTCCTCAGCACGTACCCGCGGGGATCGATGCCTTCCTTGTCGAAGAAATGGTGCAGCCGTTCCACGTGGTCGAGGAACTCCGGCCCGAAGCGCTTTGCCGCGTCGCCCCTGAGCAGGGCGATTTCCGCTTCGTACATCGGGCGCTCCTTCCCCTTGACCTTGCCGATCCATGGCGTCTCCAGGATGAACGGCTTGTCTTTCAGCGCCTCGTTGTAGACCACGTTACGGATCGCCTCAAAGCCGATCCAGCCGGACCCCACCGGGGCGTGGCGGTCCTTGGCGGCGCCGCGCTCGTTTTTGCTGTCGTTGATATGCACCACGGCGAGCCGGTCCAGTCCGATCACCCTGTCGAACTCTTGCAGCACGCCGTCGAAATCGTTCACCACGTCATATCCCGCGTCGTGCAGGTGGCAGGTGTCGAGGCATACCGTCAGCCGGTCGTTGCGCCGCACCTTTTCGATGATGCGCGCCAGTTCCTCGAACGTGCGGCCCATCTCGGTGCCTTTGCCCGCCATCGTCTCCAGCGCGATGCTGACGTCCGTGTCCGCGGTGCCGTCCAGCACCTCGTTGAGGCCCTCGGCGATGCGGGCGATGCCGTATTCGGGATCTTTTTCGGTGTAGGCGCCGGGATGCAGCACGATGTTTTTCACGCCGAGCCGCTGCGTGCGCCGCACTTCCTCCTGCAGGAAGCGCACCGCCAGCTCGAAGGTGTCCTTCTTGTGGGAGCCCAGGTTGATGATGTACGGCGCGTGCACGACGATCTCGCCGATCCCGTGCTCCGCCATGAGTTTCCGGCCCTCGTCGACAAACATCTCCTCCAGCGGCTTGCGCCTCGTGTTCTGCGGCGCGCCGGTGTAGATCATGAACGTGCTGGACCCGTACGACAGGGCTTCCTCGACGGAGCCCACCAGCCCTTTTTCGGCAAACGACACGTGGGAACCGATTTTGAGCATTTTTTAATCACCATCCAATGCCCCTATTGTAGCGCGAACCTCGAAATAAATCCATGAATCGGATATAATTTCAGAATGAGGTGACGCATCGTGTCGGACGCGCCCGGCTGGTTCATGTACTTCATCCTGTTTTGGGCTTTCGTGCTGACGGGGTCCATGGCCATCGGCGGCTACTTCATGTTTCGCAAGTTTCTGAAGACGATGCCGCTGAAGGACGGAAAATCCAAGCTGGATTGGCAAAACTACTGGGTGGAAGCGAGCCGGCACCTGTGGACCGACGAAGCGAAGGCGTTCCTCGACGAGCTCGTGTCGCCGGTGCCGAAGCCGTTCCGCGACACGGCCAGGCACGCCATCGCCGCCAAGATCGGCCAGATTGCGGTGGAACGCGGCGTCCCGAAGATCACCGTGGAAGAATGCGTCGAAGGCTACATCCTCGCCACGCCGAAGCGCGACCACCGCTACCTGAAATCTTTTCTGGAGAAGCGCAACATCGACTATTCCGCGTTCCGGCATTTGCTCGGATAAGATGCGTTAACCGCGCGGAGGCGCCGGCGGAGGATTTTTTGGATGGGAGGTACCCGGGAGTGAAACCTGCTGCAAACAAAAAAAGAATCTTGCTGACCGGCATCTTCACCGCGGCTTTGGTCCTCTCGGCTGCGGGCTGCTTCGGAGGAGACAAGGCGACCGGTCCCTCGCCGTCGGAAACGGCCTCCCCGTCGCCTTCCCCCGTGGAAACGGGAGCCTTTCCGGCCCCCGCGCCTTCGGCCACCGCTCCGTCGTCGGGGGGAACGGCATCCCCATCCCAGGAACCGGCTCAGGACGTGCTGACCGGAACGGGAAGCCTGGTGGGGCTTGTGGACAACCACTCCGTCGAGATCGAGACCGAAGACGGACCGGCCGTATTTCAAATTTCCCAGGAAATTCGGGACCGGGTGGAAAACTGGGACACCGGCACAAAGGTAAGGTTCGAATATGTAAAGGAAACGCTGAAAACGGACAGCGGCAAGGTGGAACTGTTGCGGCTGGTGTCCATCGAGAAACAATGACGATCTTCACCCGGGGCGGATATGGAAGGCTTCCGGCCGCCGCGGGTTTTCTTTGATCATTTCAGCGGCTGGCTGGAGTGAGTGGAAATGCGGGTTTTCGTTTGCGGAGGAACGGGATTCATCGGCCGGCATGTCGTGGAAGCGCTTCTGGAGCGCGGGGACGAGGTCCTGGTCATCACGCGCCGGCTTCCAAGGGCGCCGGTGACGCGCCGGAATCCCAAATTGCGCTACGCGACCTGGCAGGATTGGGCCGCCAACCCCGAGGAGTGGGGACGGGCGGACGGCATCGTCAATCTCGCTGGTGAGACGATCAACCAGCGCTGGACGAAGGATGCCAAACAGCGCATTCTCCAGTCGCGCACCCAGACCACGCAATGGATCGCCGACACCCTGCCCAAAATGCCCGAGCCGCCGCGGGTGGTGGTGGGCGCCTCCGGCATCGCCATCTACGGGCATATGTACTCCACCGGCGAAGACGACCTCGTGTTCGACGAATCGGCTCCGCCGTATCCGCAGGATTTCCTCGGCCAGGTCGTGGTCGCCTGGGAACAGGCGGCGGACGCCATTCCCGCGGAACGGGTAGTCAAACTTCGCCTCGGCCTCGTGCTGGACCGCAAGGACGGCGTGTTTCCGATCCTTGCCCGGACGTACCGCTGGCTGGTCGGCGGACGGTTTGGAAACGGCCGGCAAGGGTTCCCCTGGATCCATATCCAGGATGTCGTGGGACTCATCCTGTTTTGCCTCGAACGCCCGGAAATCTCCGGCCCGGTCAACGCCGTCGCTCCCGATCCGGTCACAGCGGACCAGTTCGGCCGCACCCTCGGCCGGGTGCTGGACCGCCCGCACTGGTTCCACGTACCGGCCTGGCTGGCGCGCATGGCGCTGGGCGAGCGCTCCGTGCTGCTGCTGACGGGCCAGCTGGCCAGACCCCGCAAGGCGCTGGAAGCCGGCTACACCTTCCGGTTCCCGACCCTGCGGATGGCCCTGCGCGACCTGACCCGCCGGAACCGGGACGCCGGAAAAGCCCGCCGCCTCGAGGACGAATCCGGGCAGCTCAACTTGTAAAACGATAGACGGACGCGGCGATTTGCAAAACATCGCCGTCTTTAAGCGGATATGGAGCGTAAGGCGCCATCGGTTCCCCGTTCAGCAAGGTCCCGTTGCGGGAACCGAGATCCCTGGCGATCCAGCCGTCCGCCGTCAACGCCACTTCCACGTGGAGACGGGAAACCCCCGGCGACCGGTCCACGTGATGCGCGGCCTCCAAAGACCTGCCGATGACAAACGGCGACATCCGCAGCGCGATGGTTCGCGGCGGTTCGCCATCCGCCCCCGACCACTCCAGCGCGGGCGTGCGCGGCTGTTGCCCGCGCGGATCGGCGTCATTCGGAAGCTGCACGGTCGTTTCGTCCTGTTCCGGATCAAGACACATCGTCCGCTCAAACGCGCCGTCTTCATGGCCATGGGATCCCGCGAAGCGTTCCCATGCATCCGGACTGCCGGTCGCGAAGGCCGGCGGCCCGTATGAAACGTGCAAATCCCCTCGTCCCTCGTGCGCTTCGGTCCCTGCCCGATCCCTTTGCCCTTCATGGCTTCCTTTCTTTTTCCCAAACCAAAACCATGCTGCCCCAGCCGCCAAGAGCAGCGTAAAACCTCCCGCCAGGACGGGCCCGGTCGAGCCCGGCAGCCATTCCGGCACGAAACGCCAGATCAGGGCCAATGCCAGCACAAACCCGCAGACGGCGGCCACTTTGCTTTTCCGGGCCTTCTCCCCGACATCGGCCGAAATCAGTCCGGTTTCGACGGCGGCCAAAAGCCCGCTGTTTCTCCCGTGGTCTCCTCGTTCATCCGCATGCCCGATGGCATATTCGGACATCCAGGCGGCGCTTTCCGCCGCGCGGGTTCCGTTTCCCGGCAGTCCGCGCATCCGCCAATCGGGAGGATGGGTGTCAGCTTGCGGTTCCACGTCCTCTGAAAAGTTTTCTTCTGATGCGGCAGGAGCAGAAAACAGCGTGTCCTGGACAGACGTTGGTTCGGCAGTGGCAGATGACCACGCCCCACGGCCGGCCGCCGGCGCGTCATGCGCGTCCGGCGATCCAAAAACTTGACCGGCGCTCCCCGTTTCCGCATCGTGAAGCCAGCGCCGGGCGGCGTCCCGCAGCCTCTCCGGCGAAAAATCCGGTTCCCGCAGCATGAGGATCAGCCGCCGGAATTCGTGCCCGTCCAGATCCTCCGCCCGCACAAACAGGCCGACGATCAGGCGCTCCAGATCCGGCAGGAACCGCTCCGCCGCCAGGGGATCCTCCACTGGCAAGTACGCCAGCCAAAGATCGGCCCCGTTTCTGCCGGCAAATACCCGTTCCTCCCCCAGCAGGAAACGATGCGGTTCCAGCATGTACAGCCGGCTGTCCGAAAGCGTGCCGGCCAGGCGGAACAGCGCCGTCATCGCGTCCCGCATGGTCCACGGACCGGCGCGCAGCGCATGGGTCAGCATCCGGCAGCCGGCCAGCGCGTAGCGGAAGCGGATCACGCCGTCCGTTTCCTCCGGCTCCAGCCTGAGGAGTCCCGGCACCTGCCGTCCCCGGATCATGGCCCACTCGTGTTCGACGACATCCGCCCGGTGCCACGCCGGTTCCCCCTCCACGACCATCCAGTGCCCGTTTTTGCTTTCAAAAGAAACCCGGTAACTCACCCGGCCCCAACTCCTTCACCCGCAGAAGTCCATCCGTCCGGACGAGAAGCGCCAGCACGGCGGGGACGACGGCCAGCATGAACGGAAAGCGCACGTTCCGTCCGGCCGCGGGATGCGCTCCCCATGGCCAACGGATTCTTTGCGCCATCCTTCGGAACGGCGGAATCCGCCAAAGCAGAAGAAACGCCGCGATGCCGCCCGCCGCGAGCACGGCCCAGACGAACACCCAAAGGGTCGGCCAGGCACCCGCCCAGGCGCCGAAAGCGGCGAACCATTTGACGTCTCCGGCGCCAGCCCCTTTCAGGGCATGCAAAAGGATCAAGGGCGCCGCTCCGGCCAGCGCTCCCGCGCATCCCGCGGCCAGGCCTTCCGCACCTTCCGCGGCCACATGCGCCAGCACCCCGCCCAGCGCGAAGGAAACCGTCAACCGGTTCGGAATGATCATTCGCGTAAGATCCGTCCAGGCCGCCCATCCCGTCAAAACGACAATGGCCGCCGGCATCAGAACATTCATTGGCTTCCCTCCTTGCCCGCCACCGTGAAATCCCGCCGCAGGACGCTCCCGTCCGACGCCACGGCTTCCCAGTGCCATTCGCCCGGCGTCGTGCGTCCGGAAACATGCCAGACCCACACCACCTTACCGTTTTCGTCCGCGATCGCCGTGCCCAGGTTTTTCGCCTGGCTGGGGCCGCTTTTGTAGAAAACGGTCAGGCGGACCGCTTCCCCCGTCCTGGCCTGGAGGGTCAGGGTCGCTTTTTTGCCCGGACGCACCGGGTCCGGCTCCAGCGACACAAAAGCCAGATGGCCGGAGCCGTTCGCCTGTTCGTCGCGGTCCGCCAAAGAAGGTTTGCCGCCGACCCACGCCCGTTCCGCCGCCGATTCCCGGATTTCCAGCGGACGATTCAGCAAAGGCACGCGAAACGGAAGCCGATAGGAAGCCCTGACGGTCAGAAACGCCTCTTCCGGATTTCCGCTGGTCGGCAGGCGAACCTCGAGGATTTCCAGCCGCGACGGGTCCAGCACACCCGGATCGGCGAACCGGAGCACCAGGGACTTGAACGCCATCCGCGCCGCCAGCTGGTCCGGCCGCCATCCTCCGTCCGCCGCCCGGCGCGCCCAATCGCCGAAAGGTTCCGGCAGCACGCCGCCCAGTTCCCGCAGCGTTTCGCCCGCGTCCGACCATTCCGTCCCGGACGGCCCGGCCGCCGGCGTCCCCTTTTCCCACGCCAGCGCGATGGGCTGCCAGACCGCCGCGGCCAGCCGGACCGATTGGGAAAGCGCGCCGTGCAGGGCCATGGAAATCACGGCCGTGCGGATCAGCAGGATGAAAAACAGGACCACCAGCAAAAACAACGGCAAGGCCAGCGCGGCTTCCAGCGTGAAACTGCCCGACCGGCCTGTCCTTCGTTCCGCCGCGTCTCCCCTGTGAAAAGCCGGCTTTCGCTCACTGATAGCCCATGTCGGCCGAATAGGTCGCCACATAGCGATTCCCCGCCACCTGTCCTCCCCAGCCGCCCGCCACGCCCAGCGCCTTTATGATACCGGGGAAAAACCAAAGCCTGAGCGAAGCCGAGCCTTCCCCGCTGGCATAGGTGTAGGCCCGGTCCGCCGCGATGCCCGTATTCAGCTCGATCAGCGCGATGACGCGGGCCAGCGCTGCCGCGGAGTCGCCGTGCAGGAGCAGGAACAGACGAAGATAATCCGCGTAGCGGGTTTCCACTTCCAGGTATTTGGACAGCGGCACGCTGTCCGACGCGATCAGCCTTTCCAGATCCGCCGCGGCCTGCGTCACGCCGTAAACCGTCGCCCCGGCCAGAATCACCAGCGGGTGGCCGAGGGAACGGTTTTCGATCAGTCCCTCCAGAGTGCGGACCGCCAGCCGGAAAGCGAACACTTCGCCGTAGGCGGCCGCCAGATTGGCCGCGGGTTCTCGAAAGCCGTAAAGGATGTATTCCGTCTCCTGTTGCGACAGATCGAGAAGCGACGTGTCCCCGTCCATCAGCCGGCGAAGGAGGGACGGATCGAACCGGGAAAACCGTCCGGCCACATATTCCGAAAAGAACAGGTCGTCCCGCATCCCTGCCGCCGCCTGATCCAAGGCTTCCAGCCAACCGCCCGCGGATTCCAGGGCGCGGTCCCGCTCCTCCGCCGGGTCGTCGGACGGGCCTGTACGCTGCGCCAAATCTTTCTGCTGCCGGTTCCACGCCAGATTCTCCTCCGCCGCTTCCTCCGCCCGGCGGAACCGCTCGGCCTGCTCCCCGTCCGCCTTCCAGTTTCCGGCAGACTTCAGCAAACCGGACACCGACTTCATCTTCTCCCGCGCTTCCCGCTCCAGCGCCTTCCGCTCCCCGTCGCGTTGCCTGTGCGCTTCCAGCGTCTCCCGGCGTCCCCGGATGACCTCGCCTCCCGGAACCTCGTAGCGGGATCGGTAATAAGCGTAGGACCGCTGCAGCGCCAAAGCCTGTTCGCGCAGCGCACTTCCGAGGCCGGCGGTCCCCGGTGCCTGCGCGGCCGTGCCGGCAAGCCGTTCCGCGTCCGCGATCATCCGCAGCGCGTCGCCAAGCTGGGCTCTCAGTTCCGCCTCGTATTCCGCAAAAAAGGAATCATCCAAGATCAGTTCCGATACGGTCCGGCGCAAATCCCGCACTTCTTCGACGGGCAGACCGACATCGCCGGACGAATCCTCCCCGGATCCGGCATCCTGTCCGTAAGAATTGCCCGCAGCCCCGTCCTGTGCCGCAATCCGGCGAATTTCGTCATTTGCTGCTTTGGCTTCTTCCAACGCCGTAAGGGCTTCCCGGATCGCCTCTTCCGCATGCGCCCGCAGCTCCGCCGCCTCCCTGCGCAGCTGCTCCGCCAGGGCGGACACGCCCTGTTCGTACGCGGAAGTCACCTCTTCGTAAAGCGGGGGCTCCGGCTTTGGTTCGTCCGTTTCGCCGTATGTTTTTTTCCGCTCCTCCCATTCCGCCAGTCTCGCCCGCCGCGCCTCATCCTCGGCTCGCTTCGCCGCATAGTCCGCATACATGCGCACCGCCTCCCCCACCGTCCGGGGACGGCCAGCGGACATCGGTTCCCCGTCGGCGGGCGGCTGCGGCACAAGGTCCATCCAGGCCGAAACCAGGGCTTTCCCCGCAGCTTCCTGGCCCCGCAATGCTTCGTCCAGCGTCCGCTCCCGCCGCTCGTAAGCCTTGCGGGCCTGCTCCAGCGTTCCCGCCGTGGCGGTGGCTTCCCGCACGGCGCCGCGCAGACCGCGGAACCGCTTCGCCATTTCCAGGGTCAAATCGATCGGCGCCTTGTACTTCATCTCCTCCGCCACCTGCCGGCGGAAAACGGCGTGATCGGCCAGCGGCCGGCTTTCCGTTACGTCCCCGCTTTCCAACCTGCCGTCGAGGAAGCGGAACCCTCCCGTCTCGCCCTGCCGCAAATTGCCTCCCACCGCCCGCCGAAACAGGTCAATGGCGGAATCGCCGCCCAGGAGAAACAGGCCGTACCGCTCCCGCACCACCGGATCATAAGCGGAAAGCACGGAACGGACCCCCGACTTCACCGCCAGTTCCAGTTGCTTGCGAAAAGCGGCCACCCTGGCGAAATCGATGAGCAGACCGGTCAGCAGGATGAAAGACGCCAGCGCCGCGGCCAGATACACCGAAACCGTTCCCTTTTCACCATCACGCTTCGCCATGTCTTTCACCTCGCCGGTTGAGCACCTTTTCCCGAACCCCGCTGACCAGCAACTTTTCATACGTCACACCGTTGCGACGCATCCCGGGGCACCCCGCCGAAGCGGCACATTTCACGAGCCCCGCCGGCGCAGCACCTCGCCCGCCTCGCGGCGGTACGATTCCGCGCTTCCGCCCTGCCGCTTGAACTTGGCCGTGTAATAGCGGGCAAGCTCGAAGGAACGGACAAACTCGGCCGGTTCCACCGCCAGGGCGGATACGGAGGCCTGCGCCTCCGGAACCCCGTTCCAAAACCGTCTCAGCGAAAGGGCGGCCGCCGGGTCGGAAGCTTCCGCGACAACGGACCGGATCAGGAGCCGGTTTTTCCAGCCGACGGTCCCCGTAAGCCACGGAGGCGCCGTCTCCGCAGCACGGCGCAATTTCCGGGCAACCAGCCCCTGTTCCTGGTCCGTCGGCAGGCCGTACTGGGGAAACGATACTTCCGCATCCCGCGCTGCGCCTTCCGCGGCAAAAAGCGCCTGAAGCACCGCGTCCTCCGCGAGCCGCCAGTACAAACCGTCGTGCCGGCCGGCCGGATAGGCGCCCGTGCGCCACTCCGCGGCCGAATTCGGCCAGTTGTAGGCCGCCCGCTCTGCCAGAACCGAAGTTCCGTAATGGACAAGAACAAGCTTTGCCGTGTATAGCGCATAGAGAACCAGTACCATCGTGAGAAGCAGCACGACGGGGAACACCATCGACGCTTCCACCGACAGGGCGCCGGACGCATCGGACCATAACCCGCGCCAAAATACGCCTTGCGACCTGATGCCGCGCATGCTCCCACCTCCGGCCGCCGGGTCAGAACAACTTGTCGGCCTCGTTTTCCACCTTGTCGAAAAGATCTTTCACAAAGTCGGTGATCCAGTCCTTGAACAGAACGACCAAAATGATGACCACCGCGGCGATCAGCACAACTTCCAGCGTGCCGATCCCCTCTTCTCCACCCAGCCATGCCGGAACGCGGCGGCCCGGTCCGCCGGCGTTCTTCTTTCTTCCAAGCTTCAAAGCCTTTCCCAGCCATCCCATGTCTCGCACCTCTTCCTTCCGGAATTTTTCCGTTTTCCCTCGCCCGGTTCAGCCCATCATCAGCAGGGTCGGCGTGCCCACCATCGCCATGACGATCAAGAAGATGACCGCCAGCGGAAACGACAGGCGGGAGGAAGCCAGCTCCCCGAGGGTGCGGGCTTCGGCCTTGCGCTGTTCCCACATGGTGCGCGCCAGATCCTGAAGCGCCGCGGTGAACGAATCCCCGCCCCGCCGCATGTTGATCAAAACCGCCGACGCAAAACGCTTCGCTTCCGGAATGCCGCAGCGCCGTCCGAACTCCTCCAGGGCGGCGGCCATGGGCTCGCCCCGGTTCATCGCCTCCAGCGCCGCCGCCAGCTCCGCCGCAAGCGGGTTCTCCCTGGACATCGAGCAGCGTTCCATCGCCCGCATCACATTTTCCCCGGCGTTCACGACGATCGCCAGACGGGTGAGCAGTTCCGGCAACGCCCGCCGCATCTGCCGCCTGCGCTCTTCCGCCTTCCGGTTCAGATCCTTCCATCGGAGCAAAGGCGCCGCGGCGGCCAGCACCGCAAAAAGCACAACCAATCCGGGTTCGCCGGCCAAAAACGACATGAAGCCCCCGGATGCCAGCAGAATCCCTGCAAGACCCGCCCCCTCCGCCGCCCATCGCGCGAGCCGTTCCCTTCCGCATGCGCCTTCCAGAAACGCCAAAGCCGATTGGGGCCGCTCCAGCAAAGGCTGGACGCTTGCCCAGACCGTCGGTGTCTCCAGCCACCGCCGGACCGGCTCCGTCCAGTGCTTCGGCCATTCCCCCGACGAGCGAAACCTTCGCCATGCCGCCCACCCATAAGCCAAAACCAGCACCGCCGGCAGCACCAGCGGCCATCCCCGCTCGATCGCGTCCGCCATCACGGAAAAATCCTCACGATCCGCCGGATCCAGAGGCCGCAGGCGGCAAGCAGCAACAGGCAGACGGTCAGTACGATCAGGCCCGGCCCGTGCCGCAGATAGGCCATGTAATCGGGGGCGATCCATTGCAGCAGGCCCACGAACACGAACGGCATGGCCATCATCACCCGGGCTTCGAATCGCTTCTGCGCCGTCACGACCGCCACTTCCATTTCCACCTCCATCTTTTCGCCGATCCAGGCGGAGGTACGCCGCACCACGTCGACCAGATCGCCGCCGGTCTTCCTGCAGACGGCCAGGGCCTCCGCCAGCCGGTCGACTTCCTCCATTCCCGCCCGCTCCGCAAAGTCCCGCAGCGCCTCTTCCAGAGGCACCCCGTTGCGCTGGCGGGCGGCAATGGTGCGGATTTCCCGCAGCAGATCCGACCGGCCGTGGGCCATCATGAGCTTAAGATCGGACTCCAGCGCCTGAAAGGCGTTTTCGACGGACCGCCCGGCGGCCAACAGCGCCGAGAGCGCCTGCAGCATGTCCTTGAATTCCCTGCGCAGCCGCTCCCTGCGGCGTTTCAGCAGGGCGCCCGCCGCCGCGCGGGGTGCCAGCAGGCCCGCCGGCGAAAGCAACATCCCCGCCAGCGGATGACCGTAGACGAACCACGCGGCACCAAAGGCCGCCAAGCACCCGGTCAAGGCAAATGCGATCCGCTGCGCCCGCGTCAGGCGGTATTGCCGGTAATCCACAGGCACAGCGCATTCAGTCATCCTCTTCATCCGTTCTCAAGCCCCCCGCTTCACCTGCGCATTCTCTCCCGGCACCCCGAACCCTGCAAACCCCAACTTCCGGGTGCGGCTGAGCTGGCCGACCTTGACCAGACGGCCGGTCACCGCCCTGCCGGGTTCCGCCCGCGCGTCCGGGGCCGGACCGTCCTTCCGGTCTTCAGCATCCTCCTCGAACCGAAACAGGGTCCTGAGCTCGATTTCCCCGAATTCGCAGCCCGCCACTTCGCAAATTTCCGTCACCCTTCGGCTGCGGTCGCGGAAACGGCTCAGGTGCACCATGATGTCGATGGCCGAAGCGATTTGCCGGCGGACCGCGGCCAACGGCACCTCCTCCGCCGCCAGCACCATCGTCTCCAGCCGCGAAAGCATGTCCCGCACGCTGTTTGCATGCCCGGTGGACATGCTTCCCTCATGGCCCGTATTCATCGCCTGCAGCATGTCCAAAGCCTCCGCGCCCCTCACTTCGCCGACGATGATGCGGTCCGGCCGCATGCGCAGCGACGCGCGGATCAGCTCCCGGATGCCGATCCGGCCCTTGCCTTCACTGTTGGCGTCCCGCGTCTCGAGGGAAACCAGATTCGGGACGTTCCGGATTTGCAGTTCGGCCGCGTCTTCGATGGTGATCACCCGCTCGTCCGCGGGGATATATCCGGCCAGGGCGTTCAGAAAGGTCGTTTTCCCGGAACCGGTGCCGCCGCTGATGAAAATGTTGTATTTGGCCTTCACCAATTGGCCAAGAAACTCCGCCGCTTCCCTGGTGATGGATCCGGCGGCGATCAAATCCTCCATCCGCATCGGTTGCGCGGGAAATCGACGGATCGTCACCGTTGGCCCCTTCAGGGCGACGGGCGGCAGTACCACGTGCAGGCGCGAGCCGTCCGGCAGGCGGGCGTCGACGATCGGCGACGTCTCGTTCACGATCCGGTTTACCCGTCCCACCAGCTTCTGGATCAGCCCCTCCAGCCGTTCCCGGCTTTCAAACGCCACGGGCGCCCGCTTGATGACCCCTTTGCGCTCGATAAAAATCTCGTCGTAATCGTTGACCATGATCTCCGTAATCTCCGGATCCTCGAGCAGCGGCTGCAGCGCGTCCAGGCCGCGGAACGCATGGAACAGCCGCCGCACCGCCGCCGCGAACTGTTCCGCCGTCAGCCGGCCCGCCCGTCCGCTGCCGCGCAGCGCCTGCTCGATTTGCCGGTACAGCTCCTCGTCGCTGACCTCCCGGTCCCACGGCAGCCGGGCGCGCACCGCGTCCCGCAGTTCAGCCAGTTCCGCCTGCGAGAGTTCCGTGCGCATGCCGGACTCCCCCTTTCCGCATGCCCAATAGATCCATCAGCTTCCCCACCGCTTCCTGATAGGCGGGCTCGTTCAGCAGGCGCCCGGGATGGTCAAGC
>DATCLN010000200.1:0-6085 GCA_036563895.1 Paenibacillaceae bacterium
GATCAGGGTCGTCCTGCACCGGCTGGCGGCGGGCCGCGGGTCCGAACGGGCCGAGCGCATCCTGGGCAGGATTCTGCGGCTGACGGTCCTCATCCTTTATCCGCTGATTTTTCTTGCGATCTTCTGGAACGTGGACCTGACCAACGTCAGGCTGTTCGTGCTGCCGCTCCTCGGCGCCTTTGCCATTGTGGCGGGAGGGTTCCTGGCCGTCGGCGCCTCCCGGTTGCTGGGGCTTGACCGCCGACAGACCGGTTCCATGTTCACGCAGGGCGCCTTCTTCAACGTGGCGTCGCTCGGCTCGATCATCTGCTTCGCCTTCCTTGGCGAAGAGAGCCTGGCGATTCTCGGCCTGTTCAGGATGTTCGAGGAAATCGTGTATTATCTGTTCGCTTATCCGGTGGCCAAATCGTACGGCGTCGCGCCGACCGGCGAACGGGCGGAGAAGCGTTCGGAGAAGATCCTGAGGCTGCTCAAGGATCCCTACATTCTGGTGTTTTTCTTTGCCATCCTTTTCGGGATCGCGCTGAACCTTTCCCCGCTGGAGCGCCCGGATTTCGCCGCCGCTTCCGTCGGATGGCTGGTGTCGATCTCCGCGTTCCTGATGATGCTCTCCATCGGGTACAATACACGGGTCACGTCGATGAAGCGGTATCTGAAGCCGAGCCTGGCCATCGCCGTCATCAAGTTCGCCCTCGTGCCCGCCGCCGTGGTGCTGCTCGGTTTTCTCCTGGGCCTGGGGAACATGAACGACGGCTACGTGATGAAAGTTCTGGTCATCCTGGCGTCCACGCCGCCGGCGTTCGGGTCCCTCGTGCCTCCCAGGCTGTATCAATTGGACACGGATTTGACCGACGCCTCCTGGCTGTTCAATACCATTTTGTTCATCATCGCCATCGTGCCGCTGCAATACGCGGTCGTAACCTGGGTGCTGTGACTGGCCGCCCCGTTCGGCGCAACCGCGGTCACCGTGCCAAGGGCGGCAAAGGCGCCGCCTTCATGTGCAGCTCCCGCTGCGGAAAGCCGCAGCGGGAGTTTGCGTTACAGCCCGGGATCCCGCGATCGGCCATGCTTCACGAGGTACATGGCGTTGTCCGCGGCGTTGATCAGGGCCTGGACCTCGGCGCCGTCGGCGGGATAGAAGCTGTAGCCGATGCTCAGCCCGACGGAAGTCAGCCCGAATTTGCCGGAGACATATTCGCCAAACCGGCGCTTGATGTCCCCGACCAAGCGTTCAATGTTTTGCACGGAAGGGGAGCCCGCAATATACATGACGAATTCGTCGTCGCCCATCCGCGCGGCCACTCCGGACTTGCCCTGGCAATCCCGCAGGATCTGGGCGGCCTGCCGCAACGCCTCATCCCCCGCCAAATGCCCGCAGGTGTCATTGAGCAGCTTGAAGTTGTCAAAGTCGATCAGCAGCAAAGCCAATGTTTCGTCATTCCGCCTGGCCTGCTCCAGCGCCGCATCCAGCTGCTCGTGGAAATACCGGCGGTTCGGCAGGCGCGTAAGCGGATCGTGATAGGCCAGGAAAGCGATTTCTTCCTGCTGCATTTTTTGGACGGTGATGTCCTGAAGGATCAGCAGGGTGTGGGTTTCGTTGTCGACCAGCACATAGTCGGCGTTGACGAGCAGCACCAGGCGCTTTCCGTCCCCAAAACGAAGTTCGAATTCCCGTCCGCTGATTTTTTTCCTGTCCCGGATCTCTTTGGTCAGTTCCGGATCCAGCCAGGTTTCCAGCCGGTCGGCGGAAAACGGGAACGACCCCAGCATTCGGACGGCCGCGGGATTGGCGTGTTTGACGGTCAGGTGCGGGTCCGCGAGCACAATGGCGTGAGGGTTCATGTTGTACAGCTTTTCATAGCGTCTGTCGTACAGGCTGAGAAAATCGTGCTTTTTCATTGTCATCCGCAGGAAGTAGCACCAGATGACCCCGCTGTACAGGTAGGGATACGGAGGCAGCGCGCCGCCGAAGTTGATGTAGCCGAAGATGCAGTGCCAGATGATGGCGGCGACAATCCCGAACGCCAGCTGGTTGTAGATCGACCTTTGTTCCTGGAAATCCGATTTCTTTTTGGCGATCATGAGCGGGATGAGGTACAGGGCGTCCGTGAGGATGCTTCCCGTCATGGCCATGTAGTAACCCGTATTGTAGACAGGCACCTTCCAATGGCCCGCTTCCGTGAACTCCTGGGCGGAAATCAGCTGGGCGCCTGAAACGATATTGGCGATGACGAAGGGGACGGCAAGGTAGAAGACATACGGGTAGATGTATTTCATGTATTTCGGCAAATTTCGGTCCAGCCGGGTGAATTTGATGATGAAATGAAAACACGTGCCGGGAATCAGGATGCCAGCGCTGCTGAACCAGACGGAGGACAGGAGCGGGCTGTACTCGATGGGAACCTGCGCGCGGACGTATTCGGCGGCAAACAGCAGCAGATAAAGGAAGCTGATCACGCTGAGCAGGATGTGTTCGACGCTTCTTTGGTTCCTGACCAGGACTTCCGTGGACATGTAGGCGAAAAACAGGATCGGCAATCCGTGGGTCGCGAGCAGGAGAAGGGCAAACGAAAGCTCCATGGTGCAAGACATCCTTTTTTGTGGCTGAATTCCCGGACGCGAGGCGCGTCCTTACGTAATTCCGGAATAATTATTCAATATGGCCAGTCAAATTTACAAGGAAATGAAAGGAATATTCCCGCGGAACTGAGGCGGAATGCGAGTTTGTTGACAACCATCCGTCAGCAAAGAATTGTATAATGAGATTCGAATGGATTTTCTACCAGATTTACTGGGTGAGGGGACAAGTTTGAATAAGTTTCTTTCATTGATGTCCACGATAACGTGGACGATTACGGGCTCTACTGGACCATTACGAGCTCCCGCGAAACATCGCCCATTTCGACATCGGCGGCCATCGATTGATTGTCAAGCACCCGGAACAATACAAGAACCTTCGCAAAGAGTTCGAGCGGGTGATGGACCGGATGTTGACGCTGCGGTTTCACGAGAATATCACGCTAATACTGGATTTGAAAGAGAAGCTGGATCAAATCCAGGGTGGTTCTGACCGGAGCGCAGGAAGATAAGATAAATGGAAGCGGAGGAAGCGGCATGAGAATTGGGAAATTGAACTATGTCTCCGATCTTCGGACGATTTGGAACAGCGAGGCGAAGGACTTTACGCCGTGGCTGGCGAAGAATCTGGATCTTCTGGGCGCCGAACTTGGCATTGACATGGAACTTGTCACGACCGAACACGAAATCGGGCCGTTTTCCCTGGACATCTACGCCCGCGAGGTGAACACCGGGCGCCCTGTCGTGATCGAAAACCAGCTGGAGCCGACGGACCACGCACACCTGGGGCAGCTTATCACTTATGCGTCCGGCGCCGACGCCAAATTCATCATCTGGATTGCAAAAGAAGTGCGGGAAGAACACCGCAAAGCCATCGACTGGCTGAACCAGGTGTCGGGTGAGGACACGCATTTCTTCGCCGTGGAGATTCAGGCCGTCACCGTCGACGACTCCAATCCGGCGCCGCTGTTCAAAGTCAAGGCCTCGCCAAACGAATGGGGAAAGGTGCAAAAGGCGATTTCAACTGGGGGAACCGCCCCGAAGTCATCAAAAATGCTTTATTATCATGAATTTTTCACTAAGTTCCTGGCCGAACTTAAAAAGCGGCATCCGCATTTCACCAACGCCAAGCGGGTTGGGTACGACAACTGGTACACCTTCGGTGCGGGAAAGACCGGATATTCATATGTGGTCAAGTTTCCGGACGGAAACCGATTTTCGTGTGAACTGTACATCGATTTGAACGACAAAGAGGCGAACAAGGCCAAATTCGACGAATTGATGCGATACAAAAACGAGGTGTCCCAGGTTCTCGGCGACCTGTCCTGGGAAAGGCAGGACGACCGGAGATATTGCCGGATTGCTGCTTATACGGATCTGGCCGACGATGAAGAATTGATTGATTGGGGAATCAAAAAGCTGGTGCTCTTTAGGGAGACTTTTTCAAAATATCTGTAAAGTTAAGAAAAGTTAAGCGGATTTTTAATTTTTTTTAACCTTGGCCATATAAAATGGATGCCGAACCCGCCTCTCTCTTTTGGGGAGAAAAAACGGAGGAGGTTCGCATGAAAACCGTCCCCAGTTCGGTTCGCGCATCGGATTCATCATGGCGGCCGCGGGTTCGGCCATCGGACTCGGCAATATCTGGAGGTTTCCCGCCGTCGCGTACGAGAACGGCGGCGGGGCGATGTTCATTCCCTATCTCGTCGCCCTCATGACCGCCGGGATTCCGCTGCTCATCATGGAGATCGCCATCGGCCACAAGCACCGGGCGAGCCCGCCCGTCGCCTTTGGCCGGATGCGCCGCGGTTTCGTTCCCCTTGGCTGGTGGCATGTGATCGTCACCTTTTTCATCACCATGTACTACTCCACCGTCATCGCCTGGGCATTGTCCTATGTGTGGTTTTCCCTGAATCTGGGGTGGGGGGACAAGCCGGAAGCATTTTTCCACGGCTATTTGCAATTGGCGGACGCGCCCGGACAGATCGGGGGACTCGTGCCGGGCGTGGTGATCCCGCTTGCGATCGTCTGGCTGGGCGTCTTGATCGTCGTGCATCGGGGAGTGAAAAAAGGGATCGAGCGCGCGGCGAAAATCATGATGCCCATGCTGTGCGTGCTGTTCGCCGTCCTGGTGGTCCGGGCGTTGACGCTGGAGGGCGCGGCGGAAGGGCTCAACGCCTTTTTCAAGCCGAACTGGGACATGATCCGGGACAGCAAGGTGTGGGTGGCCGCCTATACCCAGATTTTCTTCAGCCTGTCCCTCGCCCATGCGATCATGATCTGCTACGGCAGCTATTTGGACAGGAAAGAGGATGTGGCGGGCAACGCGTTTATCGTCGGCTTCGCCAATTCCGGATTTGAACTGCTCGCGGGCATCGGCGTGTTCGCCGCCCTCGGGTTTATGGCCGTGCAGCAGGGCGTCGGCGTCCATGACGTGGTTTCCGGCGGCACGGGGCTGGCGTTCGTGGCATTCCCCCAAATCATCAACCAGCTGCCGGCGCTGAACGAACTGTTCGGGGTTCTGTTCTTCATGTCGCTGGTGCTGGCGGGAGTGACCTCCATGATCGGCCAGGTGGAGTCGATCGTTCAGGGGCTGCAGGAGAAATTCCGCATCACCCGGGGCATGGCCGTGCTGTTCGGCGGCGGGCTGACCATGCTGGCGTCGCTGCTGTTCGCCACCCGGGACGGACGCCACCTGGTGAATGTGGTCGATTATTTCGTCAACAGCTACGGCGTGACGCTGATCGGCCTTGCGGAAGTGATCGCCGTGGCCTGGATCGAGAAGCGGCTCAGGGAGCTGCAGGATCACATCAACGCGGTCTCGGGAATCCGGATCGGCGCATGGTGGAGAACCTGCCTCGGCATCATCACGCCTTTCGTGCTGGGTTACATGGCCATTGACAGCATCCGGGCCAACCTGGTCGAAACCTACGGAGGATATGACGCCTGGTTTGTGGGCGTATTCGGATGGGGCGCGGCGGCGGCCGCCCTGGCGATCTCGGTGATCTTTGCGGCGATCCCGGATCGGAAACCGGAAATCCGGACAGCCGAATCGGCGGAGGTGTCCTCGTGATGGAGTCCGGCGCCATTGCGATGATGGTCATCGGCATGGTGATCATTTGGAGAGGCTTGGCGGCAAGCATCGCGGTTGCGTTGGTGAAAGGGAGACGGAAGAAAATCTGATGCGCGCAACATCCCTGTTGTTTAATCGGTGTTTCGGGATCGTGGCAGCATTGGTGCGGTTGGTAGTTTTTATTGAATAAATGGAGTATAGAAGAGTATTAATTCAATATAGTCCAATTACCATTATTGCGTTTAATATATCGCACTTCATCTGAATGCTCCATCAAGCCAAATTTTAAGTAATCCTAAATTTCGAAAGCCCATTGTTTCGGTAAAATCACGAGATGTTAGCGCATAACACCCTGTAAATAACAGGGAAGTTCCCAGCCAGACAACTCCCCGTCAGCGTTGAAAGGTATTCCTCCCCCCCCTCCCCCACCGCAAG
>DATCLN010000201.1:0-9592 GCA_036563895.1 Paenibacillaceae bacterium
GATCGAAGCCATACGCGGCGGCCTCCCGCGCCATGTGGTGGGCACCCTGGAGCCCTGGAGCAGGCGGCCGTCGTACTGACGATTTCCGATCGCCGCGGCTTGAAGGCCCGAGACCGGCTGCCGTGGCATGTGCAGGCGCCGGCGGAGGCATGTCGCCGCTTTTGCCCTGCGGCATCACGGCGGGAGGGGGGTCAGGTTACCGTGGAAAACGGCGACGCCGGCAGCCCCTCCCGATTGCACAGGTTCGCTTCGGCCGGATTGTTCGCCCAGGCGTAGCGCACGTGCCTCGGCTCGCGAATCCGGTCGTGCCACACCAGCACGGTATCGCCGGAGATGATCGCCCGCGCCGGATGCCAGGTTCCGTCCGGACCGAGAACGGCAAACCCCGCGGGTTCCTTGCCGTCCCGGGTTGTCAGGCCTTGCTCCGCATGGTCGAACCAGATGCTGACGGCGTTTCCTTCCCGCTTCATTCGACGGTACAGCGGGCCGCTGTGGACGATGTTCTCGCCGTGGGCGAGGCGCCGGGCACACAGGGCCAGCCGCTGGCCGAGCGTCTTTTTGTCCAGCGGGTGCAAATCGTTGGGCTCCCCGATGTCGATGGCCACCGCCATGGCCGTATTGGGGATGTCCAGACATTTGCGCTGCTGTTCCCGAAGCGCGGCCCATCTTTCGCGGCCGCCGTCCATGTCGGCATAATTGGCCAGTTGCACGAAAATAAAGGGGAAATCGCCGATCTTCCACAGCCCGCGCCAGTCCCGCACCATTTCCCGGAACAACCGGCCGTAGCTTTCGGTTCTGGACACGTTGGATTCGCCCTGATACCACAGCACCCCCTTGATGGCGTACCGGCTCAGCGGCGCGATCATCCCGTTGTACACGCCCGCGGGCATATATTGGAAAAACGTCGGCGGTTCAAGTTCTTCCTCTGCCACCGCGCCCACCCGGTATTTCCAGTTCCCCGACAGGTCGAGCGTCCGCCCGCCCGCGGCGAGCTCGTAGGGCATGCCGCCGATGAATTCGCCGGTGTTGTAAATGCTGAGGACGCGCACCGCGATGGTGTTTTTGCCCGGTTTCAGCACGCCGGCGGGGATCGGATAGCGTCGGGGCGGATAGCGGTAGGCGACGCTTCCGACGAGGCGGCCGTTTACGTACGTTTCGTCGGCGTCCACCACCGTGCCCAGCCGAAGCAGCGCCTCACCCTCCGCCATGGGAGGCGGAACTTCGATTTCCCGGCGGAACCAGACCGCTCCGCGCGCGTTTTCCAGGCCGCACGCCCGCCAGGAATCGGGCAGCTCAAAATCGCCCCAGTCCGAGGTGTCAAGGCACTCCCGGTGCCAGCCTTCTTGCAGCCCCTTGTCCCGCGCGTTCAGCTCCTCGTGCCAACGCCGCTGGCGTTCTTCGTCGCTTTTCTGCGTGGCCGCCACGTAGGCGTCATCCTTGCACCGGTCCAACAGTTCGTCATAGCCTCCCAGCCGCCGCAGCGTCGGTTCGCTCATCCACGCTTCCACGGGCGTGCCGCCGACGGCCGTCAGGATGAGCCCGATGGGAACACCGTACCGCTCGTAAAGCTCCCTGGCGAAGAAAAATCCCGCCGCGCTGAAGTCCATGACCCGCTCCCCGACTGCCGCGATCCACCGCCCGCCGGCTACCTCTTCCCGCGGACCGTGAAAATCGTACGTCAAGGGCACCGTAAACTGGCGCACCTGCGGCAGACGGACGTCCCGGACTTCATCCGCAAGCAGCTCCAAAGTGCGGCGCACCGGCATTTCCATGTTGGACTGCCCGCCAAGCACCCACACGTCGCCGACCAGCACGTCGCGGATGATCCGTTCGTCGCCGTCTTCGTCCACGATGCGCATCTCGTGCGGACCGCCCGGCGGGAGATTTTGCAACACCGCTTTCCAGCGGCCCTGGTCGTCGGCCCTGGCTTCCCAGGCCCGGCCAATGAATTCGACCCGAACCCGGCGAAGCGGGCGGGTTTTTCCCCAAACGGCCGCTTCGGCGTCCCGCTGCAACACCATTCCGTCGCTCAGCAAATCGGAAAGCCGCATGCCATTCCGCCTTTCCTGACTGATTTTGATTGGTGGCAACCCGCAAACAGACGTTTTTCGTGAAACGGATCGCAACATGGACTATTTCCGCGCAAAGGCCGATATTCCTTTTTTCGTCAGCCATTTTTTTCAGCCGCATCGCTTTTTCGTTTTGGCTTGGCCGGGGACAAACGGACGGAACGAAAAACTCCCACTGCGATCGCCGAAACGGGCCGCGGTGGGAGTGTGGCTTCGCAAAGCATCTTTTGTCACTTGGGCGATTCAATCGAAAACGAACAGAATCAACGCCGCAAATGCCGCACCGACATAAATCCACAGCGAGTCGTTCCTGGAGCAGGTCAGCCATTTTTTCACGGACGAAGGCACCTCCAATTGTTATTTTACCTGACGGGGGTCCGTCCGTGAACCACCGCCCGGGCATGGGCATATAATACGGAAGATTTTTGGGCAAAGGAGCGCAGCCTATGTACATCAACCCGCATGACCCGTTTCGTTTTCCGTATCCCGCCCGGGCGCCGCAGGATGGTTCGCCGTTTCCGCTTTACCCTTGGCGGCCGCAGGACGGGCAATACCCTTCCTGGGTTCCGATGACGGGTTGGCCGCTTGGCGGCAGAGGGCCAAATGCGGTCTATCCCGGCCTTGAAGGGCCCCAGTTTCCTCCGCTCTCTCCGCAGGGGCAGGAAGCGCGAAAGCCTTTCTCCCCGCAGGAGGAGGGAAGCTTCTTCGTTTCGACTGGAGCTCAAAACCCCCTTCCTCCGCAGGATGAGAGGAGTCCGGTCGTCGAAGGGCTGGACCAGGGCGAAAAACCGTTCGTGATCGGCATCGAGGAAGCCGCGGAGCGAAATACCAACTTCAGGAGGGCGCTTTGGACGGGAAAACATCTGCAGGTGGTGCTCATGAGCATCGGCGTGGGCGGTGACATCGGTCTCGAGGTGCATCCCGACGTCGACCAGTTTATCCGCATTGAACAGGGAAACGCCCTCGTGCAAATGGGGGAACGCCGGGACCGCCTCAATTTCGTAAGAAGAGTGTCCGAGGGGGACGCCATCATGATTCCCGCCGGGACGTGGCACAACGTCACCAATGTGGGGTTTTCTCCGTTAAAGCTGTACACCATCTACGCGCCGCCCGAACATCCGAAGGGCACGGTGCAACGGACCAAAGCGGAAGCCATGGCCGAGCAACGGTGACGGATTCCGGGCATTGCCGCTTTGCATCAGGTTTCGCCGTTCCGCCGCATCGCCGCGAGGTTCCCGGGATCGCTGAGAGATCTCGGATCCGGGACCCTTTGCGGTGTTTTCTTTTGCCATTGATCCGGACACCGGGCGCCAAGTCGGGAAAAGCCCCTTTCTCCCAACCGGGCTCCCATGCAGCCGTTCCGTTTAAATTGGAAAATATTGTGCGATTATGGGCGATCAGCTCGAAAATAAATGCACGTTTGTCGCTATTTCGTCCAAATCGCTGAAAACGGAAAAATAAATGTACTTTTGGCGTTATTCGCACTTCAGCAACATGTTCAAGAAATGCAGCGGCTATACGCCCTCCGAGTTCCGCAAGCGCCGGATGGCGGCTTCACGGATGTAGCGATTTTGCCCGCCCGATCCAAAAGAAACGTGGGGAAATCTGAAGCGAAAGGGCTGCGAATGGGGTATTTATCCTCCGAATTCCGGAAGGCCCTCGACACCGCCTATGCGGGCATCCTGAGGCAATTCGTCGCGGAGGGCGAAAACGGCGTTCCGGTCTCGGGGGCACGTGCAAAACGGCGGGCCTCGGGCTGAATCCCCGCCGGAACGGGACCTTCGAATCCTATGTCAGCGAGCCGGTGGCCGACGACGATCCCAAAGGCGTGGGCGCGTTCATCCTGGCCAGCATCGAGGTGGAGCGGCTGGGATGATGGAGGGCTGAGCTCACGTCTGTTTCGGCCGCCGCTGGGTTGCGTATGGCCATGGGCTCCCGGGTGCCGCAAATCGCGGCCGCCCGGGAGCCTTTTTGCAGCCGGCAAGTTGTCGGGGCTTGTGCCCGGCGCATTCCTGCGGACTACCCGTCCGCAAGCGCCGCGACCCGCAGGCCGCTCCAGGCGCCTACTTCGCATTGGCCATAGGAGTTGTCGCCCGCCGCGACCACCGTTCCGTCCGATTTCAGGCCGACGGTGTGAGCGGCACCCGCCGCAACGGCCACGATGTCACGCCATCCGTCCACGTCGCATTGGCCGTAGGTGTTGTCACCCGCCGCGACCACCGTTCCGTCCGATCTCAGTCCGACGGTGTGGTAGGAGCCCGTCGCGATGGCCGCGATGTCGCGCCAGCCACTCACATCGCACTGGCCGTGCCCGTTCCAGCCTATGGCTACCACTGTTCCATCCGATCGGAGCCCGGCCGTGTGGAGGTAACCCGCCGCCACCGCCACGATGTCGCGCCAATTGTCCACTTTACACTGGCGATACCGGTTGTTGCCCGTTGCAACCACTGTGCCGTCCGACTTCAGACCGACGGTATGCCAGTCGCCCGCCGTCACCGCCACAATGCCGCTCCAGCCGCCCACGTCACATTCGCCTTGGAGGTTTCGGCCTGTCGCCACCACCGTACCATCCGATTTCAATCCGACGGTGCGGCACCAGCCCGCCGCGACGACCACAAGATCGCGCCAGCCGCCCACGTTGCATTGGCCGTGCCTGTTCCACCTGGCGGCGATCGCCGTGCCGTCGGACCTCAGACCGACGGTATGGGCGTTGCCTGTGTTGGCGGCCACATGGACGTTGCTCGCCGCCACTGCCACGATGTCGCGCCAGTCTTCCACGTCGCATTGGCCGCATTTGTTGTCGCCAACCGCAACCACTGTGCCGTCGGCTTTGAGCCCCACCGTATGGCGGCGGCCCCCCGCGAGGGGGAATCTGAACCGGCCTGGCGAAATCCCACTCATTTTTTCCCCTCCCAGGAAAACAAAACTTATTCTATCAGGCACATAAAAAAAATTAACGCGCGGCGCAACCCGGATTTCTTTCTGGCGTTGTGATTTTTGTTCTTCTCATGCCGTTTTGCCGGAACTTTTTCTCTGAAAACCGCTTTATTTGTGATACGATATATAAAAATAAAGGAAAAATTTTCCCTGCAAAGGAGCATGAATGGCGCATGCGGAGAGTGGGTTGGACGGGTCCCGTCCTGGCCGCCGTGCTTCCCTTGCTGCTTTTCTTCTGGCTGCGATCGGCCGAATCGTCGGATTACGTCTTGAGAGTTCCGACCGGGCATTTCTACATCGTGTCCGCGGTGGCGCTGCTTTCCACCGGCATCGCCGTTATCGTCGGCATAGCCGGAAGCAGGCTGCGGGACATCAAGGTGACCGTCCTGTCACTGGCGTTTGTGTCCCTTGCGGAAGTGTTCGCGGTGCACGGATTGGCGACGCCGCATTTGCTCGTCCACACCACGCGCCTGGCGACCGTCACTTCCCCTCTCAGCGTGCTGCTGGCTTCGTTTTGGTTGTGGATTTCCACCCTTCCTTCCGACCACAAGATCATGCAATTTTTTGCCAGAGTGGGGAACCGGTTTGTGATCGGATGGACGGTCATCCTCGGCGTTCTCGGCGTCACGGCCATACTGAGGTATGATTGGATCGAGCGTCTCCCGTTCCAACCCGCTCCATGGGATGTGCTGGTGACGTCCGCCGTCATCCTGTTTTGCGGCGTCGCCGCGTGGCGGTACCACCAGGCCTACCTGCAATCGCGTTTCCCGCTGCAGATCTCCGTCGTCTACAGCTGCGCTCTCATGATCGTTTCGCCGATCATCATGGTGGTCGGCGAGTCGTGGAGAGTGAGCTGGTGGCTGTACCATTTCCTTTTGCTCGCGGCCATGATCATCATGGTGGCCGGGGTCATCCGGCAGCACGCCGGCGTCCGGCCGTTCCCGATGGCGTTTCGCGCGCTTTTTGCCGCCGATCCCGTCGAGCGGGTCACGTCTAGCCTGCCGCCGGGCGTCCGGGCGCTTGTCCTGGCGACGGAAAGCCGGGATCCGTACACCGCCGGCCACAATTTCCGGGTAACGCTTTACGCCCTGAAAATCGGCGAGGAGCTGGGGCTTTCCCCCACCCAGATGCGCGCGCTGGCGCAAGGGACTATCGTCCACGACGTCGGCAAGATTCGCATCCCCGACGCGATCCTGAACAAACCCGGCAAGCTGACCCCCGAAGAGCGGTCGATCATCGAACAGCACCCGGTGGTCGGCTACGAAATTTGCCGGCGCCTCGGCTTCATGAAGGAGGAGCTGGACATCATCCGGTACCACCATGAAAGATGGGACGGCACCGGCTATCCGGACGGTCTCGCGGGAGAGCGGATTCCTCTTCTCGCCCGGGTGGTGGCCGTGGCGGACGTGTACGACGCCCTCACGTCGCACCGGGCTTACCGGCCGGCGTGGACGCATGAGCAGACGCTGGAGCTGATCCGGCAGGGGCGCGGCACCCATTTCGACCCGCAATGCGTAGATGCCTGGCTGCGCGTCTGCGCGCGCGAACCGAAGGTGTACGAATATCCGAACGCGCTCATCGGCCAGCACCGGCTGCACATCTTCAGCGCGCCGTCCAATCCGACGGGCGTCTCGTATCCGTGAAAAAGTCGCCGCCCAGCAATGGACAACTGGCCGATGGGCGACGTTGTTTTTGGCTTCAAGGACGCGACATTACCAAAAAACGCTGATTTCCCATGTTTTTTTGCATCCGGTACATTTCGCGTAGACCCCGTATCGTCCGCGATGAGCGGACAAGCTTTTTTTGCACTCCGGGCAGTATACACGAATGGCTGCCAGATAATTTTCTAACAGACTGACGGGCACACCGCCGATCGTTTCGCAATGGTCGCACTTGTAATAAATCTTGCCCCGGGTTGAGACTTTGAGGGATACCTTGGACTGACAAACGCGGCAATAAGCCCTGTTTGCCGCGTAATCGCGAAACCGCATCGATTGCCGGAGCATCTGCGACGCTGCCGCTACTTCCTTCGCGGATTTTTGAATCAGCCCTACCCTTAGATAATCAAGGAGAACCTTTATGGTCTTCGGCGCAAAAACCCTGCAGATCATCGGGTCCGAAGCGGTTACTCCATACCATAGCCATTCCCGGTCCACAATCATGAGCGGCATGTAGGCGGAGGAGGACAAATGCCGCCAATGAGGAGGGGCAAGGGGCAACATGCTTCTCGAAACAATCGTCATTTCGATTCCGTCTTTCAGATTGCGCAACGTCTGCCACAGAGCGGGATGGAGATGCATTCCTTCCGGCAAGAAGACGATGATCTCTCCCCGAACTTCCGGAAATTGCTGAAAAATCGCAGGGATTTCGTCTTCAAAATACCAGACCATTCCCTCGGATCTGCACGAAGTCAATAGTTCTCGAATTTCCTTCCATGATGAAACCGTTTTCCATTTCCCTGTATAATCCACAAGACGGGACGAAGGGTTGCCGACGGGCAAACGTTCTTTCAGGAAGCGCCGGTTGGCGATTTGAACAAACTTCCCTCTGGCACGGGTGATCGCCACATTGACCAGGCGACCGGCATTCTTGTTGCGGTGCAGGATGCCGGGGGCTTTTTGCGGGTAGCTGTCTACGGGATCGTAAAAAATCGCATCCCGTTCCGATCCCTGAAATTTATGAACAGTGGCACAGAGGATCGGATGCGATTCATCGGTATCACCGTCATTTGGAATCAATTCCTTGATCAATACCGAAACCAGTCTCGCTTGCGCATTATAAGGGGTAATATATCCGATATCCACTATGCCGTTGTGACGGGCGTGGACCATCAACTGAGCCGACAGGAGAGCTGAAAGCAAGTTGAATCTTGAACCGGTGGAAATTTCCCTCAAGGCTAGGGTGTTGCACACCGTCGTATCAAAAAGCGCTACGGCCGCCGCGGGAAAAGGTTCCCGCATGGCGATCTGTTGTCTGTTTTGGACATTCGGATGATCAATAAGTCTCCCGGAATAAAAGTGATGATTCGAAAACCGGGAAATGTCCGGGTGCATTCTGCGTTGTTCCCGAAGCATCACCAGGTTGGGGTGGGTCGTGTCCTGATCCACCGCTTTCGTAATTCCGGCCACATGAAAAATATCCACCGCCAGCCTTTTTTTGACCAACTCGTCGTCAGATTGGACAATGGGCGGCAGCTGCCGGAAATCTCCGCAAATGACCGCTCTTTTCCCCAGGGAAACGGCATACACGATGTGGGGCACATAAGCCATGCTGGCTTCGTCTACGATTACGAGATCGAATTGCCGTTCGCGGATGGCTTTGTTCACCGTTGCCTTGCTTAGGGTTACTCCGACAACCTGTGCCGAACGGACAAAGGCTTCTTCCATTTCCCGGATTTGCGTCCGCCATTCTTTGAGCTTGGCTTCCAAAGATGCGAGATAATCCCCGGTCTCCGTATCGTGGGGTTTGCGCTTGATCGCTTCTTTGCATGCTGCGATCTGCTCCAACAGGGAATCTTTGATTGCGATCACGAAGGGAAACTTGCTTTCAACCAGTTTCATTGCCAAAAGGTTGTCGTGTTCCCAGACCTCTTTCAGTTTCGGCACACCGAAACGAACGACTTGGCCCGGAATCCATGTTTGCTTATCTTCCAGCAGTCTGGCCACCCTTAGCATGATTTCGTCCACCGCGACGTTGCTGTGGGACATGACAAGGACGGAAGCGCCTTTTTGCATGTTGTACACGGTGGTACGGGAGAGGGTGTGCGTTTTCCCGGTACCGGGAGGACCCCAAATGTAAGTGGCAGGATTCATCCTTGAGCGCCGAATGATTTCATGCAGCACCGATTCCGAAGGATTTTGGACCCGGTTTGGCGCTTTTCCGGTGACAATCCTTCTGGGCAACCTTTTTTCTTTGGCCTCGAGCACTTCCTGCAGTCTTTTTTGCAGTTCCTCCAATAAAAACCATGCTTCGCTTGAAAGTTCGGCTTCCGGGACCGTTTCACCCAAATCTGCATTGAGTCCCAGGAAAATTTCGAAGCCTTCGATTGACACGACTTCTCCGCTTGCGGTCTTGCCGGAAGCATGGACGCGAACGGGCGCACCATCAGGCAGAGAGAGTTCTGTGGTCAACTGAAAAAGATAAGAGTAGCCGTAGTTATGTCTGGACAGCAATTTTCCGTCGGTCAGTTTGTATCGAATGCCGCCCTCTGTTTTCAAAAAATTGGCTTCGCGTTGCAAAGCATCCATGCATTGGGAAATGTATTCCTCGAATGTCATAGAAGCAACACCCAGCACGTTCCGGCATAAGAGATGTGTTTTTCTATAAAATTCGATAAATTATGGGAGAATTCCTTTTTTGAAGAGCGTTGTGGGAATTATTTTGAGCCAAAACAAGGCCGCCCGGTCAATACTTGACCGGGCGACCGGGCGGGACGCATTTTTCTGATCCTAAATTTCGAAAGCCCATTGTTTCGGTAAAATCACGAGATGTTAGCGCATAACACCCTGTAAATAACAGGGAAGTTCCCAGCCAGACAACTCCCCGTCAGCGTTGAAAGGTATTCCTCCCCCCTCCCCCACCGCAAG
>DATCLN010000202.1:0-64802 GCA_036563895.1 Paenibacillaceae bacterium
TTCGCGGATTCGCTGCGCCAGGTCGACGTCGGCGGTGACGACGGCCCGCGCGCCGTCGGGGTCCTTGCGGAGCGCTTCGGCCACGGAATATTTGATCGTTCCCACGCGGGACCGGTCCAGATTTTCCTCGACATCCACGCCGACGATGGCGTAATCGCCGAAAATGACGCAGTTGGCGTCGCGCACGCCGGCGACGCTTTCGGCCAGCGCCTCGAGCCGCGCGGCGGGATCCCGGAGGTCCGTTTCCGGAAGCTCCGCTTCCCTTGCGGGCACCTCCTGCGCCCGCGGACTTGGCGCCGGCTCCTGCCGCGCGCCGCATCCCGCCGCGGCCAGGACGCACGCGGCGGCGAGCGCGAGGACCAGCGGGAGCCGCTTGATATTTTCGGCCATAATTCCCTGCACCTCCATTTCCGGATGTGCCGTTAGTGTGGCCGTCCGTCCGCGAATCCATGCCGGGCGGGACAGGGGCGCCGGCGGACGGGGCCGGGCCGGACAGGGATGCCGGCGGGCGGGCCCGGCATCTTTGCCCGTGGCGAAAAATGGAGTATGATGGAGGAAATCAATATCAGGCGCGGGTTTGAACAACGGGCTTGATCAAGGGGATGTCCATGACGCGGCGCAGGTTCATCCGGACGATGCTGCTGATCGGTCTGCCGGCGGTGTTTGTGTTCCTGTGGCTCAGCGATTCATCGGAAGTGGCGCAGCCTCCCGTTCCGGCCGCGACCATGGCCGCGGCCGGTCCCGAGGACCGGCCGGCCGCCCCGGAAAAAAGCGCATACATAAAAGTGGCTCTGGCGGCGGACCCGGCGGAATTCGAAGCTTTCGGCGAAGTGAACCGGTGGTTCCATCTGACGCATCCGGCTTTCCGGGCGGAATTGGTTCGCCTGGAACCGGTATCCGCCGCCGCGAACGGGTATTCGGACGCGCTGCGGTCCGCCGATGTGCTGCTCATGCCCGGCGAATCGGTGCTGGCCTTCGCCGTGCAGGGCCTGCTGCTGCCCGTGGACGACCTGCTGGTCGGCGACGCGGCCGCGCAGCCGTTCGAGGCGGTGATGGCCGGCGTCAGGTGGAACGGGCTGGTGTGGGGCGTGCCTTACGACATGGATCCCCATGTTCTGCTTTGGAACCTGGAATTGCTGGACGCGTTGACGGAGACCCTTTCGGACTCCGGAGGAGAAGAAGCTGCGGTCCCGGAAGCCGGCGGACCGGACGGCGGCGTGCGGAGACAAGCCGTGCGGGTGGACTGGGAGGCGTGGCAAAGGCTCCCGGAGGCGATGGAAAGGATGGAAGGCGGAAACGCAAGGCATTTCCTGGCGCTCGACGCCGCCGATCCCGGCGCGTGGCTGGCATGGTTCGGAGCGGCCACCGGTCTTGCGGCCGACCTGCCCCTCGGCGAGGCGAACGAAACGGAAGAGGTGCGCCAGGCTCTGGAATGGCTGGCGAGATGGGGCGGGCTCGTCCTGGAGGCTTCGGGGGAGGATGTCCTTGCGGCGGTCAGGGACGGCCGGGCTGCGGCCGCCGTGGTGCCCCACTCGGCGGCGCTGCGCGCCGCAGAGGATGACGGCGGCGGCCTGCTGGCCGTCGACTATTCAGGCTGGGCCGCACCGTTCGCCTGGCCGCGCGCCCGCAGCTTCGTCATCCTGTCCGGCACCGCCCATGAGGAAGCGGCCCGCTCGTGGATCGCGGAAGCGACGGCTCCCGACCGGCAGCTTACCCATCACGCCGGGACGGGCAGGCTGCCCGTCAGCCGCGCCCTGCTCCAGGCGAACCCGCCGGCGCATGCCGGTCTTGAACGGGCGCCCGCCGGCGCGTTTCCCCATGTGGCGTCGCCGGAGTACGGCCCGCATCTTCCGCAGCGGCTGCGTGAGCTCGCGGAAGGGTGGCGGAAGGTCGCCGCGGGCGAGTGGAGTCCCGACGATTGGCTTGCGCTCACAAGGTGACGCGCAGCTCGATTTCCAGAACGCCGTCCTTGAGCACGGCGTTTTCGGCGGTGATAAAGGGAAGCATCTGCTGCGGATACAGGCCGAGATCGAACTCGCGTTCCAGATCCGCCCGGGTTGTGTCGGGCAGTTCGAAGCCGTTGAACAGAAGCCTGTCGATATGGAAACGGATGACGTTCACCGGATCGTTTTCCACCGTGTAATGGCCCTCGACGAACAGTTCCACGGATTCGGCTTTGCCCTCGATGGTCATCTTGTTTTCGGAAAAACGGAATTCGAGGTTGTGGAACCGCTCGTCCCGGCTGCGCAGGAATTCGTTCATCTGGGCGTCGGTGAGGCGGGCGACGATGCGCAAGCCCTGGAACTCGACGACGCCGGGCTGTTCCTGGAGCCAGGCGGGCAGTTCGTTCATGGCCTGCGACAGGGCGTCGAAATATTCCCGGACCAGGGGCAGGCCGCTCGATTGCCAGGACGTCTGGATGTCCTGGATGAGTTCGGCCACCTCCTGCGCGTCATCCCGCTTGGCCAGGGCCTCGTCCACTTCCCGCCGCAGGCGGAGAAGCCGCTCCCGCTGCGTCTGCAGGGCGAGTTCGACCTCCGCGAGCTCTTTTTCGTAGGCTTCCAGCCGGCCGCGCTCCTCCTGCAGGTTCCGGTAGGATTCCGCGTAGGCGAGCAAAATTTCCCTGTCCGAACGAAAAATGAATTCCGCCATCTCCCACAGGCGGAGCAGTTCCGACAGGGAACCCGCCGAGAAAAAAGCCTGCCAGAGCAAAAGCTTGTCGCCCATGTAGTAGGCGCGGAGCACCCGTCCGGCCCTTTCCCGCTGCCGTTCAATGGCGATTTCCATCTCGGCGATGCGCTTTTCGATTTCTCTCAGTCCGGCCAGCGTCTCTTCCCGAATGGCGCCGATCCGTTCGATTTCCCTGTCCAGTTCGGCCAGCGTCAGGCTTTTTTCGAGGAGCTGGCGCAGCTCTTCATCGTACGGCTGGGCGTGCGCCGGAACCGCAGTTCCGGGGCGGAGCGGCAAAGGCAGCGCCAGCAGGGCGCACAGGACGGCCAGGGCCGCCAGTTTCCGCATCCGGCCGGACAAGGCTCCGGATGTCGGCGCGGCCGGTCGAAACCGGGAAGTTCGCATGCGCAGCACCGGATTTGAGCCCCCTTTTGTCTTATCATAACATAATGCATATGTACGAAGGAGGAGGATATGGTGCCGAAGCGGCCCATTTCCGATCGTTTCCATGCCGGGCTTTCCGGGCCGCGGCCGGAAACGCCCCTGGCCGCCGTGATCCGGGACGAGGTGCTGGCCAGTTCCCGCACCGGTACGGCGCCGGACGGCACGCCCTGCCCGTGCATTCTGTTCCGCGACTATATGGCGCTGTGCCTCTATCATCCCGAATACGGCTATTACCGCAGCGGACCGGCGCGGATCGGGCGCGGCGGGGATTTCTACACTTCGCCGCTGGTCGGGGATGTCATGGGCCGCGTACTTGCCGGTTATATCGAGCGGATGGCAGGGGAACGCTTCGGCCCGGATGCGGCCGTGGACGTGATCGACTGGGGAGGCGGCACCGGGCGCCTGGCGGCGGCCATGCTGGACGCCTGGGAGGAAGCGGGGGTCTCCCGTTTCCGGGTGACGGTGGTCGACAGCCATCCGGTCCACCGGCGCCTGGCGGAAGAAGCGCTGGCTGAACGGATCCCGGCGGAAACGGCGCGGGTGGCCGATGCGGAGGAAGCGGACGCGGCCGACTGGAGCCGGCGTCCCGCCGTCATCGTCGCCAACGAACTGCTCGACGCCTTCCCGGTGAGGCGCCTGGTGCGCACCGGCGGGCGGCTTCGCGAGTGGGGGGTGCGCTGGGACGAACAACGCGCGCGCCCGGCTCCCTGCCTGACGGATTGCGACGACGAAGCCCTCAGGGCCTGGCTGGAGGACGGCGCGCGCCTGCTGGAAGGGCAGACGGCGGAGGTCTGCCCGGACGCGGAAGCGTGGCTGCGCCGCCTGACGGCCCGGCTGGGCGACGCCCTGCTCATCCTCATCGACTACGGGGATGAAACGGAAGAACTGCTCGCCCCCCACCGCATGGAGGGCACCCTCGTCTGCTACCGCCGGCATACCGTCAGCGACGATCCCTACGCCGTGCCGGGGGAGCAGGACATCACGGCCCACGTCAATTTTACCCGCATCCGCGAGGCCTTGACGGAAGCGGGCTGGGAAGAGCTGTGGCGGGGCACGCAAAAGGCGTTTCTGGCGGAACACGGGGCGCTTGGGCTGCTTCGGGAGCACGCCTTCACCGACCCCTTCCATCCCGCGGCGCGCCGGAACCGGGCGGTGGCGCGGCTTCTCGTCGGCGACGGGATGGGCGAGTTGTTCAAGGTGAACGTGTTCGGCCTTCGCCGGACGCGAGCGTAAGCGCCAGAGGCATGACAAAAAGGCTGCTCTCCGGCCGGTTGCGGCCGGGAGACAGCCCTTTTATTTCGCTTCGTCCGTATGCGCTCAGACGGGATTCTTCATTTCGAAGACCATCCAGTAGGTGAGCCCCAGGAACGTGACGATCATGTACGCCCAGAACGTGTAAAGGTACGTCCGCTCGGTGAGGTTCAGGTAGCCGAGCAGGAAAAAGAACGCCGTCTGAAAGAAGAACAGCAGCGAAAATTCGTACATGTTGCCCGCAAACGCCATGAGGGCGATCACCAGCGTGAAAAAGCCGAGCACCCGGAACATGCGCGCCACGTCTGTTTCCTCCTCCCGCATGGCTCCGTGTCGTCCATGCGCCATGCCGAATGTTGCCGTAACACAGGTTATTATAACCTTTGCCCGCGCGGACTGTAAACGGCAAGAAGTGACGAAATCGCAAACTTTTCTTGACGCCGTCCGCAGTTAGGGTTGCCGGAGCGCCGCCGGATCATGCGTCCGGGTTCCGCGGGGGCGCGGCCACCTTCCGACAGGTTCTTTCGGCCCTCGCGGCATGCCGCCCCGGCAGGTATACCCGCCGCAAAATTGGTTAACCATAGTGATATGCGATAGATTCTATGAACTCTATCATGCGCATAGACATGGAACCAGGAAAAGCGGATTTTACGGACCGGGGAGGTAAGGACAGCATGCCTGCGGCAAGACAGGATGCGTGGACGCCGGATGACGATCTGATTTTGGCCGAAGTGACGCTTCGCCATATACGGGAAGGAAGCACGCAGCTGGCGGCCTTCGAGGAGGTCGCCAAGCGCATCGGCCGCACCAGCGCGGCCTGCGGCTTCCGGTGGAACAGCTGCGTCCGCAAGCGTTACGAGGAAGCGATCGCCCTCGCCAAACAGCAGCGCCAAAAGCGCAATTATCTGAAAAAGCAGGGGCTGGCGGCGCTGACGGAAGACGAGGGCGAGGCGGGAGCCGGCGAAGCCGGCGCGGGCGGCCTGCCGGTCGCCGGGGCGATGCCGCTGGACGCGATCATCCGGCACCTCAGACAGTGGAAAAACAGCGTCCACGAACTTAGCCGGCAAAACCGCCAGTATGAAAAACTGCTGAAAGAGAAAGAGGAAGAGATCGCCAGACTGAAGGAGGAAAACGAAAAGCTGACCCGCCGGATCCACGAGGCGGAAGCGGAACCCCGCCTGGACCTGGACAGCGACGACTACAAGGCGCTTCTTCGTCTGATGGACCGCGCCAGAAAACTGGCCATCCTGTCCGAAGGGGATTCGGGGGAGGAAAAGGATCCGTTCCGGATGGACGAAAGCGGCAATCTCGAACGGGTCGAATGATGGCGGACCGGGCGGCCTTCGCGCCGTCCGGCCCGCGGCATCGTCCGCGCATTGGAGCGCGGACTTTTTTTGTGCCCGGCCGGACCCGCCTGCGTCTTTGCGACCGGACCAAAAAGACCCATTTCCAAGGCAGGAATTTGGGCGGAAATGTCGAATGTGGATGTGAAAAGGTTGTCCGGAAGCGAACGGGAAAAGCGGGAAAGGAGGAATGGCGGCATGGCGGCGGTGCGGGATGCCCTGGTGTATGTGTACGCCGGTTTCGCCGTCGCGCCGCCCGTGACTTTTGCGCTGGTGTACTTCGTGGCGCTATGGCGGACGGGCGACCGGAAACGCTCCGTCCGGACGGCCATGGACGTCACGACGGCTTTCCTGATCGGCGCCGTGGCCGCGCTTATCAACAGCCTGACGAAATCGAGGTTCGGCCTATGGCTGATCCTTCTGGTCATGCTCGTGGGCGCGGGGCTTATGGGAGGCGCACAGGCCCGCATGCGCGGCGAGGTGGACGTCCGGCGTCTCGCGCGCGCCGTCTGGCGGATTTCGTTTCTTGCCCTGGGCGTGCTCTACATCGTGCTGATGATCGCCTATCTGATCGTGTTCATCCGCTCCCGCGGGTGAGGCCGGCTCTTTCGGCCCGGCCTTGTCCGCGGCTTTTTTGCTTTTGACGGGGAACATTCCCGCTGGTACAATCGGTTCATGAACGATGGCAAGGAACTGGCGAGAACAATGGCGATAAGCGGGGGACGAACGCCCATGAAGGTGATGCCGCTTTCCGGGCCGGCCGGAGATTCGCTGGCGGAAGGCTTCCGCCGCGGCGATCCGGACGTGTGCGCCCTGTTCGGTCTCCACCCTTCGCGCGCGGAAGACTGGCGCCGGCGGGCGGCCCGCCTGGACGAGACCGCGGCGATGCGGGCGGACCGGGCGCGTCTTGCCGCCGCCCTGCGGGCGGCCGGCGCGCGTCACGGATTCGGGGCGGCCGCCGAACCGGCGCTGCGCAAGCTGCAGCAGCCCGACTGCCTGGTGGTGGTCGGCGGCCAGCAGGCGGGACTCTTTGGCGGTCCGCTGCTCGTTTTTTACAAGGCGCTGGCGGTGATCCGGACGGCGGCCGCGGCGGAGCGGATGCTCGGCCGGCCGGTGGTGCCCGTGTTCTGGATCGCCGGGGAAGACCACGATTTCGCCGAAGCGAACGTGACCTACGTCCTCTCGCCGGACGGCGGAGTGCGCCAGATTCGCCTCGAGGGCGTGGCGGGCGGCAGGCACGCGGTGAGCCGGACGCCCGTTCCGGCGGCGGCGTGGGAAGACGCGCTGGACCGCCTGGCGCGGGCGCTGCCCGACTCCGATCACAAGCCCGCCCTGCTCGCCGGCCTGCGGGAGACGGCGGCTGACGCCCCGACGCTGACCGTGGCGTTCGCCCGCCTGCTGGACGCGTGGCTGGGCGGCGAGGGGCTGCTTGTCATGGACGCCGACGATCCGGAGATCCGCCGTCTGGAAGGGTCCTTTTTCCGGGAGCTCGTGGAACGGAACGGCGAGCTGGCGGAAGCCCTGGCGGAAGGGGAAAGGCGCGTGCGCGCCCTCGGCTTTTCACCGCAGGCGGAGACGCCGGCGGACGGCGCGCATCTGTTTGTCCACCACCCGATGGGGCGGCTGCTGCTTTACCGCAAGGGGGACGGATTCGCCGACCGCCGGGGGTTTTTCCGCGCGGATCGGGCGGAACTTGCGGCGATGGCGGAGAACGAGCCGGACCGGTTCAGCACGGGGGCGTTGTCCCGGCCGCTCATGCAGGACTTTTTGCTGCCGGTGCTGGCGACGGTGCTGGGACCGGCGGAAATCGCCTACTGGGGCCAGCTGGGCCCTGCTTTCTCGCGGTTTGGCATCGGCATGCCGGTGATCGTCCCGCGCCCGTCCTTCACCTTTCTCGAGCCGTGGACCGAATCGCTCCTCGGGGAGCTGGGGCTGACCCCCGAAGAGGCAATCTGGCAATGGGAGGAGCGGCGCGCGGCGTGGCTTGAGGCCCGGGCGGAGAAAGGCTGGGACGAACGCTTCCGGGCCGTGCGGGAAGGGGTCGCCGCCCTGTACGACCCGCTTCTGAAGGATCTCGCCGCCGCCGAACCGGGGCTTGGCGACCTGGGGCGCAAAAACCTCGGGCGCATCCTGGAACAGGTCGCCTATCTGGAACGGAGGACCCGGGAGGCGTTTCTTCGCCGCCACGAGGCGGCACTGCGCCGGTGGGACCGCGTGCGCGCCGCGCTGTGCCCCATGGGCCGGCCGCAGGAACGCGTCCTGGGCACGATCCATTTTCTGAACGCTTACGGCCCGTCCTGGATCGGCGCCTGGGCGGGAACGGATATCGGCGCCGAAGGGGGCCACATGCTGGCCCGGTTCGGGACGGCCGTCAAGGAGGTTTGCCGGCTTGGATCATGTGAAACCTAGAGGGATCGTCCGGGATCCTTCTTTGGCTCCGGAAGGAAAGCTGAAGATCGAATGGGCCCAGGCGCACATGCCGGTGCTGGCCCGGATCCGGGAACGCTTCGCGAAGGAGCGGCCCTTTGAAGGGCTGCGCGTGGCGGTGGCGCTCCATGTGGAGGCCAAGACCGCCTGTCTCGTCCGGACGCTCATGGCCGGGGGCGCCGAAGTGGCCATCGCGGGCTGCAATCCCCTGTCCACCCAGGACGACGTCGCCGCGGCGCTGCTGGAAGAAGGCGCGGCGGTGTTTGCCAAGCGGGGCGTGGACATGCGGGAGTACGAAGAGCTTTTGGTCCGAACGCTGGAAACGAAACCGCATCTCCTCATCGACGACGGCGGGGACCTGGTGACGATCCTGCACACCTCGCGGCGGGACCTTTTGGACACCATCCGCGGCGGCGCGGAGGAGACGACCACCGGCATCCACCGCCTGCGGGCGATGGAACGGCAGGGCGCTTTGCAGTTCCCGATGATCAACGTCAACGGGGCGCAGTGCAAGCATTTGTTCGACAACCGGTACGGCACCGGCCAGTCGGTGTGGGACGGCATCAACCGCGCCACCAACCTGGTCGTGGCCGGCAAGACGGTGGTCGTGGGCGGCTACGGATGGTGCGGCAGAGGGGTGGCCATGCGGGCCAAAGGCCTCGGCGCCAAGGTGATCGTCACCGAAGTGGACCCGGTCCGCGCCATCGAGGCCCACATGGACGGGTTCACCGTCATGCCGATGAAGGAAGCCGCCGCCGTGGGGGATTACTTCGTCACGGTGTCCGGCAACCGGGACGTCCTGCGCGGCGAGCATTTCGCGCGGATGAAGGACGGCGCCGTGCTGGCCAACGCCGGCCATTTCGACGTGGAAATCAACGTGCGGGAACTGGCCGCCATGGCGGTCTCCCGCCGGAAGGTGCGCGAAGGCGTCGAGGCGTTCGCCCTGCCCGACGGCCGCACGCTGTATCTCCTGGCCGAAGGCCGGCTTGTGAATCTGGCCGCCGGCGACGGGCATCCCGCCGAAATCATGGACATGTCCTTCTCCCTGCAGGCTTTGGCCCTGCGCTATTTGAGCGAACGGCACGCCGAACTGGGCGGCCGCGTGGTGGACCTGCCCCGCGAACTGGACGAACAGGTGGCCAGGCTCAAGCTGGAGACGCTGGGCATCGCCATCGACGAGCTGACCCGCGAGCAGCGGGAATATCTGGACAGCTGGTTCTGAACGGTTAGTTAACCGCATAAAATATTTTTTTTGAAATCCTGCTCCGGCAGCAGGATTTTTGTTTTTTGGGGCGAATATATGGTCATGTGTGGGTAAAAGTGGGGGATAGTGGTGGACGATGGGGGAGGTGACGAGGGCCGATGTTTTTGGGGGAATACCAGCACACCATCGACGAGAAAGGCCGCATCACCATTCCCGCCAAATTCCGCGAGGCCCTCGGCGCCGAATTCGTCGTCACCCGCGGGCTGGACAGCTGCCTGTTCGTCTACCCGATGGACGAATGGAAGGCGCTGGAGCAGCGGCTGAAGTCGCTGCCCATGATGAAGTCCGACGCCCGCGCCTTCGCGCGCCTGTTCTTCTCGGGAGCATCCGTATGCGAGTGGGACAGGCAGGGCAGAATCAACGTGCCGGCGCACCTCAGGGAATACGCCCGGCTCGAGAAGGACTGTGTCGTCATCGGCGTGTCGAATCGTGTGGAAATCTGGGACAAGGCGACGTGGGATTCGTACACGGCCGGGGCCCAGGCGTCGTTTGGCGAGATCGCGGAAAAACTGGTGGATTTCGATTTCAACTTCTGACCGTCGTCTTTCGGGCCCGTTGCGGGTACGGTCAGGATTTCGCTTTTGGAGGCCGGCATGGCACATCACGTTACGGTGCTGGGGAAAGAGGCGGTGGACGGCCTGAACGTGCGGCCGGACGGGCTGTATGTGGATTGCACCGTAGGCGCGGGCGGCCACAGCGAGCTGATCGCTTCCCGGCTGGGACCGCGCGGCCGGCTGATCGGCCTCGACCGGGACGAGGCGGCGCTTGCCCTCGCCCGCGAGCGTCTTGGCCGCTTTGGAGACAAGGTCATCCTCGTAAAAAGCGATTTCCGCCGTCTGGCCGACGCGCTGCGCCGCGCGGGCGCGCCGCAGGAGGGCGGCGTGCCGCGGGCCGACGGCTTCCTGTTCGATCTGGGCGTGTCGAGCATGCAGCTGGACGAGGCGGAACGCGGATTCAGCTACCAGCTTGACGCGCCCCTGGACATGCGGATGGACCGGTCGCAGCCGCTCACCGCCCGCGATATCGTCAACGGGTGGAGCGAGGAAGAGCTGGCCGCCGTCATCCGCGATTACGGCGAGGAACGGTACGCCCGGGCCATCGCCCGGCGCATCGTCCGCGAACGGCGGCGGGCGCCCATCGAAACGACGGGGCGGCTGGCGGAAATCGTCAAGGAGGCCATCCCCGCGGCGGCGAGAAGAACCGGGCCGCATCCGGCGAAGCGGACCTTCCAGGCGATCCGGATCGCCGTCAACGACGAGCTCGGCGCGCTGCGGGAAGGGCTTGGGCAGGCGATCGAATGCCTTGCGCCCGGCGGAAGAATCGCGGTGATCACCTTCCATTCTCTGGAAGATCGCATCGTCAAAGAAACCTTCGCGAAGGAGGCGGCTTCCTGCCGCTGCCCGCCGGATTTTCCGGTCTGCGTGTGCGGCGGCGGACAGGGCAGGCTTCGCCTCGTGCATCGCAAGCCCGTCGTGCCTTCCGAAGCGGAACGGGCGGCCAATCCGAGAGCCCGGTCGGCAAAGCTGCGGGTGGCGGAGAAGCGGGAAGACGGCCGCTCTCCGGAAGGCGCCTGAACGGAAGGCGGCGGAACCGGAGAAGGCAAGACAGAGGGGGAACCGGCATGAAATATTACGGCAATCTGGCTCTTCAGCCCGAACGCGCGGGCGAAAGCGCCCAGCAGCGGGGCGCGGTCCGCAAGACGCGGCGGCGCGCGCTGCCCGTCGGCGAGAAGCTGCTCTACATGCTGACCGTCGCGCTTCTTGTGGCGGTCGCCGGCGTGGTCATTTACCGGTATGCGGAAATCTACCAGCTGAACCGCACCATCCAGGAACTCAAAGTGGAACACGAGCGCATGATGACGCAGGTAAAGGAGCTGCAGCGGGAGGTGGAGCGGCTGAAGGACCCGAGCCGCATCGCCGAAGAGGCTTCCCGGCAAGGGTTCATCCGGATCGATTCGCGGGGAATCGCCGTCGTGACCGATTCCGACCGCATCGGCACCGACCGGAACGACCGCGTCGCCACGGCCATGCGTCCCTGAACGGGGGCCGCGGACGGGGCGAAGGCGGTCTTGAGCCGTTTTTCGCACGAAGAGGATGATGCGCATGACCCGGAGGGTGAAAAAAAGATCGCTGCTCCTTGGAGGGTTCATGACCCTCTTTTTTGTCGGATTGCTGGTCCGGGTTTACTGGGTCCAGGTGGTCAACGCCGAATTTTGGGCCGAACAGGCGCGCAAGACCTGGATCGCCAGCGATACGATCCCCCAGGAACGCGGCGTGATCCGGGATCGCATGGGCAGGGTGCTGGTGGACGATGCGACCGCCTATACGGTGGCGGTCGGACCGGACATGCTGGACAAGCTGGAAAGGGATTTTCCCTCCCTCGGCATCACCGAGCGGATCGTGGCCGAACTGCACGAGGTCCTGGGCAAGCCGGTGCAGGATCTGCGCAAGCTGGTCGCCAAGCGGAACGACAAGGGCGAGCTGTATCAGCAGGTGGAAGTCCGCAATGAAGGCTGGAAAGTGGACCGTGAGGTCTACGAGCGGCTGTCCGCCTTCCGCGAGCATCTGCGCCAGCTGACCGGACGGAAGGACGTCGGCCTCTATTTTCTGGAGGAACGCAAACGCTATTTTCCCAACGGGTCCCTCGCGGCGCACGTGCTCGGATACGAGAGCAAGGAAGGCCGGGGGATCGGGGGCATTCTGCAGCGGTATTATGAAGAGCTGGAGGGCAAGCCGGGCAAGATCGTCTACCAGCGGGACGGCACCCGCACCCAGCTGCCCGGCGGCGAGGTGGAGGTGCAGCAGGCGGTCAACGGCCTGAACATCACCCTGACCATCGACCGGGACATCCAGTATTTCATCGAGGAAGCGCTCAAGGAAGCGTATGAAAAATATCAGCCCGTCGGTGCGGCGGCCATCGCCATGGATCCGGACACGGGGGAAATCCTGGGCATGGCCAGCCTGCCGACCTTCGATCCGAACCGGTACTGGGAGGCGGATCCCGCCGCGTTCCGCAACAACGCCATCCAGGCTCTGTACGAACCCGGTTCCACCTTCAAGATCGTGACGCTGGCGGGAGCGGTGGAGGAAGGGCTGTTCGACCCGGAAGAGACTTATAAATCCGGCAGCATCCGGGTCGCCAACTACACGATCCGGGACCACAACAACGGCGCCGGCTGGGGCGAAATCACGTACCTGGAAGGGCTCAAGCGCTCCAGCAACGTGGCGTTCGTCAAGCTGGGATACGAAAAGCTCGGCGCCGACAAGCTGCTCGAATACATCTCGGCGTTCGGTTTCGGCTCGAGGACCGGCATCGAACTGCCGGCGGAAGAGGCCGGGGCAGTGACGATCCGCAAGCAGTACGCCACGGAAGTGGCCACGGCGACCTTCGGCCAGGGGCGGCTGCAGGTGACGGCGATCCAGCAGCTCGCCGCGGTGGCCGCCATCGCCAACGGCGGCAAACTGATGAAGCCGTATGTGGTCAAATCCGTCACCGATCCCCAGACGGGCGAAACCGTCCATACGGAACCCGTGGTGGTGCGGCAGGTCATTTCGCCGGAGACGAGCCGGCTGGTGGGCGAATACCTGGAGCAGGTGGTCAGCGACCGCCAGATCGGCACGGGCCGCAACGCCTACATTCCCGGTTACCGCGTGGCGGGCAAGACGGGCACCGCGCAGAAGGTGGTCGACGGCAAATACGCCGAAGGAAAATACATCGTTTCGTTCATCGGCTACGCGCCGGTGGAGGATCCGCGCATCGTGCTCTACGTCGTCATCGACGAACCGCAGGACGAGATGGCCGCCGGCGGTTCCGTGGCGGCTCCGGTGTGGAAGCGGATCATGGAACAGTCGCTGCAGCACCTGGGCATCTTTCCGGAGCAGTCGGCCCGGGACGCGGCCGCCGAAATGTCGTCGGCGGCCGGGCCGGTCACCGCGGAAGTGCCGGATGTGACGGGCATGCGGGTGTCGGAAGCCAAGGCGGTGCTGCGCGCGAAATCGTTCACCGCCGAAGTGGTCGGCAGCGGAAGCGTCGTGGCGCGGCAGCTGCCCGCCGCCGGCAGCGTGCTGCCGACTTCCCAGCGCGTATATCTGCTGACGGAAGGCAAGGGTTCCGGCGTGCCGGACATGCGGGGCATGCCGCTGCGCGACGCGCTGGAGCTGTGCGCCTTGCTCGACGCCGAATGCGCGGTGCAGGGAACGGGTTATGTGGTCGACCAGCACGCGGAACAGGCGGACGGGAAATGGCGGGTCTCGCTGACGCTGGCCCCGGAGGGGCGGGATGCCGGGGCCGCGGAGCCGCAGGAGGGCGGCGAAGGCGGCGGGGATGCCGGTTCCGGGAGCGGCAAATCCGTTCATCCGCCCGCCGATTCGCCGGGAACGGGAGTCGCTTCGTTGCCGCGCCGGCTTGGCATCGGCTAGTCCATGACAACAGGTGGCTCGCCCAGTCCGCGGCCGGCCCCTGCCGCGGGTGGCTTGTTCTAACCCCCGGGCGCCGGGAATAGGCTGTATCAGTCAAAGCCCTTCACCCGGCGCGAAACGGGGGGATTTCTGTTGCAGCTGTCCCGGATTGCGTCGCGCAGGCGGCTGTACGTCGCCCTGCTAGCGACGGGTCTTCTGTTTGCGGCGCTTCTCGCCCGCCTGGCGTACATCCAGCTGGTGAAAGGCGACGAACTCCGGCGCAAGGCGGAGGAATCCTGGCGCCGGGAGGTACCGTTCGCCGCCAGGCGCGGCGAAATCGTCGACCGCAACGGCGTGAAGCTCGCCTACAACATCAGTTCGCCCACCGTGCTCGCCATTCCCGCCCAGGTGCGGGATCCGCGGGAAACGGCCCGCAGGCTGGCGCCCGTCCTGGAAATGACGGAGGAACGGCTGCTCGAGCTGCTGACCAAACGGGAAAGCATCGTCCGGCTGCAGCCCGGAGGGCGGAAAATTTCGCTGGAAAAAGCCCGGCTCGTCCGGGAGATGGCCCTTCCCGGCATCGTCGTGGCCGAAGACAACAAGCGCCATTACCCGTTCGGCAGCCTGGCGGCCCATGTGCTCGGCTTTACCGGCATCGACAGCCAGGGGCTGGCCGGCGTCGAGCTTCAGTACGACGAGCTGCTGCGGGGAATCGGGGGCAGCGTCTCGTATCTCTCGGACGCGGCGGGACGGCAGATGCCTGGCGCGGGGGAACGCTTCCGCCCGCCGCAGGACGGGCTTACGCTGCAACTGACCCTGGACAAGACGATCCAGGCGATCGTGGAGCGCGAGCTGGACCAGGCCGTGCTGCAATACGAGCCCGACCGCGCCCTCGCCATCGCCATGGACCCGCGGACGGGCGAAGTGCTGGCCATGGCCTCCCGTCCGGCCTACGAGCCCGACCGCTACCGGGATTACGATCCGGAAATCTTCAACCGCAACCTGCCGATCTGGATGACCTACGAACCGGGCTCCACGTTCAAGATCATCACCCTGGCCGCCGCGCTGGAAGAAGGAAAGGTCGACCTCAAGCGGGAATACTTCTTCGATCCCGGCGCCATCGAGGTGGGGGGCGCCCGGCTCCGCTGCTGGAAGAAGGGCGGACACGGCAGCCAGACCTTCCTCGAGGTCGTGGAAAACTCCTGCAACCCCGGCTTTGTGGTCCTCGGCCAGCGGCTGGGCAAGGATCTTCTGTTCAAGTACATAGAGGCTTTCGGCTTCGGGAAAAAGACGGGCATCGACCTCATGGGAGAAGAAAACGGCATCCTGTTCCGGCGGGAGCGGGTCGGCCCCGTGGAGCTGGCCACCACTTCCTTCGGGCAAGGGGTGTCGGTGACGCCGATCCAGCAGATCGCGGCCGTCTCGGCGGCCATCAACGGCGGCAAGCTCTACCGGCCTTATGTCGCCAAGGCGTGGATCCATCCGGAGACGGGCCGGGTGGTGGCGGAGAACGCGCCGCAGCTGGTCCGCCAGGTCATCTCCCCCGAAACTTCGGCGAAAATCCGGGAAGCCCTGGAAAGCGTCGTGGCGAACGGCACGGGCGGCAACGCCTTTCTGGACGGTTACCGCGTGGGCGGCAAGACCGGCACCGCGCAGAAGGCGGTGGGCGGCCGCTATTTGCCGAACGAGCACATCGTCTCGTTCATCGGCTTCGCGCCGGCGGACGATCCGCGGATCATCGTCTACGTGGCGGTGGACAATCCGAAGGGCATCCAGTTCGGCGGCGTGGTGGCGGCGCCCGTTGTGCGGAACATCCTCGCGGACGCGCTGCCGTACCTGGGTGTTGCGCCCCGCCAGGGACAGCTGGAAAAAAAGCTCCGCTTCGGCGAAACGCCGACGGTGACCGTGCCGAACCTGGTGGGCAAGACGGTATCCGACCTGTATGAGGATTTGAACATGAATTTCCGGCTGGCCGCCTCCGGACGGGGCGACACCGTCATTCGCCAGGCGCCGGCCGCGGGCGCGCGGGTGCCGAAGGGCTCCGTGATCCGGATCTACCTGGGAAGCGAAGAACCGGGAAGCGGGGAAGGGAAGCGCAGTCCGGATCCGCGCGGGTCCGCTTGAACGGATCCGCGGATTGCCGGATAATGGGAGTGCGTTGCTCAGGCGGTCCGGGAAAAGGCGGAAAGCGCCGGACGCGCGAAAGGAGACCGACGATGGCGATGAAACTGGCGGATCTCGGCAGGCACTTGCTCGTTTGCCGCATATCCGGCGACCCGCAGACGGAAGTGGCGGGACTTGCGTCCGACTCGCGGCGGGTCGGGCCGGGCGATCTGTTTTTTTGCCTGCGCGGCCTGACGCGGGACGGCCATGACTACGCAGGGGAAGCCGTTGCGAAGGGGGCGGCGGCCCTGGTGGCGGAGCGTCAGCTGCCGCTGCCCGTACCCCAGCTGATCGTCCCCGATGCCCAGCGGGCGTTGGCCCAGCTGGCCGACGCGTTTTTCGGCCGCCCGACGCGCCTCCTGCGGCCCATCGGGGTCACCGGCACCAACGGCAAGACGACGACCACCTGGCTGATCGAGCGCATTCTGCTCGACGCGGGGGTGCCAACGGGTGTCATCGGCACCGTGGAAATCCGCTTCGCCGGACGGAGCCGCCCCGCATCGGTCACGACGCCCGACGTGCTGGAGTTGCAGCGGCTGTTCCGCGAAATGGCGGACGCCGGGGTCCGGCGCTGCGTCATGGAAGTGAGTTCCCATGCGCTGGAGCAGGGCCGCGTCCGCGGCGTGCGGTTCCGCACCGCCGTGTTCACCAACCTGACGCAGGACCATCTGGACTATCATGGCACGATGGAAGCGTACGCCGCGGCCAAGGGGCTTTTGTTCGCGCGGCTCGGCAACGCCTATGAGGACGATCCGTCGGACCGGAACTACGCCGTGCTGAACGCGGACGACCCGGCGTCGGAACGGTTTGCGCGCATGACCAGCGCGGAAGTGGTCACCTACGGCATCGAACGGGAAGCGATGGTGCGCGCCGTGGACGTGAAGGCGACCGCCCGGGGGGCGTCGTTTACGGCGGAGACGTTTGCCGGTTCGCGGCGCATCAACCTGCGGCTGGTGGGCAGGTTCAACGTGTACAACGCCCTGGCCGCGCTGGCGGCCGCCCTGTGCGAAGGCATCCCGCTGGAAGCCGCCGCGGCCAGCCTGGAACGCGTTGCCGGCGTGCCCGGGCGGCTGGAGCCGGTGGACGCGGGGCAGCCCTTCACCGTCGTGGTCGATTACGCCCACACGCCGGACGGGCTCGAAAATGTGCTGCGCGCCGTGCGGGAAATCGCGGACGGGCGCGTCATCTGCGTGTTCGGCTGCGGCGGCGACCGGGACCGGACGAAGCGGCCGGTCATGGGGCGCATCGCCGCGACCCTTGCCGATTTCGTATGGGTGACCAGCGACAACCCGCGCAGCGAGGACCCCGCGGCGATCATCCGGGACATCGAAGCCGGGCTCGCCGAGGCCGGCTGTCCGGCGGACCGCTACGCGACGGAAGCCGACCGGCGGACGGCCATCTTCCGCGCGGTTGAAATGGCCGGACCCGGGGATGTAGTATTGATTGCAGGCAAAGGACACGAGACGTACCAGATCGTCGGCGGCGAGACGCTGCCGTTCGACGACCGTCTGGTGGCGTCGGAAGCGATAAGGAGCCGTATGCGTTGATCAGGGCGAAACTGGGAGACATCGCCGCCTGGTGCGAGGCGGCGATTTCGGAGCCGAACCGGGAAAACGAAGAGATCCGCGGGGTGTCTACCGACACGCGCACGCTGAAGCCGGGCGAGCTGTTTGTGCCCATTGAGGGGGAACGGCACGACGGCCACGATTTTGTCGCCGACGCCGCCCGCGCCGGTGCCGCGGCCGCCCTGTGGCGGCGCGGCAGACCCGTGCCGGAGGAAGGCGCCGGCCTTCCGCTGCTCCTGGTGGACGATCCGCTGGAGGCCTTGCAGAAGCTGGCGGAGCGGTACCGCGCTTCGCTCGGGGCGAAAGTGGTGGCGGTCACCGGAAGCAATGGCAAGACGACCACGAAGGACCTCATCGCCTCCGTGCTGGCTCAGCGGCTGCGCGTGCACAAGACGGCCGGCAACCTGAACAACCACATCGGTCTGCCGCTTACCATCCTGCGGGCGGATCCGGACACGGAAGCGCTCGTGGTGGAGATGGGCATGAGCGGGCGGGGCGAAATTTCGCGCCTCACCCGGCTGGCCAGGCCGGATGTGGCGGTGATCACCAACATTGGCGAAGCGCATCTGATGCAGCTCGGCTCGCGGCGCAACATCGCGCGGGCCAAGCTGGAGATCGCCGAGGGCCTTGGGCCCGGCGGCGTGCTGGTCGTTCCGGAAAACGAACCGCTGATCCGGGAAGAACTGGCCGCTTCTCCCCCGCCCGCGGGCGTCCGCGTGTTCACCTTCGGGGAAGGGGCGGACAGCGATGTTCGGGTGCACGGCATCCGTGCGGACGTGGACGGCACGGCGTTCCGCCTGGCTTTCGGACCGGCGCTTGATCCGGATCCGGCCGGGCCGGCGGAGGAAGGGGAGCCGTTCCGGGTGCCCCTGCCCGGCCGGCACAACGCCGTGAATGCCGCGGCCGCCGCGGCCGTGGGAAGGCTTTTCGGCCTGGACGCCGAAGCCATCCGGCGCGGGCTGGCGGAGGCTTCCGTCACCGGCATGCGCATCGAGCGCACGGCGGCCTGGAACGGCGCCGTCCTGCTCAACGACGCCTACAACGCGAGCCCGACCTCGGTGCGGGCAGCCATCAGCCTTGTCGGGGAACTCTCCGGGTTCCGGCGGAAATGGCTGCTCCTGGGCGACATGCTGGAGCTGGGCCCCGAAGAAGCCGCCCTGCACGCGGCCATCGGCCGGGAAGCGGCGTCCCGCGGGGTGGATCGGCTGTACACGTACGGAAAGCTTGCGGCGCACATCGCCGAGGAAGCCGCGCGCCTCATGCCGGAGGAGGGCCGGGTGCGGCACTTCGGGGACAAGGCCGCCCTGGCGGCCGCCGTCATGGAGGAGCTGGATCCGGCCGACCTGGTGCTGGTCAAGGCTTCGCGCGGCATGAAGATGGAAGAGGTGGTCCATTTGCTGCAGGCCGGACCCGGCGGAGGGACTGGAGGGGAAACCCATGGATAACACGGCCGTGCTGTGGGCGGTCGGCGTCGCCTTCGCGCTGGCGGTGCTGCTCGGGCCGCCGGGCATCCCGCTGCTCCGCCGGCTCAAGTTCGGCCAGCAGGTCCGGGACGACGGCCCGTCGACCCACCTGTCCAAACAGGGAACGCCCACGATGGGCGGAATTCTCATCCTGCTGGCGGCCGCCGTCGCGTTTGTGCGGTTTTCCGACCGGGGGCTTTCCTTCTGGGCTTTGGTCGTCGCCTGTTTCGGTTTCGGCCTGGTCGGTTTTCTGGACGATTACATCAAGATCGCGTTCAAGCGTTCCCTGGGGCTGACGGCCCTCCAGAAGCTTGCCGGGCAGCTCTTCTTTGCCGTTCTTTTTTGCCTTTTGCTTTACCTGGACGGACATCCCACCCGTCTGGCCGTGCCGGGCACGGACTGGTCGCTGGAGCTGGGCTGGGGCTATTGGGTGCTGGCCGTGCTCGTCCTGCTCGCCACCAGCAATGCCGTCAACTTCACCGACGGGCTGGACGGGCTTTTGGCCGGGACAAGCGCCCTTGCTTACGGAGCCTTTCTGGTGATCGCGATGGAACGGATGCACCAGCCCGCCGCCGTCTTCGCCGCGGCGATGATCGGGGCGGTGCTCGGCTTTCTCGTGTTCAACGCCCATCCGGCCAAGGTGTTCATGGGCGACACCGGGTCCCTGGCCATCGGCGGCGGCCTGGGAGCCGTGGCGCTGCTCACGGGCAATGAGCTTCTGCTTCCGGTCATCGGCGGGGTGTTCGTGGTGGAAATGGTGTCCGTCATCCTGCAGGTGGTGTCGTTCAAGACGCGGGGCAAACGCATTTTCAAAATGAGCCCCATCCACCACCACTTCGAGCTGTCCGGCTGGTCCGAATGGCGCGTGGTGACGACGTTCTGGTTCGCCGGCCTGGTGCTTGCCGCCGTCGGCCTCATCTGGTACAAGGGGACCTGGACCGCATGAAACCTCTCGAAGCGTATCGCGGGCGGAAAGTGGCGGTGCTCGGGCTGGCGCGCAGCGGCGCGGCCGCGGCAAAGCTGTTCCGCGGCCTCGGCGCGGAAGTGACGGCGAACGACCTCAAGCCGCGCGACCAGTGCCCGGAAGCGGACGAGCTGGAGGCGTTGGGCGTCACGGTGATCTGCGGGGGCCATCCCGACGATTTCCCGGCGGCGGACGCCGCCCTGCTGGTGAAAAATCCGGGCATCCCGTATTCCGCGCCGCCCGTGGCAAGGGCCGAGGTCCTGGGCATCGAAATCGTCACCGAAGTGGAGGTGGCGGGGCAGCTCGCCCGCGCGCCCATCATCGGCATCACCGGTTCCAACGGGAAAACGACCACGACGACATTGACCGGCCATCTGCTGGAAGCCGCCGGGTTCAAGGCCGTTGTCGCCGGCAACATCGGCCGGCCGCTGTGCGAAGCCGCTTTGGAAGCCGCGCCGGACGGATGGCTGGTGGCCGAACTGAGCAGCTTCCAGCTGATGGGGACGTCCGCTTTCCACCCGCGGATCGCCTGCCTGCTCAACGTCTATCCGACGCATCTCGATTACCACGGCACCATGGACAATTACATCGAAGCGAAAGCCCGGCTGTTCGCCAACCAGACGGCGGACGACACGGCGGTGTACAACGCGGACGATCCCGTCTGCGTCCGGCTCTCCGCATCGCTGAAGGCGCGCAGGTGGCCTTTTTCGCTGCTGCGGCGCCTTGAGGAGGGCGTCTATGTCGATCCTCCCTATTCCGATGGGACAGGCCCTTCCGCGGACGGGGAAGACCGCTGGATCACGGCCCGGCGGGGCGGGAAGGAGATGCGCGTCGCTCCCGTGGCGGAGCTGGGCATCCCGGGGCGGCACAACGTCGCCAACGCGCTGGCCGCCGTCGCCGCCGCCTTGGCCGCGGGCGCGCCGCCGGAGGCGCTGCGCGCGCCCCTGCGCGAATTCCGCGGGGTGGAGCATCGCCTGGAGCTGGTCAGGGAAATCCGGGGCATTCGCTTCTACAACGATTCCAAGGCGACCAATCCGGCGGCCACGGCCATGTCCATCGCTTCCCTTTCCGGACCGGTCGTGCTCATCGCCGGCGGCAAGGACAGGGGATCGGATTTCGCCGAGCTTCTCCCCGCCTTCCGCGAGCGGGTGCGGGTGCTGGTCGCTCTCGGGGAAACGCGGCACAAACTTCGTGAAGCGGCGGCAAAGGCGGGTTTGACGAAGGTGATCGTCGTCGAACCTGAAGATGATGCCGCCGATACGCTGCGCCGCGCCGTGCGGGAAGCCGCGGCCGCCGCGCGGGAGGGCGACGCCGTGCTGCTTTCTCCCGCCTGCGCGAGCTGGGACATGTTCCCGTCCTTCGAGGTGCGGGGCCGAATTTTTAAGGAATCGGCGCATACGTTGTAAAAAGGGGCCCGTCCCCGGCAGGGGCCGTCCGCCGCAGGAACCCGTTCCCCTGCAGGGACCCGCCCCTCATCCCGCGCGACGCGAGGTGTTCGCTTTATGGCGCAGGCGACCGGTTCCCGTTCCCATCCCGATTTCTGGATCATCGCCGCGACGCTGGGCATTCTGGCCATCGGCGTGGTCATGGTGTACAGCGCCAGCGCCGTGGCCGCCTTCCGCGACTACGGCGACGCCTATTACTATTTCAAGCGCCAGCTGCTCTTTGCGGCCCTGGGCCTTGCGGCCATGTACGCCGCCATGAACGTCGACTACACGCGCTGGAAAAAGTGGGCTTTGCCCGGGCTGCTCGTCTGTTTCGCGCTGCTGTGCCTGGTGCTTGTGCCCGGCGTCGGGGTGGTGCGCGGGGGCGCCCGCAGCTGGCTTGGCATCGGTTCCTTCGGCATCCAGCCCTCCGAGTTCATGAAGCTGGCGATGATCGTGTTTCTCGCCTGGTATCTGTCGGAACGGCAGCGGGAGATGACGTCGTTCACGCGGGGGCTTCTGCCCGCCCTGGCGGTGCTGGGGGCCGCCTTCGGCCTCATCATGCTGCAGCCCGACCTCGGCACGGGCGCGGTGATGATCGGCGCCTCGCTTATGGTCATTTATGCGGCGGGCGCGCGGCTTGCCCATCTCGCCGCCCTGGCGCTGGCGGGGCTCGCGGGGCTGGCCGCCCTGATCGCCGCGGCGCCTTACCGGTTGCAGCGGATCGTCGCCTATCTGGACCCTTGGCAGGACCCGCAGGGGGCCGGCTACCAGGCAATCCAGTCGCTGTACGCCGTCGGGCCGGGGGGCCTGCTGGGCCTCGGCCTCGGCATGAGCCGCCAGAAATACAGCTATCTGCCGGAACCGCAGACGGATTTCATTTTTTCCATCCTGGCGGAGGAACTCGGCTTTGTCGGCGGCGCGCTGCTCATCCTGCTGTTCCTGCTCCTCGTGTGGCGAGGCATGCGGACGGCGATCGCCGTCGCCGATCCGTTTGGCAGTTTTCTCGCCGCCGGCATCGTGGCCATTTTCGCCGTGCAGGTGCTCATCAACATCGGCGTCGTCATCGGGCTGCTGCCGGTCACCGGCATCACGCTGCCCCTGGTCAGCTACGGCGGGTCGTCGCTCACGCTCCTGCTGACGGCGATCGGCATTTTGCTCAACATATCCCGGTCCGCGAGGTGAAGCCCATGCGCGTGGTCCTCACGGGAGGAGGAACCGGCGGCCACATCTATCCCGCACTGGCCATCGGACAAGAGGTGCTGGCGCGGGAACCCGGTTCGGAGCTTTTGTACATAGGCGCCGTCCGCGGCCTGGAAAGCCGCGTCGTCCCGCAGCGGGGCATCCGCTTCGAGGCGCTGGACGTCACCGGCTTCCGCCGCTCCCTGTCGTGGCACAACGTGCGCACCGTGTGGCGCTTCCTCGCCGGCGTGCGCCGGGCGAGGAGGCTGCTGCGCCAGTTCCGCCCGGACATCGTCGTCGGCACCGGCGGCTACGTCTGCGGCCCCGTGGTCTACGCGGCGGCCCGGCTCGGCATTCCGACCCTCATCCACGAGCAGAACGTGGTGCCGGGCCTGGCCAACCGTTTTCTCGCCCGCCATGCGCGGGCGGTGGCGTACAGCTTCGCCGATTCGGAGGCGCATTTTCGCCGCCTGACCGCCGGGCGCTTCCGGGACAAGGGGGGCGTCCGCCTGCTGCACAGCGGCAACCCTTGCGCCAGCGCGGCGGCCGCCGCGTCCCCGGACAAGGGCTTCGCCTCCCTGGGATTCGCTCCCGGCACGCCCTTCGTGCTCGTCGTCGGCGGCAGCGGCGGCGCGAAGGCGATCAACGAGGCGGCCGCGGCGATGGTTCCCCTCATGGACCGCCTGCCGGACGTTCGCTTTGTTTTTGTGACGGGAGATAAATACTATGAGGAAATTGCGGCGGGTGTCGGCGGCTCGCCCCCCGCGTCGGACGGCCGGCTCAAGATCCTGCCGTACATCCACAACATGCCGGAGGTGCTGGCGGCCGCCTCGCTGGTCGTCAGCCGCGCGGGCGCTTCCTTTCTCGCGGAGATCACGGCCATCGGCGTGCCGGCCATCCTGATCCCTTCGCCCAACGTGACGGGCAACCACCAGCAGCCCAACGCGGAAAGCCTGGCGCGGGAAGGGGCGGCGGTCATGCTCCTTGAGCGGGAGTTGACGGGCGAGACGCTGTTTGGGCACATCGCCGCCATCATGCGGGACCCGGCGCGCCGGCGATCGATGGCGGCGGCTTCCCGCGCCCTCGGCAAGCCGGAAGCGGCGGCGCTGATCTACGAGGAGATGCGCAGGCTCACCGCGGCCGCAACCCCGAACCGCCAATAAGGACAAAAATGCCATTATTTATTCGTTTTCATGGCTGTCTGAATGAAATAACGACATTCGTGCCATTATTTTCGGGGCGGTCGCGTGAAATCGCACAACTTTTTCCAATTTAATGGCACAAAATGCAATTGTTTTTTCAAGAAGGCCGTTTTCATGCGAAAATAATGGCACTTTTGTCGTTGTTCCAAAGTCCGCTCCCGCAGGCAGACGCACACCATCCACCGTGCCCCGGGCAAATGGGCGTTTGTCACCCCGGGCGGCGCCCCGTCATAGGATACAACGTGACCGCGGCGGATGCCCGGCGCGGCCCATAAGCGGACGCGCCGTATTCCGCCCGCGGCGGATGGGTCCGCTTCCCCGGCGCAACGGGCAAGGAGGAACTTCGTCCATGTCCATGCAACGGCTGATCGACGAGCTGAAAAAGGCGAATATCGGCGCCGTGCGGCAAAACGAACCGCTGGCCGAACACACCACGTGGAAAATCGGCGGCCCGGCGGATCTGTTCCTCGTGCCGGAGACGGCGGACGGGCTGTCCGCCGCCCTCGCCGCGCTGCGCCGCCACGGGGTGCCGTGGCATCTGCTCGGCCGGGGATCAAACACGCTGGTGACCGACAAAGGGGTCCGGGGGGCGGTCATCAAGCTGGGGAGCGGATTCGACTACGCGCGGTTCGAAGGACACGACGTCGTGGCGGGAGGGGCTTTTTCCTTCATCAAGCTGTCGGTCCTGGCGGGCAAGGCCGGGCTGACCGGGCTGGAGTTCGCGGGAGGCATCCCGGGTTCGGTCGGCGGAGCGGTCTACATGAACGCCGGGGCGCACGGGTCGGACGTATCGCGGATTTTCCTTTCCGCCGACATCGTTTGGGAAGACGGGACGAAGGCCACCTGCACAAAGGAAGAAATGGAATTCGGATACCGGCATTCCATCCTGCAAAGGCGGCGGGGCATCGTGACGGAGGCGCGGTTCCGCCTGGCGCAGGGCGACCGCAAGGAGATCGCGGCGGCGATGGCCACCTACAAGGATCGCCGCCTGCGGACGCAGCCGCTGCAGATGGCCTGCGCGGGCAGCGTGTTCCGCAATCCGCCGGGCGACCACGCCGCGCGGCTCATCGAGGCCGCCGGCCTGAAGGGCGCCCGCGTGGGGGCCGCCGAGGTGTCCACGCTGCACGCCAATTTCATCGTCAACCACGGCGGCGCGACGGCCGAGGACGTCCTTGCGCTGATGCGGCACATCCAGGACACCGTCGAGCGGAAATGCGGGGTTCGTCTGATACCGGAGGTGCTGCTGATCGGCGAGCGGTAATCCGGACGGGCAAGGATCTTCCAGTCTCTGCCGGGCCGGTGTGCATCTCGCAAGCGGGGATGATATAATCAGAGTGGCTCTACCGGAGATTTGACCAAACGACCGCATCGAGCGCAGGTTCCGGTGCCTCGGCGCGCCGATCGGGCGGGTGCCGGACGAAAAGGAACAGCCACGGGGAAGGGAGGCGCCGCTGCCGATGGAAACCCGCATCCCCGCGCTGAAGCCGGTTCGTCCGGAGCGGCGCCGGGGCGGCAAGTTGGCGGCCGTGCTCGCCGTTTTGTTTTTCATCGTCATGGTCGTGCTGTTTTTGCAATCGTCGCTTTCCAAGGTGACCGAGATCCAGATCCGCGGCACGCGCCACGCCGATCCGGAGGAAGTGCGCAGGGCCGCCGGCGTCGAGGAAGGCGACTGGTTCCTCTATCCGTGGGCTTCGGAACTGGAACGGCGGGTGCGCACGGTGCCCGCCGTTGAAGATGCCGTCGCCGTCTGGCGGTTCCCCGGCCTGCTGATCATCCGGGTGCAGGAATATCCCGAAGTGGCCCTGGAGATTTCCCCGGCTGGAAGCCTCGGGATCGTGCTGGCCAACGGCCTGACCGTTCCCCCCGCGGGCACCCTTGTGCCGGACAAGCCCGTGCTGACCGGCTGGAATCCCGACGATCCGAACCGCCTGGCCCTCGCCCGGGAGCTGGGCCGGATCCCGCCGGAACTGCTGAACGACGTGTCGGAAATCGTGCCGGACCCGTCCAACGCGTATCCGGACCGGATCCGGATCTATACCCGTTCCCGTTTTGAAGTGGTGACGACGGTATCCAAGCTAAAGGAAAAACTTCCCTACCTTGATGAAATCGTGGAAAACCGGGAACCCGGACTCCTCACCATGCTGGAAGCGGACACCTACACCCCGTTTTCCGCGCTGCAGACCCCTACCGAAGACCCAGACGGCTCGCCGCCCGAGGCCGAAAAAACCGAATGACGTAAGGATTTGGGCACTACCAAACGGCCGAAAAGAATGATAACATTCAAATTATGACCACAAACATCTCGCATTCCCGGGCGCTCCCCCGCACAAGGGCGAAATCCCAAAAAAATTGTAGAAACAAAGAGGGAAAAAACCTCGCACGTGGAATTAAGTTAAGGAAAAAGCCCTTTTTCCTGCACTTTCATCGTTCTTCGGGAGGTGCCACCGTTTGAGCAACAGCGACCTCATCGTCAGCCTGGACATTGGAACGTCCAAGGTCCGGGTGATTATCGGGGAAATCAGCGACGGGGCCATCAACATCATCGGCGTCGGGTCGGCGGATTCGGAAGGGATCCGCAAGGGCGCCATTGTCGATATCGATCGAACCGTGCAATCCATCCGCAACGCGGTGGACCATGCGGAGCGGATGGTTGGAATTTCCATCGACGAAGTCTACGTCGGCATCGACGGCAGCCATATCGCCCTGCAATCCAACCACGGCGTGGTCGCCGTCTCCAACGAGGACCGGGAAATCGGCGACGAGGATATCGAACGGGTCCTGCAGGCGGCCAGGGTGGTGGCGCTGCCTCCCGAGCGGGAAATCATCGGGCTTGTACCCAAACAGTTTTTTGTGGACGGCCTGGATTCCATCCAGGACCCCCGCGGCATGATCGGCGTGCGGCTGGAAGTGGAATGCACGCTCATCACCGGTTCCAAGGCGGCCATACATAACCTGATGCGCTGCGTGGAAAAAGCCGGCCTCCGCATCGCCGGCATCATCCTCATGTCCCTCGCCTCCGGCATGATGACGCTGACCAAGGACGAGAAACAGATGGGAACCGTCCTGGCCGACATCGGGGCGGGCACGACGACGCTGGCCGTCTTCGACGGCGGCAGCCTGGCGGCGGTGTCCACCCTGCCGATCGGAGGCGATTACGTCACCAGCGACATTTCCTACGGCTTCAAGACGCAGACGGAGCATGCCGAGAAAATCAAGCTGAAATTCGGCTGCGCCCGGACCGCGGACGCGGACAGGAACCTCAAGTTCAAGGTGACGCGGGTCGGCAGCACCCAGGAGAGCGAATTCAACCAGTACGAGCTGGCGGAGATCATCGAACCCCGCATGCAGGAGATTTTCCAGATGATCCGCCAGGAGGTCCGCCGGCTCGGGTATCTGGAGAAAATCAACGGATACGTGCTGACCGGCGGTTCCGTCTCCATGCCGGGAGTGCTGCAGCTTGCGCAAGCGGAACTGGAGTCGAACGTGCGCATCGCCGTTCCGGAATACATCGGCGTGCGCGATCCGTCCTACACCAACGGCGTCGGCATCATCCAGTACGTCGCCAAGTACGTGCGGACACGCACGGCGGTCGCCAGCCGGCGGCCGGCAAGGGGCCGAAGTCAGTCGGGCGCGTCGCGTCCCGGTTTCTTGGAATGGGTGAAGAACCTGTTCAGGGAATTCATCTGATCGCCGCCCGCGTTTCTTCATCCATTCAAGTCCTTTGACGAGGGGAGAAAGCGCAATGTTGGAATTTGACCTGGAATCCGAATCGCTCGCCAAGATCAAGGTGATCGGGGTCGGCGGCGGCGGCAGCAACGCGGTCAACCGGATGATCGAAAGCGGCGTCAGGGGCGTGGAATTCATCACCGCCAACACCGATGCCCAGGCCCTTCAGATGACCCGGGCCGAGCTCAAGCTTCAGCTGGGGGACAAGCTCACCCGCGGCCTGGGCGCGGGCGGCAATCCCGAAATCGGCAAGAAGGCCGCCGAAGAGTCCCGCGAAGCGATTTTCAACTCGCTGCGGGGCGCGGACATGGTGTTCGTGACGGCCGGCATGGGCGGCGGAACGGGCACGGGCGCGGCGCCCGTGATCGCCGGGGTGGCGCGGGAATGCGGCGCGCTCACCGTCGGCGTCGTGACCCGGCCTTTCACGTTTGAGGGCCGGAAGCGGGCCATGCAGGCCGAGATGGGCATCGAGGCGCTGCGGGAGAACGTGGACACGCTGATCGTCATCCCCAACGACCGCCTGCTGGAAATCGTCGACAAGAAAACCCCCATGGTGGAAGCCTTCCGCGAGGCGGACAACGTGCTTCGCCAGGCGGTGCAGGGTATCTCCGACCTGATCGCCGTGCCGGGACTCATCAACCTCGATTTCGCCGACGTGAAGGCGATCATGACCGAGCGCGGATCCGCGCTCATGGGCATCGGCGTGGCGTCCGGGGAGAACCGCGCCACCGAGGCCGCGCGCAAGGCGATCATGAGCCCGCTGCTGGAGACCTCCATCAACGGCGCCCGCGGCATCATCATCAACATCACCGGCGGCCCCAACCTGTCCCTGTACGAGGTCAACGAGGCGGCGGAAATCGTCGTCTCCGCGTGCGATCCGGACGTGAACATGATCTTCGGCGCCAGCATCGACGACAACATGACGGACGAAATCAAGGTGACGGTCATCGCCACCGGATTCGAGCCCAAGCCTTCGTCTTCGCGGCGGCTGACAGGGGCGGGCGCGGCGCTCGAGCACGCCGCCGCCTCGGAGGTGCGCCCGGCCACCGGCCTGCGTCCCTTCGGCCACAGCACCATTTCCAGCGAACAGCTGGACATCCCCGCGTTCCTGCGCAACCGCCAGCGCAACGGCGAACCCTCCCGCAACGATCCGCGGCAGGACCGCTGACGGTCGGCTTCGCGTTTTCATCGATTCGCGGCGCAACTTTCCGTGCGCGCCTTCGTTCCTCACCCTTCCGACACGGTGAGGAGCGAAGGCTTTTTTTGTTTTCCGGGCATGACAAAGAACTTCCCGGAATAGAACATGTGATGAGATTTTTCGCGCCGAACCGCCGTGCCCGATTCCCGTGACGGCTCCCGCCGGCGACAAAAAAACAGCGAAAAAGCCCTGCAGGATTAGACAGACTCCGCATGGGCCGGCATGTATACTGGACTGGGTTCGATCAACCGCGTTCCGAACGGTTTCGGACGGACAAAGGCTGGGGTCCGGTGTGGCGATCTACGCGGACGTCGTTTTTCTGACCAACTGGCTTGCGGACGGCGCCATTTTGCTCACCGCCGCCAGGATCGGCCGGCAACGCCCCTCCCTGGCTCGGGTGGCCCTGGCAGCCGCGCTGGGGGCCGCATACGCGGCGGCGGTGTTCGCGGCGGACGTCCCGCTTCTTTACACCTTCGGCGCCAAGGCGGCCGTTGCCGCGCTCATGGTCACCGTCGCCTTCGGCTTCGGCCATCCGCTTCGCTGGACAAGGCAGCTGGCCGTGTTTCTCGCCGTAAGTTTCGCCGTCACCGGCGGAGTGGTCGGGCTCGCCTTTCTGCTGGGCTCCGCCGATCCCCTGCGCATGGCCGTGCCGCAGGCGGACGGAGGCGGGCTGCTGACGGAATGGCGGCTGGCGCCGGCCCTTGTCGCCCTCTTTTTCGTTCTGGCCCTCTGGCTGTACCGCGGCGTTGCGGCCCACGGGCAAAAGCGGGGTTCCCTGGAGGCGCATCTGGTGCCGGTGCGCATCGAAGCGGGCGGCGAAGTCCGAAGCTGCCGCGGCCTGGTGGACACCGGCAACCGGCTGTACGAGCCGCTCACCGGAATTCCCGTCATGGTCGCGGAGGCCGGGATGTGGCGGGACCGGCTGCCGGCCGGCTGGGCGGAACGGCTGCGCGCGGAACCCGCCGACCGGCTGGTTGGCGAGCTGGACGGACAACCGGACGAAGGGTTCCCCTGGAAGGACCGCCTGCGCCTGGTGCCCTACCGGAGCGTGGGAGGAGAGGTCCGGCTCATGCTCGCGTTCCGGCCGGACGCGGTGGAGGTCGTCCTGCCGGACGGGCGCCTCATCCGGACGACGCGGGTGCTGGTCGGCCTGGAAGGAGGAAGCCTGTCTCCCGACGGAGCCTACCGGGCCGTCGTTCACCCGGATTTGGCCGACGCCGGCAGGGGAACGCCCGGGGAAATGTCCGGGGAGCCATCCCGGAAGCCGTCCGGGGATCCGCCCGGGGATCCGCCCGCCTCTTCCATCCGGTCCGCATGACAGGAGGTTTTTTCCCATGGTCCTGATGCTTACGTTCTCCGCGAAATGGAAACTGCTGGCCCAACTGACGCTCTATCGCCTGCTGATCCGGCTCGGCTGGAAGAGCCCGGAAGTGTACTACATCGGCGGCAGCGAGGCGCTGCCCCCTCCCCTGACGCGCGAGGAGGAGGAGTATCTGCTGGCCCGCCTGCCGTCCGGCGACGCCGCCATCCGTGCCATGCTGATCGAGCGGAATCTGCGCCTCGTGGTGTACATCGCCAGGAAATTCGAAAACACGGGCGTGCACATCGAAGACCTCATCTCCATCGGCACGATCGGGCTGATCAAGGCGGTCAACACCTTCGACCCCGACAAGAAGATCAAGCTGGCCACCTACGCTTCCCGCTGCATCGAAAACGAAATCCTCATGTATCTGCGGCGCAACAGCAAGACCCGCACGGAAGTCTCCTTCGACGAGCCGCTCAACGTGGACTGGGACGGCAACGAACTGCTCCTTTCGGACGTGCTGGGCACGGAAAACGACGCGATTTACCGGAACATCGAGGAACAGGTGGACCGCAAGCTCCTGCACAAGGCCCTGTCCAAGCTGAGCGAGCGGGAGCGGATGATCATGGAGCTGCGCTTCGGCCTCGCCGACGGGGAGGAAAAGACCCAGAAGGACGTGGCCGACCTGCTCGGCATTTCGCAGTCGTACATTTCCCGGCTGGAAAAACGGATCATCAAGCGGCTCCGCAAGGAATTCAACAAGATGATGTAGGCCCGCCGCCGGCCCGGGGTGCGGCCCGCCGGTCCCGGAATAAAACCCCCTCCCCCGGGGATACTTTACAGTAACGCTGTTCCCGGGAGGGACCTACGCCTTGACCCGCAACAAAGTGGAGATTTGTGGAGTCGACACTTCCAAGCTTCCCGTCCTCACCAACGCCGAAATGAGGGAACTGTTCATCGCGCTGCAGACGGGCGGGGAGCAGGAAGCCCGGGAAGCCCGCGAGAAGCTGGTCAACGGAAACCTGCGGCTGGTGCTCAGCATCATCCAGAGGTTCAACAACCGGGGAGAGTATGTGGACGATCTGTTCCAGGTCGGCTGCATAGGTCTCATGAAAGCCATCGACAACTTCGACCTCAGCCAGAACGTGCGTTTTTCCACCTACGCGGTGCCGATGATCATCGGCGAAATCCGCCGCTATTTGCGCGACAACAACCCGATCCGCGTCTCGCGAAGCCTGCGGGACGTCGCCTACAAGGCCCTGCAGGTGCGGGACATGCTGACGAGCCGCCACTGCCGGGAACCCACGATCAAGGAAATTTCCGAAGAGATGAACGTGCCCCAGGAAGACATCGTGTTCGCCCTGGACGCGATCCAGGATCCCGTTTCCCTGTTCGAGCCGATTTACCACGACGGGGGAGACCCCATCTACGTGATGGACCAGATCAGCGACGAGCGCAACAAGGATTCCCGCTGGATCGAGGGCATCGCCCTGCGGGAAGCGATGCGGAAGCTGGGGCGGCGGGAAAAAATGATTTTGTCCATGCGGTTTTTCGAAGGCAAGACGCAGATGGAAGTGGCCGACGAAATCGGCATCTCCCAGGCCCAGGTGTCCAGGCTGGAGAAATCGGCCATCCAGCAGATGCAAAGGCACGTGAAAATGTGAAGCGAAGCCGGGCTTTCGGGCCCGGCTTTAACGTTGCGGCGCCGCGTCGTCCGCTTCCCGTTCAAGATTGCAGGCCCGGCCTCATATACTGGGGTATGGGCGACGGTCGGGAAAGGCGGGGCGGCGGCATGAAGATTTCCGACTTCCAGACGAAGGACGTCATCAACATCGTGGACGGCAAAAAGCTGGGCCAGATCGGCGATCTGGAGCTCGACCTGCGCCACGGGCGCATCGAGGCCATCGTCATCCCGGCGCCCGGCCGTTTTTTCGGCCTCATCGGGGGCGGAAGCGACGTCGTGATCCCCTGGCAGAACATCGTCAAGATCGGGGAAGACGTGGTGCTCGTGCGGCTCGGCGACGCCGCGGGAAGCGGACGCGGCCCGAACGCGGCCGGCGGCGATGCGCGCTGAGGGATGATGTGGTAAACTTTCCTTGCCGGCGCATCGGCCGGAAAATCGCGCCCAACGGAGGCAATGAAACGCATGGAACCTTTCGCGCCGGGCGTCAGTCCGGAAACCACCGATCGGCATGGGCCGGAGGAACGGTCCGTGGGAACGGGCGAATCCGCGGCGGAAAAAAACGGGCAGTCCGCGCCTTTGTCCGTGCAGCCCGTGCCCGTGCTCGCGGCCCTGGGGCCATGGCGGCGCTTCGCGGGGCTTACGGCGGGCTTTTCCACCCGTCTGGGCGGCGTCAGCCAGGCTCCCTGGCATTCGCTGAACACGGGGCTGCACGTCGGCGACGAAGCCGGCGCCGTGATCCGCAACCGCCGGAGCATCGCCGAAAGGCTCGGCTGGCCGTTCGAGGCGTGGACAAGCGCCAGCCAGGTGCACGGCAATCGCGTGTACCGGGTGACGGCGGCGGACCGCGGCAGGGGACGGGAACGCCCGGAAGACGCCGCCGCCGAGGCGGACGCCCTGATCACCGACGTTCCCGGCATCCTCCTGGTGATGTATTACGCCGATTGCGTGCCCGTTTATTTTTACGATCCCGATCATGCGGCCGTCGGACTGGCCCACGCCGGCTGGAGGGGCATCGCCCTGGACGTGGTCGGGGAGACGGTGCGGGCGATGGAGGCGGCGTTCGGGTCCCGTCCCGAACGTCTTTACGCCGCCATCGGGCCGTCCATCGGCCCCTGCTGCTACGAGGTGGACGAACCGGTGCTAGAACGCCTGCTTCCGCTGGGGGAGACCCTGCGCCAGTTCGGCGGCCCCGGCGCGGAAGCCCTGACGGTGCCCTCCCGGCCCGGCCGCGCGGGGGCGAACTTGAAAGAATTCGCCCGGCGGCTTATGATGAAAGCAGGAATTTTGCCGAGCCGCATCGAAATCTCGAGATGGTGCACCGGCTGCCGCACCGATCTGTTTTTTTCCCACAGGCGGGAAGGCGGACGAACCGGAAGGATGGCGGCGTGGCTCGGCAGAAGGTCCTGATGTCGAGGTGAACGCCGTTGACGCTGGCCCAGACCTTTGCGGACCGGCTCGCGGAGGTGGAGCGGCGGATCGCCGAAGCTTGCCGGCGCTCCGGGCGCAGCCGCGGCGAGGTGAACGTCATCGCCGTCACCAAGTACGTGACCGCTGACGAGGCCGTCCGTCTGGTGGAAGCCGGCATCGTCCACATCGGCGAGAACCGCTGGCCCGACGCCAGGGAAAAGGCGGAGAGACTGGCGGGGCGCGCCACGCTGCATTTCATCGGTACGCTCCAGTCCCGCAAAGTCAAGCATGTCGTCGGGCGTTTCCAATACATCCACTCGCTGGACCGCCTGTCCCTCGCCGAAGAGATCGAGAAGCGGGCGGCCGCCCTGGGCGTCACCGTTCCCTGTTTCCTGCAGGTGAACGTGTCCGGCGAGACGACGAAGCACGGCGTGCCGCCGGAAGAGCTGTTTCGGCTGGCGGAAGGCCTGCGCGGGCTGTCCCGCGTCAGGCCGGTGGGGCTGATGACGATGGCGCCCCACGAAAGCGATCCGGAGCGGACAAGACCCGTGTTCCGGGAGCTTCGGCGGCTGCTTGCGGAGCTGAACGCGCGGGCGATTTTTGACCACGAACTGAAGGAATTGTCCATGGGCATGTCCAACGATTTTGAAGTCGCCGTGGAGGAAGGCGCGACCTGGGTGCGGCTGGGCAGCATTCTGGTCGGACAAGCCGGTCCGGCCGGGGACGGCGCCGCCGGCGCGCCCGCTTCGGGCGACGGGGAAAGGAGCGGCGAATCATGGGCGTCATCAACCGCTTTTTGAACTATTTCGGGCTGCAGGAAGAGGTGGAAGTGCGCGAGCGCCTGGCGGACGACCCGGAAGAACGGGATCTTCCCGTCTACCCGCAGGAGCCGAGGGAGGCCCGCAAGGCTTCCGGCAACAAGAACAACATCGTCAGCCTTCACGCGGCGAAAACGATGCGCGTGGTGCTTTCCGAACCGCGCACCTACGACGAGGCGCAGGAAATCGCCGACCATCTGAAGTCCCGGCGTTCCGTCGTCGTCAATCTGCAGCGGGTTCGCCGGGAGCACGCGGTGCGCATCGTCGATTTCCTGAGCGGCACCGTCTACGCGCTGAACGGGCGCATCGCGAAGCTCGGACCCCTCATCTTCCTTTGCACCCCCGACAATGTGGAAGTCACGGGAACGATCGCGGAACTCGAGGCGGAGGAGATCGATTTTCCCAAATTGAGGTGAACCCGTGTTGGATGCAATCGAACAATTTATAAACATCGCAGCCGAAGTTTATTTCTACATGATTCTCGTCTACGTGCTCATGTCATGGGTTCCCTCTGCTCGCGAAAGTGCCGTCGGCGAATTTCTCGGCAGGCTCGTGGAGCCGTATCTCCAGCCCTTCCGGAGGATCATACCGCCGATCGCCGGCACCATCGACGTCTCCCCGATCATCGCCGCGTTCGCGCTCCGGTTTCTGGCGCAGGGGCTCATCGCGGTGATCCATTTTCTGGTTGGTCAGTGACCCATGCGCGCACCGGAACTGTACGTCCATTTCCGTCCCGACGAGAAGCCGTTTGTGGACAAGGCCTGGGACTGGATCGAACGTGTTGCGCTTCGCCGTGAGACAAGGCGCTCCGACTTCCTTGATCCGCGGCAGGCTTTTATTTTGTCTTCGCTGGCCCGCCGCCATGGCGGCGTCGCGCTGCGGCTGGACGGCGGCTACCCGGAGGCGGAGCGCAAACGGGCGGTCGCGGTCCCGGATTTTCTGGATCCCGAAGACGAACCGGCGGGCATCGCCGTGCTGGCGGTGGCCTCTTCGGACCGGCGGATGGCGGAACTGGAGCACGGGGACTATCTCGGCGCCATTCTCGGACTCGGCGTGAAGCGGGAGAAGATCGGAGACCTTCACGTCCGGCCCGACGGATGCCACATCCTCGTGGCGGAAGAAATCGCCGATTTTCTTGCGTCGCACCTGCATCAGGTGCACCGGGTCCGGGTGACGGCGGAAATCCTCCCGCTGTCCGAGCTGCGCGTCGTTCCCGTCGTGCTGGAGGAAACCGTGCTGTCGGCGGCTTCCATGCGCCTGGACGCCGTGGCCGGGGACGCGTTCCGGCTCAGCCGGGCGAAGATCGCGGAGCTGATCCGCGCCGGCCGCTGCCGGGTGAACTGGAAGACGGAGGAGGATCCTTCCGCCCCGCTGCGCGAAGGGGACGTCGTTTCCCTCAAGGGATACGGCCGCATCAAGGTGATGGGTGTCGAAGGAACCTCGAGAAGCGGCCGCACTCTTGTCAGAATCGGCAAATTTATGTAGCCCGCCGGAAGGAATTCGGCGGGATTCGTCGAATCGATTGTAAAGACGGAGAGAAACGCGAATCGCGGAGAACCAAATGGAGGTGCGCCCATGCCGCTGACTCCTCTGGACATTCACAACAAGGAGTTTTCGAGACGGCTTCGCGGATACGACGAAGATGAAGTCAACGAATTTCTGGATCAGATCATCAAGGACTACGAGGCGCTGATCCGCGACAACAAGGAGCTGCAAAGCCAGGTTCAGCAGCTGCAGGAGAAGCTGAACCATTTCCTCAACATTGAAGAAACGCTCAGCAAGACCATCATCGTGGCCCAGGAGGCCGCCGACGAGCTGAAAAACAACGCGAAGAAGGAAGCCCAGCTCATCGTCAAGGAAGCGGAAAAGAACGCCGACCGCATCATCAACGAGGCGCTGGCGAAGTCGCGGAAGATCGCCCTGGAAATCGAAGAGATGAAGAAACAGGCGGCCATTTACCGCGCCCGTTTCCGCGCGTTGGTGGAGTCCCAGCTGGAACTGCTCGAGAAGGAAAACTGGGACGTGCTGGACACCAGCGACATTGACGTGGCCGTGGAGGCGAAAAGGTGACCCCCGGTTTGACAACCCCGGGGTTTTGAGCGTATACTGAATTGTCAAAATGGATTTCTTGCCCTGACCAACATCGATGACGGGAACGAGTACGCATGCCGGCCGGAGCCAGAGAGTTGGCGGTCGGTGCGAGCCAATGTCCGGAGCATGCGGAAAATCCTCCCCGAGATGCCGCTGCGAACTCCGTCCCGCGGGGCGGACAGTAGGGGCGGCCGGAAGCTCCCCGTTACAGGAGCGGACCGGCATCGACCGGTCGCCGAGGGCCGCGGATGCGGCGGTGATCCTGTCATTTGCCGTATCGCGGAAGAAGGGTGGTAACGCGAGCAGCGCCTCGTCCCTTTCGGGATGGGGCGATTTATTTTGTGCAGGGAAAGGAAGGAAGGATCGACCATGCAACGGGTGGACCCAAAGGAGCGGGCCCGCGACCGCGAACTGCGCATTCTTGAACAGTGGCGCCGCGAGGACACGTTCCGCCGTTCCATCGAAAACCGCCGCGGCAAACCCAACTTCGTCTTTTACGAAGGACCGCCGACGGCCAACGGCAAACCCCACATCGGGCACGTGCTCGGCCGGGTGATCAAGGACTTCGTGTGCCGCTACAAAACGATGGCCGGCTACCGTGTCGTCCGCAAGGCCGGCTGGGACACCCACGGCCTGCCGGTGGAGCTGGGCGTGGAAAAAGAGCTGGGCATTTCCGGCAAACAGGAGATCGAGCGCTACGGCGTCGAACCGTTCATCAAGAAGTGCAAGGAGAGCGTGTTCGAGTACGAGAAGCAGTGGCGCGAGCTGACGGAGGCCATCGCCTACTGGATCGACCTGGACAATCCGTACATCACGCTGGACAACAAGTACATCGAAAGCGTCTGGCACATCCTCGCCACCATCCACGAGAAAGGCTTGCTGTACCGGGGGCATCGGGTGAGTCCTTACTGCCCTTCCTGCCAGACGACGCTGAGCTCCCACGAGGTGGCCCTGGGATACGAGGATGTCAAGGACCTGAGCGCGACGGTGAAATTCCGGCTGCACGAGTCCGGAGAATACGCCCTGGCCTGGACGACGACGCCCTGGACGCTGCCGTCGAACGTGGCGCTGGCCGTGCATCCCGACCTGGACTATGTCCGGGTGCGGCAGGGGGACGAGGTGTACATCCTCGCCGCGTCGCGTGCCGAGCACGTGATGAAGGGCGAGTACGAAGTGCTGTCGTCCCTGAAGGGCCGGGAACTGGCCGGGCTGGCCTATGAGCCGCCGTTCCGGTATGTCCAAGTTGAGGGCGCCTGGCGCGTCATCACCGCCGATTTCGTCACCGACACGAGCGGCACCGGCATCGTCCACATCGCGCCGGCCCACGGCGAAGACGACTACAAGGCGTCCATGCAGCACGGCATCCCGATGGTCAAGGTGGTGGACCACGCGGGGCGGTACACCGAAGAAGCGGCGGATTTCGCCGGCCGGTTCGTGAAGGACTGCGACGTCGACATCGTGCGCATGCTGGCGGAACGCGGGCTTCTGTACCACAAGGAAAAATACGAACACAGCTACCCGCACTGCTGGCGATGCAAGACGCCGCTGCTGTACTACGCGACGGACAGCTGGTTCATCCGCACCACCGCGGTGAAGGACAAGCTGATCGAAAACAACCGGCAGATCGATTGGTACCCCGCCCACCTGAAGGACGGACGGTTCGGCAATTTCCTGGAAGACCTCGTGGACTGGAACATCAGCCGCAACCGCTACTGGGGCACGCCGCTCAACATCTGGATTTGCGAATCCTGCGGCCGGGAGAAGGCGCCCCACAGCCACGAGGAAATGCGGCGCCTGGCGGCGCATCCGGTGGCGGAGGATCTGGAGCTGCACAAGCCCTATGTGGACGAAGTGCTGCTGAAGTGCGAATGCGGCGGCACGATGCGGCGCACGCCCGAGGTGATCGACGTCTGGTTCGACAGCGGCGCGATGCCCTTCGCCCAGTACCACCATCCCTTCGGCGACGAGGAAACGTTCCGCGACCAGTATCCCGCCGACTTCATCTGCGAGGGGATCGACCAGACGCGGGGCTGGTTCTTCAGCCTGCTGGCGGTGGCGACGCTGTACAACGGCACGACGCCGTACAAGTCGGTCATCTCCACCGGCCACGTGCTGGATGAAAACGGCCAAAAGATGAGCAAATCCAAAGGGAACGTCATCGACCCGTGGGACATCATCGAAGCCTACGGTTCCGACGCCTTCCGCTGGGCGCTTCTGGCGGACAGCGCGCCGTGGAACAGCAAGCGGTTTTCCAAAACCATCGTGGCCGAAGCGAAGTCCAAGGTGGTGGACACGCTGGTCAACACCCACGCGTTCTACGCGCTGTACGCGGACATTGACGGCTTCGATCCGGATGCGCATCCGCCGCGGGAGCCGCGGAACATCCTGGACCGCTGGATTCTGTCCAGGCTCGGCACGCTGATCGGCGAAGTCAACCGGGGCCTGGCCGTGAACGACTTCCTTAACCCGGCCAAGGCCATCGAAAAATTCGTCGACGACCTGTCCAACTGGTACGTGCGCCGGTCCCGCGACCGCTTCTGGGGCAGCGGTCTGACGGACGACAAGATCGAGGCGTACCAGACGCTGCGCAGGGTGCTGCTCACCCTGTCCCGCCTGATCGCGCCGTACATGCCGTTTGTGGCGGACGACATCTACCGCAACCTGGGCGGCGGAGACAGCGTGCACCTGGCGGACTATCCGACGGAGGGCGAACTTGCCGTCGATCCCGTGCTGGAGCGCGACATGGAGACCGCCCGGACCATCGTCGAACTGGCCCGCAACGTGCGCAACGAAACGGGCATCAAGACGCGCCAGCCGCTGTCGGAACTCCTGGTGTCGTTCACCGGCGAGTTCGATCTGGACCGGTACGCGGACATCATCCGGGACGAGGTCAACGTCAAGAAGATCACGGTCGTGCCCGACGACAGCGGGTTTGTCGAGTTCTCCCTGAAGCTGAATCTGGTGGTTGCCGGCAAGAAGTACGGCCGTCTCGTGGCGCCGATCCAGAAGGCCCTGAAGGAGCTGTCCCCGGAACGGGCGCGGCAGGCGGTGGAACAGGGCTTCATCGAGCTGGACGCCGACGGCGAGCGGGTGCGGGTGACGCTGGACGAACTGCTCGTCGAAAAGCGCGCCAGGACCGGTTTCGCTTCGGCCGCTTCGGGCGGGCTGACCGTGGCGCTCAACACGGAAATCACGCCGGAGCTGGCGCAGGAAGGGCTGGTGCGGGAAGTCATCCGCGCCGTGCAGGACACCCGCAAGAAGCTGGACCTGCCCATCGAGGCACGCGTGCATCTGGTGATGGACGCGGACGAGGAAACGGTGGCGGCGATCAACAGGTTCCGCGGCCTGTTCGAGGAAAACGTGCTGCTCAGCGGTCTGACCTTCGGCCGGGAAGAAGGCATGGAACGGGTGCAGGCCGGCGGGAAGACCATCGGTTTGGCCATCCGGCAAAACGGATAATCTAAGGGGGAAAGAATCGCCCCCAAGCCCACACCGCGCTTGCGAGGGCCGGGAGGGATCGCGGATGGCTCGCTCGGGCGAAAGCGCCGGGCGCTCCGGCGGCGGTACCGGGGCAGGCGCCGGACGCGCCAACGCCGTCTTCGACGGCGGAGCGGGGGCGGGCGCTGCACGCACCGGCACCGGTTTTGGCGGCGGAACCGGAGCGGGTGCCGGACGTGCCGGTGCCGGCGCCTATGGATTCTTCGCCCGCCCCGCCCCCGGCATCCGCCGGCTGGCCAGGGAAGCGGCCGCTTCGCGGAAGTCGGCCGCCCTTCTCGCGGCGCGCCTGGAAAGGCTGGCGCTCGATCTGGAAAAGGCGCAGCTCAAGGAATACGTGGAGCTGATGCGGCGGCCCCGGGCCCTGATCTGGCGGAATCTCCTGGCCGGCGTGGCCCGGGGCGTCGGCATCGCCATCGGTTTTACGTTTTTCGCCGCCACCATCGTCTGGTTTCTCCAGGCGCTCGGGGCGCTGAACCTGCCCATCGTCGGCGACTACATCGCCGACATCGTGCGCATTGTGCAAAGGCAGCTGGAAAGTCCCTACTGATGCGGACCGCGGGAACCCCGCGGTTTTTTTCCGCCGGCGGAGCCGTCCGGCGGCGCCGGGTCCGGCGCTTCCGGATCCATCGGCGACAGCTCGAGGATGGCGGGATCGGGCGGTACGGGTTCCACGGGTTCAGCGTGCTCCAGGACCGTTTCCAGCAGCGGGTCGCCCTCTCCGGCTTCCATGTAGCGGCGGTAGGCGCGGTTCCGGACGAAGGTGACGTTTTTCCCGGTGATATCGGTGGCCAGGAAGCTTTCGGGCGCCTCCACTGCGCCGGTGTCCTCGTCCGGTTCGGCCGCCGCCCCGAAATCGTCCGCAAATTCCATGAGTCCGTCCGCCGCGGGACTTTCCGAGGTGCCCCAGGCTTCCACCATTTGCCATGCGTTTTCGCCGTCGAAGCCGCGCCGCAATCCTTCCCCGGCATCTCCGCCGCCGATGCGCGCCAGCGTGCGCCGCAAATGCGCTTCTTCCGCGGGACGTGTCCGGGGCTCGCGGCGCCGGGGCTGATGGTCGGTGCAGTAAATGGTTTCGGGCGCCGCTTCCAGCCTGGCGAGGGGAATCGGCCGTCCGCACGCGGCGCAGATTCCGTACTTTCCTTCGTCCATCCGCCTCAGGGCGGCTTCCACGTCCTCCAGGCGAAGCCGCAGCCGCTCGCGCAGGGCCAGGTCCTTGCCGCGTTCGAACAGGTCGGTGCCCGCGTCGGCGGGATGGTTGTCGACGGGCGACAGCTCTCCGGACGCATCCCGCCAGGATTCGGCGGCGCCGATTCCGTCCGCGTCGCGCAGACGGCTTTCCAGGGAGCTTTTCGCCTCCAGCAGGCGCCGGCGGAACGCCCGCAATTTGGCTTCCGGCATCGGATCCGTCATCGCGTTTCCTCCTTTTTTGGGATTCCCCGCGTATTGTTCGCCATCCGGGGGCGTTTTACCACGGGACGGGGCGAAACGTGACGGTGACCGGCGCTTCCGCTTTGTGGTACAATCCGTTTTGACGGAGCAATCCAGATTTGGGATGGGGAAGGAGCGTTTCGGTTTGCGCGCCGGAAGAAAACTCTGGTGGTATTATCTGATCGCGCTCATCGTGTTTTTGGCCGACCAGGCGTCGAAAAAATGGATCGAACGCAACCTCGGGCCCGGAGACCGCATCGAGGTGCTGGGCGACTTTTTCGGCATCACGTTCATCAAAAACCCGGGTGCGGCGTTCGGCATCCTGAAGGAACAGACGGTCTTTTTCCTCATTGTCACGGTCATCGTGGTTGCCGGAATCGTCTGGTATCTGCACCGCACCTATCGCACCTCCGGTCCGCTGCCGCCCCTGGGGCTTGCCCTGATCATGGGCGGGGCGATCGGCAACTTCGTGGACCGGGCGATCTACGGGGAAGTGGTCGATTTTCTGCAGTTCACGTTCGGCACGTGGGTGTTTCCGATTTTCAACCTGGCCGACACCGGGATCACCGTCGGCGTGTGTCTGCTCCTGCTGGACGCGGTGCTGGCCTTTGCGCGCAAGGACGATCGGAAGGACCGGGATGAAACCGGACGGGAAAGGGACCGGCAGGGGGAGGAACGCCCCCAGTTTGACGGGTAACGCGCAAGGAGGATGTCCGGTTGGGCGGCTGGGACGAAAAAAAGAACGCGGCATGGTCTCCGGCGGACGAGGCGGCCCGGGACGGGGATGAAGCCCGGGACGGGGATGAAGCCCGGGACGACGAAACCGGCGGCGACGAAACCGGTTACGACGGCGAAACCGGGGACGACGAAGCAGGAGACGACGAAGTCCTGGACAATGCAGAAGCCCTGGACGATGACGCAAACGGGGACGGCGGCTCAGCCTGGGACGACGGCGAGGTCTGGGATGAAGAGACCTGGGACGACGATGAAGCCCGGGCCGGGGACGAAGCCGGCGGCCTGATGGCCTGGACCGTGTCGCCGGACGAAGCCGGGGAGCGGCTGGACCGGTACGTGACGGAGCGCGCGGGCGCCGCCGGGGTTTCCCGCACCCGGGTGCAGGAATGGATCCGCGCGGGGCGGGTGACCGTGAACGGCCGGACATCCAAACCGAACGCCAAAACGGCGCCGGGCGACGTCATCGAGCTTCGCCTGCCGCCGCCGGAACCGGCCGGGACGGAACCCGAGCCGATTCCGCTGGACATTGTCTACGAGGACGCCGACGTCATCGTGGTCAACAAGCCCCGGGGCATGGTGGTGCATCCCGCCGCGGGCCACCCGCGGGGCACGCTGGTCAACGCCCTGCTTTACCATTGCAAGGATTTGTCGGGAATCGGCGGCGTGACGCGCCCCGGCATCGTGCACCGCATCGACCGGGACACTTCCGGCCTGCTCGTGGCGGCCAAGAACGACCTGGCCCATGCTTCCCTCGCGGAACAGCTCAAGGCGCACGCCGTGGAGCGCCGGTACGTCGCCTTGTGTCACGGGACCATTCCGCATGACAGGGGCACCATCGACGCGCCGATCGGCCGGGACGAGCGCGACCGCAAGAAGTTCGCGGTCACCTTCCGGGGCGGCAAGCGGGCGGTGACCCGTTTCCGCGTCCTGGAGCGGTTCCGGAAGCACACGCTGGTCGAGCTGGAACTGGAGACGGGACGCACCCACCAGATTCGCGTGCACATGCGGTATATCGGCCATCCGCTGGTCGGCGATCCGGTGTATGGCAAGCGCGGCGCCGACCCGCTGGGCATCGCCGGCCAGGCGCTGCACGCCGGCGTGCTGGGATTTAAGCACCCCCGCACGGGCGAATGGATGACGTTCCGCCGGCCGATGCCGGAGGACATGGCACAGGCGCTCGAGCGGCTTCGCCGGCAGGAGGGGTAGACCTGCAGTTCCGGAAGCCGTACTGCGACAACATCCAACAGACATGCCCGTCAAAATTTTGCCAAACATTTCATGCCGGAAAAAACTTGACACGCCTTCGTCGAAATGGGATAATTTTCGCAAAATCGGAGCCTTTAAATCAGTCCCGTGAGACTGGCAAGGTGGCATATGGCGCGCAGACGGTTGCGAAAGCGCCGGATAAGGGCTGGACGGAACGTGACGGATCGGTCGAACCGAACGGGCCGAACGGACTTCACCCGCCGGCGCGTCCGCGGACGTTTGCGGTGCCCGCGTATCCGATTCAATTCCATGCGGATTTCGCCGTACAACCTCCTTGCGTCTGACGCAAGGAGGTTTTTTTGCGGCGGGACCAAGGAATTTTACTAAAAAAGACCACGGGAGGCGTTCCCCATGCCGGTGCGGCGCGTCATCATGGACGAATCGGCCATCCGCCGGGCGCTGACGCGGATCGCCCACGAGATTGTCGAGCGGAACAAAGGAATCGAGGGATGCGTGCTCGTCGGCATCCGCACCCGCGGCGTCTACATGGCCCGCCGGGTGGCCGAGTGGATCCGCCAGATCGAGGGCGTTCCGGTGCCCGTCGGCGAGCTGGACATCACCGATTACCGGGACGACCGGCCCCCCGGCACCGCCCGGTCCCCGTCCGACGCGGCGCTCACCGCGTTGCCGGACATCCACGACAAAAACGTGATCCTGTTCGACGACGTGCTTTACACGGGACGGACGATCCGGGCGGCGATGGATGCGCTGATGGATTACGGCCGGCCGAAGACGATCCAGCTGGCGGTGCTCGTGGACCGGGGCCACCGGGAACTGCCGATCCGGCCGGATTTCGTGGGCAAGAACACGCCCACCTCCCGCCTGGAAAAAATCGAAGTGGCCCTCAGGGAAATCGACGGCGAAGACCGGGTCACCATCCTGCAGCCTTCGCCGGCCCAGGACAGGAAGGCGGAGGAAAGGGGGATCGGCCTTTGAACGCGTGGATTCTGAACGCCAAAGTCGCACGGCCCGGCGGCGCCTTTTCCTTCGGCCATTTGCACGTGGCGGACGGCAAGGTGGCGGGATGGCATGAAGGGGAGGACATCCCCGGGGCGGCGCGTTCCGGAGACGCGGCGGTGATCGACGCCAAAGGCCGGCTGCTCGCGCCCGGGTTCGTGGACATGCACGTGCATCTGCGCGAGCCGGGTTTCGAGCACAAGGAAGACATCGCCACCGGCACGGCCTCCGCGGCGAAGGGCGGCTTCACCACCATCGCCTGCATGCCGAACACGAAACCGGCGGCGGACTCGCCCGAGATCATCCGGCACATCGTGCGCCGCGCGGCGGAAGCCGGCTGTGTCCGGGTGTTTCCTTACGCGGCCATCACCAAAGGACAGGCCGGCGAAGAGCTGACCGATTTCGCCGCGCTGAAAGAGGCCGGCGCCATCGGCTTCAGCGACGACGGCCGCGGCGTGCAGAGCGCGGGCATGATGAAGCGGGCGATGGAACTGGCGGCGTCCCTGGACCTGCCGATTGTCGCCCACTGCGAAGACGAATCGCTTCTGCCGAAGGGAGCGGCCTATACGGCGGGCGAATTCGCGCGCCGGCACGGCCTGCCCGGCATCCCGAACGAAGCGGAGGCGGTGCACGTGGCCCGGGACATCCTGCTGGCGGAAGCCACCGGCGTGCATTACCACGTCTGCCACGTGAGCACGGAGCAGTCCGTCCGCCTGCTGCGGCTGGCCAAGTCCCTGGGCCTGAGGGTGACCGCGGAAGTGAGCCCTCACCACCTTACCCTTTCCGACGAGGACATCCCGGCGCCGGACGCCACCGACTGGAAAATGAATCCTCCCCTGCGCTCGCCGCGGGATGTGGCGGCGTGCGTCGAAGCGCTGGAAGACGGCACCATCGACTTCATCGCCACCGACCACGCGCCCCATGCCGCGGAGGAGAAAGCGCTGGGACCGGAGCGGGCTCCGTTTGGCATCCACGGATTCGAAACCGCGTTCCCGCTGCTTTATACGGTGTTCGTCCGAAGCGGGCGGTGGACGCTGGACTTTCTGCTGCGCAAGATGACCGCCGATCCCGCCCGGGCTTTCGGGTTGCCGTACGGCACCCTGGAACCGGGGGCACCGGCGGACCTGACGCTCATCGACCTCGACCGCGAGCGGGAAGTAGACCCGGCGGCCTTCCTGAGCAAGGGCCGCAACACCCCCCTCGCCGGCCGGAGGCTGTACGGCTGGCCCACGCTGACGATGGTCGGCGGCCGGGTCGTGTGGACGGAAGAAGACGGACTGCGCCGGAATCATCCATCCGGCGCCCATTAAGGAGTGAATCGCATGCAGGCCAGATTGCTGCTGGAAGACGGAACGCTGTTTACGGGCCGCTCGTTCGGCGCCGAAGGCACCACCATCGGCGAAGTGGTGTTCAACACGGGCATGACCGGCTACCAGGAGGCGCTGTCGGACCCGTCCTACTGCGGGCAAATCCTGACGATGACCTATCCGCTCATCGGCAACTACGGCGTCAACCGCGACGACTTTGAGCGCATGCGGCCCTTCGTCGCGGGCTTCGTGGTGCGCCGGCACGAACCGGTGCCGAGCAACTGGCGCGCGCAGGTGCCGGTGGACGCGATGCTCAAGGAATACGGCATCGTCGGCATCAGCGACATCGACACGCGGATGCTTACCCGCATCCTGCGCCAAAACGGCACCATGAAAGGGCTCCTCACGACGGAAAACGCGTCCGTCGAAGAGCTGATGGAGCGGCTCAGGGCGACGGAGGTGCCGCGCGACCAGGTGGCGAGGACGTCGACCCGGGAGACGTACATCTGCCCGGGGGACGGCGAGCGCATCGTGCTCATCGACTACGGGTCGAAAAACGGCATCCTGCGCGAACTCATCCGGCGCGGTTGCCACGTCATCGTCGTGCCCCACGACACCACCGCCGACGAGATCCTGCGCCTGGATCCCGACGGCGTCCAGCTGTCCAACGGACCCGGCGATCCGAAGGACGTGCCGTACGCCGTGGAAACGATCCGGCAGCTGCTCGGGAAGGTGCCGATCTTCGGCGTCTGTTTCGGCCACCAGCTGCTGGCGCTGGCCTGCGGCGCGGACACGGAGAAGCTCAAGTTCGGCCACCGCGGCGGCAACCACCCGGTGAAGGACCTGGAGACCGGCCGCTGCATCATCACGTCACAAAACCACGGCTACGCCGTGCGGGCGGAATCCGTCGAAGGCACGGATCTCGTCATCACCCAGATCAACAACAACGACAAGACCGTCGAAGGCCTCCGGCACCGCCGCTATCCGGCCTTCTCCGTGCAGTACCACCCGGAGGCGATGCCGGGGCCGTCCGACTCCAACAGCCTGTTCGACAAATTTCTGGAGATGATCCGCGAGCACAAGCGAAGCCATCCGGAGCTTCCCCGTCAGGTGCAATTCGCTCAGGCCCGGGAAGGAGAATTGCAGCATGCCAAAAAATAAGGACCTGAAAAAAATCCTCGTCATCGGCTCGGGTCCGATCGTGATCGGACAGGCGGCCGAATTCGACTACGCCGGCACCCAGGCCTGCCAGGCCCTGAAGGAAGAAGGCATCGAGGTCGTCCTGATCAACAGCAACCCCGCGACGATCATGACCGACACGCACATGGCCGACCGGGTCTACATCGAGCCGATCACCCTCGATTTCGTGGCCCAGATCATCCGCCAGGAGCGCCCGGACGGACTGCTTCCGACCCTGGGCGGCCAGACGGGCCTGAACATGGCGGTGGAACTGGCCCGCGCCGGCATCCTGGAGCAGGAAGGGGTGCGGCTGCTCGGCACCCAGCTGTCGGCCATCGAGCGCGCCGAGGACCGCGACCAGTTCCGCGCGCTGATGCAGGAGCTCGGCCAGCCGATTCCGGAAAGCACCATCGTGACCAGCGTGGAGGCGGCGGTCGGATTCGCGGATGAGATCGGCTATCCGCTCATCGTACGTCCGGCCTACACCCTCGGCGGCACCGGCGGCGGCATCGCGACGAACGAGAAGGAACTCAGGGAAATCGTCGACAACGGCCTGCGCTACAGCCCCATCGGCCAGTGCCTGATCGAGAAGTCCATCGCCGGCATGAAGGAAATCGAATACGAAGTGATGCGGGATTCGGCGGACAACTGCATCGTCGTCTGCAACATGGAAAACGTCGACCCCGTCGGCATCCACACGGGCGACAGCATCGTCGTGGCGCCCAGCCAGACGCTGTCGGACCGGGAGTACCAGATGCTGCGCGCGGCGTCCATCGAGATCATCCGCGCCCTCAAGATCGAGGGGGGCTGCAACATCCAGTTCGCCCTTGATCCGTACAGCTATAAATACTATGTGATCGAGGTCAATCCGCGGGTCAGCCGTTCGTCCGCCCTGGCCTCCAAGGCGACGGGCTACCCGATCGCCAAAATGGCGGCCAAGATCGCCATCGGCTACACCCTGGACGAGATCATCAACCCGGTGACGGGGCGCACCTACGCCTGTTTCGAACCGGCCATCGACTACGTGGTCACGAAAATCCCGCGCTGGCCCTTCGACAAGTTCACCACCGCCAACCGGTCCCTGGGCACGCAGATGAAGGCGACCGGGGAAGTGATGGCCATCGGGCGCACCTTCGAGGAGTCGCTGCAAAAGGCGGTCCGTTCCCTGGAAATCGGCGCGTACCGGCTCCACCTGCCGGGCACGGAACTTCTGGACGAAGCGACGCTGCGGGAACGGCTCGTCAAGGCGGACGACGAGCGGCTGTTCCTGGTGGCCGAGGCGTTCCGGCGGGGCTGGCGGCTCACCGAGGTGCAGGAGCTGACGAAAATCGACTGGTGGTTCCTGGACAAAATCAAGGGCCTGGTGGCCTTCGAAGACGTGATCCGCCGCGAACCCGTCCTGACCGCCGAAACCCTTCGCGAGGCGAAACGCCTCGGCTTCGCCGACCGCGCCGTGGCGGAGCTGCGCCGCGAAGGGGGAGCGAAGGACCTGATCACGGAAAAGGAAGTGCGCCAGTTCCGGCTGGCCCATGGCATCCGTCCGGTCTACAAGATGGTGGACACCTGCGCGGCCGAATTCGAGGCGACGACGCCGTATTTCTACTCCACCTACGAGACCGAAAACGAGGTGCCGCACGGCGACAAGCCGAAGGTGATCGTGCTCGGTTCCGGTCCGATCCGCATCGGCCAGGGCATCGAGTTCGACTACTCCACGGTGCACGCCGTCTGGGCGATCCGCGAGGCCGGCTACGAAGCCATCGTCATCAACAACAACCCGGAGACGGTGTCCACGGACTTCAACACGTCCGACCGGCTCTATTTTGAACCGCTCTTCTTCGAGGACGTCATGAACGTCATCGAGCAGGAACAGCCGGTGGGCGTCATCGTGCAGTTCGGCGGCCAGACGGCGATCAACCTGGCCGGTCCGCTGGCGGAGGCGGGCGTGCGCATCCTTGGCACTTCGCTGGAAAGCATCGACGCGGCGGAGGACCGCAAAAAGTTCGAGGCGCTGCTCAGGCGGCTCGGCATTCCCCAGCCGAAGGGAGCCACCGTCACTTCGGTGGACGAAGCGGTGGACGCGGCCCGCGCGCTGGGCTACCCGGTGCTGGTCCGGCCGTCCTATGTGCTGGGCGGGCGCGCCATGGAAATCGTCTACTCCGACGAAGAACTCCTGGAGTACATGCGGGAAGCCGTCCGCGCCCATTCCGAGCATCCGGTGCTCATCGACCGGTACATGTTCGGCAAGGAAATCGAGATCGACGCGGTGTGCGACGGCGAGACGGTGCTCATCCCGGGCATCATGGAACACGTGGAGCGCGCGGGCGTCCACTCCGGCGACTCCATCGCCGTGTACCCGCCGCAGACGCTGTCCGAGGACGTCAAACGCCAGGCGGTGGACATGACGCTGCGGATCGCCCGGGAACTCAAGGTGGTCGGCCTGGTGAACATCCAGTTCGTAGTCTGGCAGGACCAGGTGTACGTCATCGAGGTCAACCCCCGTTCGTCCCGCACCGTGCCGTTCCTGAGCAAGGTGACCGGCGTGCCGATGGCGAAGCTGGCGACGCAGGCGATCCTCGGCGTCAAGCTGGCGGACCTCGGATACAGGGACGGCCTCTGGCCGGAAGACGAGTACGTCTCCGTCAAGGTGCCGGTGTTCTCCTTCGCCAAGCTGCGCCGCGTCGACCCGACGCTGACGCCGGAAATGAAGTCCACCGGCGAGGTGATGGGCCGCGACCGCCTGTTCGCCAAGGCGCTGTACAAAGGGCTGCTCGGTTCCGGCATGAAGATTCCGGATTCCGGCACCATCATCGCCACGGTGGCCGACAAGGACAAGGAAGAAGCGGTGGAAATCCTGCGCGGCTTCTACAACCTCGGCTACAAGCTGGTCGCCACGGGCGGCACCGCCGACGCGCTGGAGCGGGCCGGACTGCGCGTGCAGCGGGTGAAGAAGCTGAGCGAAGGATCGCCGAACATCATCGATATGATCCGCGCCGGACAGGCGCACATCGTCGTGAACACCCTGACGAGGGGCAGAACCCCCGAGCGGGACGGTTTCCGCATCCGCCGCGAAGCGGTGGAACACGGCATCGTGGTGCTCACTTCGCTGGACACCGCGCGGGCCCTTCTGCATATGCTGCAAGCCCTGCGCTTCTCCAGCGAGCCGATGCCCGCCTTTCACGAACCCGCGCCGGCGCGCGGGACGGCGGTCGGCGAGCCGACGGCCCTCTGAAGCGGACCGGTCCTTCCGCCGGGAAAGGAGAGGCCTGCGCGAGATGAACACGAGGGAAGCGGCCGCCAAGGTGATGGTGGCCCTGGACAAGCCGGACGCGGCGGAGGCCCTGCGCGTCGCGGAAGCGCTGCGGCCTTTCGGCTGCTGGGTGAAAATCGGCATGGAACTCTTTTACGCCGGGGGGCCGGACATCGTCCGCGAGTGCCGCCGGCTGGGATTCCGCATCTTTGTCGATCTCAAGCTGCACGACATTCCCAACACGGTGAAAGGGGCGGCGCGCAGCCTCGCCAGGCTAGGCGCGGACATGATCAACGTGCACGCGGCCGGGGGCACGGAGATGATGCGCGCGGCGGCGGAGGGAGCGGCGGAAGGCGCGGAGGCCGCTGGGCTTGCCGCCCCGCCGCTGATCGTCGCCGTGACCCAGCTGACCAGCACGACCCGGGAAATGATGAACGAGGAAATCGGCATCCCGGGCGAAGTGGAAGATGTCGTCGTGCGGTACGCCATGCTGGCGAAAAGAGCGGGCCTGCACGGCGTCGTCGCTTCCCCCCTGGAAGCGGCGGCGGTGAAGCGCGCGTGCGGCCGCGATTTTCTGGCGGTGACCCCCGGTATCCGTCCGGCGGGACACGCGGCCGGGGACCAGCGCCGGATCGCCACCCCCCTTGAGGCTTTGCGTGCGGGAGCGGATTTTCTGGTGGTGGGCAGGCCCGTCACCGCCGCGTCCGATCCCGCCGCCGCGCTGGAACAAATCCTGAAGGAGATGACCGAGGCGTGAACGTCCCGAACCTGGAAAGCCTGCCCGCCCGCATCGCGGGATTGCTGCTGGAGATCGGCGCGGTGACGCTGCGTCCGGACGAACCGTTCACCTGGACCAGCGGGCTGCGCTCGCCCATCTATTGCGACAACCGGCTGACCATCTCCCATCCGCCCATCCGCGAAGAGATCGCCGAAGGCTTCGCGGCGCTGATCCGCCTCCACCATCCGGCGTGCGAGGTGGTGGCCGGGATCGCCACCGGCGGCATTCCCCACGCCGCCTGGGTGGCGCAGAAGCTGAACCTGCCGATGGTGTACGTGCGCGGCAAGGCCAAGGAACACGGCAAGGGAAACCGGATCGAGGGGCGTCTTGCGCCCGGACAGAAGGTGGTGCTCATCGAGGACCTCGTCTCCACCGGCGGCAGCTCCCTCCAGGCCGCTATGGCCGTGCGGGAGGAGGGAGCGGAGGTGCTGGGCGTGCTGGCCATTTTCACGTACCAGTTTCCGGAAGCCGCGCGGGCGTTTGAAGAGGCGGGCGTTCCGCTTCGGACGCTGACGGACTACGGAACGCTGATCGGCGAAGCGCGCAGGCGCGGCCTCATCGGCGAGCGTGAACTTGCCCTGCTTCAGGCCTGGCGGGAAAATCCGCGGGAATGGGGCCGCGCGGAGCAGGCCCGATAGAGACGACTGACTCCTGCCGTTCGCGGCAGGAGTTTTTTGTGTGTGCCGCAATGCCTCCATCACCCGCGCGACACCTCCCCGGAGGCCATGCAGTCGAAAAATCGGCTCCCCCGTCAGTCCCCCGGCTGCCGCCCGGACAAGTCAATCCGCCGACCACAAAACCGTCACCCCGAGAAGGACAAGTGCGCAGAAAATGCCCTCGTTCCGGAACCGTCTCCGGACAGGGCGGCTTTTTCGTCTCCGCCGCGCGTACCGTCCGTCCCTCGGTCCCGGGTCGGAGGCGAAAACCTCCCGCGGACCGTACCGCCGGCAGGATCACATTTTTTACAATGGCAACCGTGATCGAAATTTTGCCGATGCGAGGAAGGAGCAAAGCCCATGCCCGTACTGGAAGTGCGCCGCCTGCGCAAGACTTTCGGCGCGGTGACGGCGGTGTCGGACATCAGCTTCTCGGTGGAGCGCGGCGAAGTGTTCACGATCATTGGCCCGAACGGAGCGGGGAAGACGACGACGCTGGAGATGATCGAAGGCCTGCTTGTCCCGGACGCCGGCGAAATCTCGTTCGGCGGGCTCACCTGGGAGAAGGACGCCCATGCCATCCGGGAGATGATCGGCGTCCAGCCGCAATCCGGCGCACTGTTCGATTTGCTCACGGTGGAGGAACATCTGCGCCTGTTCGCTTCCTTCTACCGGAAGTCGCGGCCCGTCGAGGAAATCCTCGAAATGATCAACCTTCAGGATCACCGGAACAAGAGGGTCAAGGTGCTGTCCGGGGGGCAACGGCAGCGGCTGGCCATCGGCCTGGCGATGATCAACGATCCGGACCTCATCTTCCTCGACGAGCCGACGACCGGCCTGGACCCGCAGGCTCGCCTGAACATTTGGGACATCATTTTGAGGCTCAAGGAAATGGGCAAAACGACGATTCTGACGACGCACTACATGGAAGAGGCGGAAAAGCTGAGCGACCGCGTCTGCATTGTCGACCAGGGCGCCGTGGTCGCCCTTGACACGCCGGCGGCCCTCATCGGCCGGCTGACGAAGGAGCGGGAAATCCGCCTCGGATTCGAAGACGGCGAGGCGGCCGCACGGGAGGCGGAAGAATTGCTGCGGCGTCTGGGGAACATCACCCGGATGGAACGGGAAGCGGGACAGCTCCGCATCTGGACGGATCGGCCCGAAGCCGCGCTGCACGGCCTGTTCGGCTTCACCCAGGAGCAGGGGTACCGGGTGGAGCGGCTTTCGATCCGGGAAATGAGCCTGGAAGACGTATTCATCGCCTTCACGGGCAAGGAATGGAGGGACTGACGTTGCTCGCATGGAAACAGTTTCCCCAGATGTTTGCGGCCCATCTGAAAATCACGTTCCGGGAAAAGGCGGTCTGGTTCTGGAACATTTTCTTTCCCGTCATCCTGATGGTGCTGTTCACGATCATTTTCGGCGGCAACGCCAACGAGTTCAAGGCGCAGGTGGCGGTGGCCGACACGCGGCCGACCGAGGCGTCGGCGCAGCTTCTGGATCAGCTCCGGCAGCTTCCCGGGCTGAAAATCCGCGGCGAAGGCCCGGTAACGCCTGAAGAAGGCCGGCAGCTGGTGCTGGACAAAAAGGTGTTCGCCCTCATCGAGCTTCCTTCGGAGGAAGACCCCGCCGTCCGCCTCGTCATCCACCGCGAGAACGAGCGCAACATCACCGCCCAGGCTCTGGCCGGCATGCTGGAACAATTCGTCCAGCAGGCAAACTACGCGGCCCTGGGAGCGGAGCCGGTCTTCCGCCTGGATGTCGAGACGGTCACCACGGGCGGCGACGAGCTCAAGTTCCAGGATTACCTGATGACCGGCATGATCGCCCTGTCGCTGGCGCAAAGCGGGCTGTTCGGCATGGTCGGCCTGGTGGAAATGCGGCGGAAAGGCGTGCTCCGGAGGCTTCGCCTGACGCCGGCCAGCACGGCGATGTTCGGCATCGCGGACATGGCCGTCCGGTTCGTGCTCGGCGTTCTGCAGATCACGCTGCTCACGGCGGTGGGCGTGTTCGGTTTCGGCGCGAAGCTGCAGCTGCACCTGGTCAGCCTGGCCGTCGCCTTCTTCGTCGGCGTCCTGGCGTTCAACGCCATCGGCTACCTGTTCTCCGCCGTCAGCAAGTCGCAGGAGGCCTATATGGCCCTGGCCAACATCGCCTCCTTCCTGATGATGTTCATCAGCGGCGTGTTCTTTCCCGTGGATTCGCTCCCGGAATGGCTGCAGCCGCTGGCGCGGGTGCTGCCCCTGACCTACTTCGTCGACGGCATCCGCGACGGCATGGTGTACGCGCGGGGCATCGCGGACGCCTCGTTCTGGATCGCCGTCGCGGTGATGGCGGCGTGGGGCATCCTGGCGTTCCTCATCGGGGCTAGGCTGTACAAAGCAAAATCGATCGCGGCGGCGCGCTGAAAAGCGTCGGGACGCACGGACCAAACCGACGTGCCGCGCTGAACATGACGAAGGGCGGCTTCCAAACGGAAACCGCCCTTCGGTCTTGGCCGGGGATCTGTCTGCCGGCAAGCGCCCGGGCGGAAGCCCGGGCTGTCGCCGCCCGTCAGCGGGCATCGGCCGGCAGCTCGTAGGAGCTTTTGAGCGACACGATCCGGTTGAACACCAGACGCCCGCCGCCGGAATCTTTGGGGTCCACGTTGAAGTATCCGTGGCGGAAAAACTGGAACTTGTCCTGGGGCTTTGCATCCTTCAGGCCGGGTTCCACGAAGCCGTGCAGGATCTCCAGGGATTTGGGGTTGATCCGGCTGAGGAACGACGCGGCCGCATCCGCGTCCTCGCCGGCGTCGCCTTCGGCCTCCCCGTTGTCCGCGACCCCGGCGCTTTCGTCCAGAATCAGCGGCTCATACAGCCTGAACTCCGCCGGCACCGCGTGGGAAGCCTCCACCCAGTGGATGGTGCCCTTGACCTTGCGGGCGTTGAAGCCGGTGCCGCTTTTCGTGGCCGGATCATACGTGCAGCGCAGTTCCACGATTTCGCCCGCCTCGTTTTTCACCACTTCCTCGCAGCGGATGAAGTACGCGTGTTTCAGGCGCACCTCGTTGCCCGGGAACAGGCGGTGGTATTTCGGCGGCGGATTTTCCATGAAATCCTCGCGCTCGATGTAGATTTCCCGCGAGAACGGAATGCGCCGCGTGCCCATTTCCGGATTTTCCGGATTGTTCTCGGCGTCCAGCCATTCGATCTGGCCTTCCGGGTAATTCACGATGACCACCTTGAGCGGCCGGAGCACGGCCATCGTGCGCGGCGCCTTCAGCTTCAGATCCTCGCGCACGAAGTGCTCCAGCATCCGCCAGTCGACGACGCTGTTGCTTTTGGCCACGCCGATCTCGCGGCAGAAGGCGCGGATCGCATCCGGCGTGAAGCCCCTGCGGCGCAGGCCGGCGATGGTCGGCATGCGGGGATCGTCCCAGCCGTCGACGATGCCCCGGTCCACCAGCAGCTTGAGGTACCGCTTGCTGAGCACCGTCTGCGTCAGGTTGAGCCGGTTGAATTCATACTGGCGGGGAACCGATTCGACTTCACACTCCCGGATCACCCAGTCGTAAAGCGGCCGATGGTCTTCGAATTCCAGGGTGCAGATCGAATGGGTGACCCCCTCGATGGCGTCGCTCAGCGGATGGGCGAAATCGTACATCGGGTAGATGCACCATTTGTCCCCGGTGTGGTGGTGCCGGGCGTGGACGATCCGGTACAGCACCGGGTCGCGCAGGTTGATGTTGGGCGACGCCATATCGATCTTGGCCCGCAGGGTTCTCGAGCCTTCGGGAAATTCCCCTTCGCGCATCCGGCGGAACAGGTCCAGGTTCTCCTCGACGGAGCGGTCCCGGTACGGGCTGGGGATTCCGGGTTCGGTCAGGGTGCCGCGGGTGCGGCGGATTTCCTCCGGCGACAGATCGCAGACGTACGCCTTGCCCTTGCGGATGAGGCGAACGGCATATTCGTACATCTGCTCGAAATAGTCCGACGCGAAGCACAGATTGTCCCATTCGTAACCCAGCCAGCGGACGTCCTCCATGATCGCCTTCACGTATTCTTCGCTTTCCTTCAGCGGGTTGGTGTCGTCAAAGCGGAGGTTCGTCCGCCCGCCGAATTCGTCGGCCAGATCGAAGTTCAGGCAAATCGACTTGGCGTGGCCGATGTGCAGGTAACCGTTGGGCTCGGGAGGGAAGCGGGTGACGACTTCCTTCACCCGCCCTGAGGCGACGTCTTCGGCGATGATGTTGCGAATAAAGTTCGAGGAGGGGGTTTGCGTTTCCGGCAATTTCGCGCTCAAGATCCTTCCAACCTTTCCACCACTGGCATGTCCATTTTATTAATCATACACAAAACGGCGCCCGCAGATAAGGCCTTTCTCAGGATTCTCATGATTCTCATAAAAAAACCCGTCATTGCGTAACTTTTTCCTATTTCGTATCGTTATATCAGTTTGAAAAATGTTTTTGAAAAAGGTGTGGGAGGAACGGGCATGTTCGCCAAATTTCGACGGCGGGCGGAGATTCCGCGGCCGGCGGAATCCGCATCGGACCAACCCCCGCAGCCGTCAACGGCGCCCGGCCTGGCCGGGGATGCGCCGGAGCCGGACGAATCCGGGCCGATTTTGTCCGTCCGCGGCGTGGAGCGGACCTTCGAGGTGGGCGGCAAGCCCCTCAGGGTGCTCAAGGGGATCGACCTGGATCTGTATCCCCGGCAGCTGGTCATGCTGCGCGGGCGTTCCGGTTCCGGGAAGACGACCCTGCTTAACCTGATGGGCGGGCTGGACACGCCGACCAGGGGCGAAATCTGGTTTCGCGGGCAGCCCCTCCACGCGTGGGACGACGACCGGCGCACGGAGGTCAGGCGGAAGGAGATCGGCTTCATTTTCCAGTCCTACGCGCTGCTTCCGCTTCTGTCGGCCTACGAAAACGTGGAGCTGTCGCTGAGGATCGCCGGCGTGCCCCGATCCGAATGGAAAAGCCGCGCCACGGCCTGCCTGGAAATGGTCGGACTGGGCAAGCGGATGCACCATCGCCCGTACGAGCTGTCCGGGGGCGAACAGCAGCGGGTGGCCATCGCCAAAGCCATCGCGCACCGGCCAAGGCTGCTTCTGGCCGACGAGCCGACCGCCGAGGTGGACTCGCAGATGGCGGCGCAGATCATCGCGATGTTCCGCGAAATCGTCGCCAGGGAGAACATCACCATCTGCATGACCACCCACGATCCCACAATTTTGGAGGTTGCGGATCATGTCTATGAAATGGCCGACGGGGTTCTTGCCGCCGTCTGAACCGAAAGAAGACCGGCGTTTCCGGGCCGGGCGAAAGGCGCCTTTCGCGGTCCGGTCCGCGCTGGCGGTCCTGCTGGCGCTGCCGCTGCTCCTTGCGGGCTGCAGCCTGCTGCCCGACGAGCCGGAAGAAGAATACCTGGAAGACATCGCCCTCCCGCAGATTTCCAAAAAACCGGAGTACGAAGTGACCACGCAGACGCTGGAGACCACCGTGACGGGCTCCGGCAGGCTCCTTTCGACACAGGAAACGACGCTGTACTTCACCCTGGACAACCGCCGGATCAAGCGGCTGTACGTCATGCCCGGCGACTGGGTGGAGGCGGGCCAGCCCGTCGCCGAGCTGGACGTGGACGATCTGCGCAACCAGCTGCGCATGCAGCGGCTCGCCTTCCAAAAGGAAGAGCTGGCGATGAAGGAGCTGCTTCGCCGGCGCGACGAGATGGATCCGGTGGAATTCGAAACGCAGCGCATCCAGTTTGAAGAAAAACGGCAGGCGCTCGTCGACCTGGAAGAGCAAATCGCCCAGGCGGTCCTGACGGCGCCGTTCGCGGGAACCGTCGTCTCGCTGTCCGTGCAGGAAGGCGGGCAGGTGAAGGCGTACGATCCGGTGGCCGTCATCGCCAACGCCCGGGAACTGATCGCGGCCGTTTCCCTGTCGTCCAGCGACGTGAACAAGGTCGCCCCCGGCATGGAGGTGCGCCTTAACATCAACAACGTCGGCGAACGGATGGGCGTCGTCAAGGCGCTGCCCACGTCGCAACAAAACTCGGGCGGCTGGCCCTGGGGGCAGCCGCAGCAGCCCGACCGGCTTGACCAGTACTTGCTGGTGGAGGTCAAGGATCTGCCCGACACGGCCCAGCGCGGCACGCCGCTGACCGCCACGGTGATCCTGAACCGCAAGGAAAACGCCGTCGTCATTCCCCTCGCCGCCCTGCGGACCATCGGCACGCGCACCTACGTGCAGGTGGTGGAGCCCGACGGCACCAAGCGGGAAGTGGACGTCCGGGTCGGCCAGCAGACGTCGACCGTCGCCGAAATCCTCGAGGGCCTCGTCCCCGGGCAAAAAGTAGTGGGAAGGTAGCCGATGAGCGCACTGATCCGTTTTCTTTTTCGCAAAATGTGGAACACCCGGTGGCTCACGCTGAGCACCTTCGCCGGGCTGCTCGTGGCGGTGGCGTTCACCGCCAGCATTCCGATGTACGCGGACGGTTCGCTGAAGCGCGTCGTCGCCCAGACGCTGCGCGAACACGAGACCGGGCTGCCGGCCGGGGCCCTGCTGTTCCGTTACCAGTCGACGGACGGCAGAACGGACCCCGTCGCCTTCAGCCAGGCGGACCGGTTCATCACCGAAGAAGTTCCGGAGCGCATCGGCTTTCCCGTTACCGTTGAGCAGCGGGGGCTTACGCTGCGCAGCACGGAAGTGTCGCCGGAAGACCCGTCGAAGGTCGACGCCAGCCGCACCCGCCGGATGACCATCACCGCCCTGGGCGGCCTGGAAGAACGGGTCGAGCTGGCCGGCGGCAAGTGGTTCGCCGAAGAAGCAGGGGCGGACGGCACGCTGCAGGCGGTCATGCTGGAAGAAGCGCTGTTCCGCAACGACCTGCACGTTGGCGACGTACTGCTGTACCCCGTCTACGGCGGCCTGAATCTCACGCTCCGCGTGGAGATCGTCGGTTCCGTCCGGCCGCTGGACATGGCCGATCCTTACTGGTACCAGGGCCTGGACAGCCTGATGAACGCGCTGCTGATCTCCGAGCGGGTGTTCCTGGACGATCTGGTGGGCAAGCGCGGCATCCCGGTGCAGCTGGCCAGCTGGTACGCCGTGTACGACCTGAGCGAGATCACCACGAGCCGGCTGACACCCCTCTCCCGCGTCCTGAACCGGGTCGACATCGAGGCGAACAACATCCTGAAAGGCACGCGGGTGGAGATTTCGTTCCGGGACATGCTGGCGGATTTTCGCCGCGAGAGCGTCCAGCTGCAGACGATGCTGTTTACCCTGGCGGCTCCGATGATCGCCATGGCGTTCTACTTCATCACCATGATCGCCCGCCAGTCGCTGGAGAACCAGCGCACCGACATCGCGGTGCTGCGCAGCCGCGGCGCCAGCAGGCGGCAGATCATGCTCATCTTCCTGCTGGAAGGGGCCCTGCTCGGCGGAGCGGCCCTGCTGCTCGGTCCCGCCATCGGCTGGTTCATGGCCAAAAGCATCGGATCCGCCAACGGGTTTCTCGAGTTCGTGAACCGCAAATCGATTCCGGTGGGCTTCTCCTCCGACAGCGCGCTGGCCGGGCTGCTGTCGGTGCTGGTGGCCATCGGTGCCGCGGTCATCCCGGCGCTGGTCTACACCCGGGCCTCCATCGTCGATTACCGGCGCATGCAGGCGCGCAAGGAACGCCCGCCGTTCTGGATGCGCTGGTATCTGGACGTCGTCCTGCTGGGCGTGGCGGCTTACGGATGGTACCTGTTCAACGAACGGCAAATGATCTCGTTCCGGACGGGGCTGACCACGGACCAGCTGAACGTGCAGCCGTTCCTGTTTTTCGTGCCGGCGATCTTCATTTTCGCCCTCGGCCTTCTGTTCCTGCGGCTGTTCCCGCTGATGCTCAGGCTCATCAGCTGGCTGGCGCGCAGGAAGATGCCGATTCCGTTGTACCTCACGGTGACGCAGCTGTCCCGTTCGTCCAAGGTCTATTTTCCGCTCATGATCCTGCTGGTGCTCACCCTCGGGCTCGGGGTTTACAACGCTTCGGCGGCGCGCACCATCCATCTCAATTCCGAAGAGCGGATCCTGTACAAATACGGAGCGGACGTCATCGTGCAAACCGTCTGGGAGGCTTACCAGGTGAGCACCCCGTCCGGCGGTTCGCAACAGCCGGGCGGAGGCGGGGGCGGCGGCAGCGGAAGCCCGGGAGGAGGCGGTTCCGGCAGTCCCGGCGGGGGCGGAGGCGGGTCTCCCCGGGTTCCGTCGCCATCGGGAACCCTTATTTACAACGAGCCGCCGTTTGAGGTGTTCCGGACGCTCCCCGGGGTGCAGCATGCGGCCAAGGTGCTGCAGACGAAGGCCAGCCTGTCCGTTTCCAACCGGACGGTGGGGCAGGGCATGGTCGTCGGCATCGAAAACGTGGATTTCGCCCGGGTGGCCTGGTTCCGCAGGGACCTGTACCGAAACCATCCGTTCCAGTATCTGGCCGCGATGGGACGCGTGACCGAAGGGGCCATCATTTCCTCCAATCTTGCGGAACAGCATGAGCTGAAGACGGGCGACCTGATCACCGCGGTCATCGCCGGCCAGCCCGTGGAATTCGTGATCATCGGCATCGTGCCCTACTGGCCCGCGCAATATCCGGACCAGCTGCCGTTCCTTGTCGCCAATCTGGGTTACATATACGATCAGGTTCCGATGATCCCTTACGACGTCTGGCTCAACATGGAACCGGGGGCCGACGTGCTGCCCATCGTGCCGGTGCTCCGGGAACACGGCATCGAAATCGCCTCCATCCAGGACGTGGAGAACGAACTGATCGCCCAAAGCCGGCATCCGGCCCGCGGCGGCGTGTTCGGCATCCTGAGCCTCGGATTTCTCATCACGGTGATCGTTTCGCTGGCGGGGTACATCATTTTCTGGTTCTTCAATCTGTCCGGCAGGACCGTCCAGATGGGCGTGCTCCGGGCAACCGGCCTGTTCCGGCGGGAGCTGACCGCCATGCTGCTGCTCGAGCAGGTGTTTACCGCGGGACTGTCCATCGCCGTCGGCATCCTGACCGGCAAGCTGGCGAGCCTCTTGTTCCTGCCGTTCCTGCAGACCACCGGAAATGCGGCGAACCAGGTCCCGCCGTTCCGGGTGGTGTTCGAGGCGGTGGACGACATCCGGCTGTACACGGTGGTCGCGGTGATGATGGGCATCGGGGCCGGGCTTCTTGTCGCCCACATCCGCAATCTGCGGGTGCACCAGGCCGTCAAAATGGGTGAAGAGCGGTAAGATGGAGGGAAACCGCATGAAACCCGGAGGAGCGATTCGCCGCCGGCTTATCCCCGGTCTTGCCGCGGCGCCGGCCGGTACGCTGACGGCCGCCTGCAGCCGGGGGGCCGGCGAGCCGGAGGGCCCGAGGCCCCTGCGGATCGGCATCATGTATGGCAGCGCGGACGACGATTACCACATCCGTCAGACGCTCACCGACGCCTTCGAGCTGACCATGCAGGGCGCCATTGAAATCGAGATCGTGCCGGCGATCAATTGCGACCAGTACCAGTTCCTTTCGCCGGAGGAACAGCAGAACCAGCCGGACGTCTACGAAGAGGTCAAGAAACTTCTCACCGGCCCGAATCCGGTGGACGTCATGGTGCTGGATTCCTCGCTGCTTGCGCTTCTGGCGCGCGACAATCTGCTGGTGCAGCTGGACCCGCTGATGGCCGAAGACAACATCAACAAGGAAGACTTCGTGCCGGCCGTCATCGACGCTATCGCGGAAATGGGAGACGGCTTCATCTACGCCCTGACCCCGACCTTCAACCCGTCCGCGCTGTTCTACAACAAGAAGCTGTTCCAGGAAGCGGGCGTGGAGTTTCCCACCGACCACATGACCTGGGACGACGTGTTCAACCTGGCCCGCCGGCTCAAGCGGGGCGAGGGCAGGGACGCGGTATGGGGATTCACGTTCAACGAATGGGGCAGCGCCGGAGGCTTCTGGGAGCTGCAACAGTTCGTCCAGCCGCTCAATCTGCGCATGTACGACGACGGCCTCGAGCGGATGACGGTCAACAACGACAGCTGGAAAACGGCCTGGGAGACCATTGCGCAATTGTACAAAGACAAAGTCCTGCCGACGGATGAGCTCATGATGGGGGATAAACCCGAGGACGGCGTCTGGCATCCGTACATGGACCGGGCGTTCTTCCGCGGCAAGGTCGCCATGGTGCTGGGGAACTACAGCTTCATCAGCGAACTGGTGAATTTCAACAACAACGCCGTCCGGCTCCGGGACTGGGGCTTCGAACCCATCGACTGGGACGTGGTGACGGTGCCGTCCCACAGCTCCGCACCGGGCGTCTCCGGCAACATCCACCTGAGCCAGCTGCTTGCCATCAACGCCAACGCGCAAAACAGGGAAGACGCCTGGACGTACATCAAGTTCATGACCGGCGAGGAATGGGCGAAACTCGTATCCCGCAGCCCGTGGGAATTGCCGGCCCGCAAGGCGTACATCCGGCCGAGAAGCGGCCTGAGTTACAATATCGAGGCCTTCTATTCCGTCAAGCCGGCGCCTCCGCGGCCGTATGCCGAACAGAAGCTGGAGCGGGATTACCCGAACGTATGGCGGATCCGGGATATCGGCAAACAGCTGTTCGGGCAGGTGCTCCAGGGCGAAAAGACGGTGGAGGAAGCGCTGGCGGAATGGGAAAGCCGCGGCAACGACCTGCTGCCGAAGATCAGGGAAAACCCGAACGGTCCCATCGAAGGCGTGTTCGACGATTTTTTGTAAAAGGCCCGGCGGATGGCCCCGTCCCGCAATCAGAAGGGTTCGCCAGGCCGTATAGTAGGAGAGGAGCGGTAAGCCTTGATCCATTGCGAAGGCCTCGTCAAGATCTACAAAACCGACGACCTGGAAGTGGTGGCCCTGCAGGGTCTCAACCTGACCGTCGAGGCCGGCGAGATGATGGCGATCATCGGCAACAGCGGCAGCGGCAAATCCACCCTGCTCAACATCCTCGGCGGACTGGACCGCCCCACGGCCGGACAGGTGCGCGTCGGCAAATGGGATCTGCTGAAAATCACCGAGGCCGAACTGGTCATGTACAAGCGGGAGACGGTGGGCTTCGTCTGGCAGAACAACGCCCGGAATCTCCTGCCCTATCTGACGGCGCTGGAGAACGTCGAAGTGCCGATGATGTTTACGGGCAAAAAGGTGGATCGCGCCTACGCCAGACAGCTGCTGGAGATGGTCGGGCTCAAGGACCGCATGCACAGCAAGCTGGCCCAGCTGTCCGGCGGGGAACAGCAGCGGGTGGCGATTGCCATCGCCCTGGCGAACCGGCCGAAGCTCCTGCTTGCGGACGAACCGACCGGCTCCGTCGACACCGCGACCTCCGATCTGATCATGGACATCTTCCGCCGCTTCAACCGGGAATTCGGCGTGACCATCGTCATCGTCACCCACGACCTGGGGCTGGCGAGCAAGGTCGACCGGGTGGTGGCGATCCGCGACGGACTGATCAGCACGGAATTCATCAAGCGCAATGTCCATCTCGATCGGACACTGGCTGCGCCGCTTTACGGCCGCAGGGAACTTGAGGAGGTGCATGAAGCGTTTGTCGTCGTCGACCGCGCGGGCCGGCTGCAAATCCCCCGGGAATATTTGCAGGCGCTCGGCATCGGCGACAAGGCCACGTTGGAATTTGACGGGGAGAAGATTCTGATCAAACCCCCGAAAAAAATGGAGGGAGAATCCGCATGAACAAAAGGGGAACGTTGCGCCGATGGCTCATCCTCGGCCTGATCGCGGCGCTGGCGGGGTCGCTGCTGGCCGCCTGCAGCCGGGGGGCCGGCGAGCCGGAGGGTCCGAGGACCCTGCGGATCGGCATCATGTATGGCAGCGCGTACGACGATTACCACATCCGTCAGACGCTCACCGACGCCTTTGAGCTGACCATGCAGGGCGCCATCGAAATCGAGATCGTGCCGGCGGTCAATTACGACCAGCTCCAGTTCCTTACCCCGGAGGAACAGCGGAACCAGCCGGATGTCTATGAAGAGGTCAAGAAACTTCTCACCGGCCCAAATCCGGTGGACGTCATGGTGCTGGATTCCTCGCTGCTTACGCTTCTGGCGCGCGACAACCTGCTGGTGCAGCTGGACCCGCTGATGGCCGAAGACAAGATCAACAAGGAAGACTTCGTGCCGGCCGTCATCGACGCTATCGCGGAAATGGGAGACGGCTTCATCTACGCCCTGACCCCGACGTTCAACCCGTCCGCGCTGTTCTATAACAAAAAGCTGTTCCAGGAAGCGGGCGTGGAGTTTCCCACCGACAACATGACCTGGGACGACGTGTTCAACCTGGCCCGCCGGCTCAAGCGGGGCGAGGGCAAGGACGCGGTATGGGGATTCACGTTCAACGAATGGGGCGGCGGCGGAGGCTTCTGGGAGCTGCAACAATACGCCCAGTCGCTCAACCTGCGCATGTACGACGATAACCTCGAGCGGATGACGGTCAACAACGACAGCTGGAGAAATGTGTGGACCACAATCACCCAGCTGTACAAGGACAAGGTGCTTCCGACATATGAGGATCTGATGGCGGATCCTCCCCAGGACGGCGTCTGGTACCCCTACATGGACCGGGCGTTCTTCCGCGGCAAGGTCGCCATGGTGCTGGGGAACTACGGCTTCATCAACGAACTGATGAATTTCAACAACAACGTCGACCGGATCCGGGACAAGGGCTTTGAACCCATCGACTGGGACGTGGTGACGGTGCCGTCCCACAGCTCCATGCCGGGCGTCTCCGGCAGCATCTACCTGAACCAGCTGCTTGCCATCAACGCCAACGCCCAAAACAAGGAAGACGCCTGGACGTACATCAAGTTCATGACCGGCGATGAATGGGCGAAGCTGAAGTCCCGCAGCACGTGGGAAATGCCGGCGCGCAAGGCGTACATCCAGCCGCGCGGCGGGCTGAGCTACAACATCGAGGCGTTCTATTCCGTCAAGCCGGCGCCTCCGCGGTCGTATGCCGAACAGAAGCTGGAGCGGGATTACCCGAATCTGTGGATGGTCCAACAGCTCGGCGATTTGCTTTACAACCAGGTGCTCCGCGGAGAGAAAACGGTGGACGAGGCGCTGGCGGAATGGGAAAGCCGCGGCAACGACCTGCTGCTGAAGATCAAGGAAAACCCGAACGGTCCCATCGAAGGCGTATTCGACGACCTGTACGGGGGCGGAGCTTCCCCTGGCACGGGCAAAGTTATCCTGGAAAGTGCGCCTGCCATGCATGGATAATCCCCGGGGCGTATCGCGCATGCTATAACGGGCGACGGAGGCGCCGCGCGCGGAAGGAAGCGCGCGGCGCCGCGTGCCAGCCGACATCGTGCCATGGGAGGTGGCGTCATGAAGTGGGTTTACTGGGCCAGACTTTACGACAGCAAATTTCAGGCCGGCTGCGTCATGCGCCGCATGGAACATGACGGTTGGCTCTTCGGCATCGACACCCCGCGGGAAATCGAGGTGTTCCGCTCCCGGAAAGGGAAATACGGCGTGCGCTACCTGCCGTAAGCCGCCCCGGAGGATGAGGAAGCCCTTGACGTTGGGCGCCATTCGGTGTAAAGTGATGAGTGCTGCCTTAAGTCGCGGCTTTGCCGTTCACGCGGGGCGGCCATCACCGACGCGGGGTGGAGCAGTCCGGTAGCTCGTCGGGCTCATAACCCGAAGGACGCAGGTTCAAATCCTGCCCCCGCAACCATCCTTACGCCATGAGACCAGGGCCCTTAGCTC
>DATCLN010000203.1:0-12765 GCA_036563895.1 Paenibacillaceae bacterium
TCGGAAGCGTCCTTCAGCTCCGGACGGAAAATGGCGGCGATTTCCGCGAAGCGTGGCAACGCGGCTTCCTTGGTGAACTCGAACACCGCGGGCAGCAGCATCGCGTTGGAAACGCCGTGCGGCACATGGAACAGCGCCCCGATCGGCCGGGACATGCCGTGCACCAGGGTGACGGAGGCGTTGGAGAACGCCGCGCCGGCCAGCATGGCCCCGAGCGCCACCTTTTCCCGTGCCTCCCGGTCGCTTCCGTCCCTGTAGACCCGCCGCAGATACCCCGCGAGCAGTTCGATCGCCTTCCGGGCGAACATGTCGGTGACCGGATGGGCGCGCCGCGAAATATACGCCTCCATGGCGTGGCAAAGGGCGTCGATTCCCGTGGCCGCAGTGACATGGGGCGGACACGACAGCGTGAGTTCCGGATCGACGATGGCCACCGCCGGCACCAGTTCCGGCCTGGCGATCATCATTTTCACTTCCGTCACCGTATCCGTGATGACGGTGACCCGGGTGACCTCCGAGCCGGTGCCCGCCGTCGTCGGAATCGCCACGAGCGGCAGCGGAGCGTTCTCGAACGGCCGCTGGATATAATCGCCGATGAATCCGCTGTTGGTCATCATGACCGCCACCGCCTTGGCGGTGTCGATGGGGCTGCCCCCGCCGAGGGCGACGATGACGTCGCACTTTTCTTCCCGGCAGATGTCCAGCGCTTCGCGCACATGCCGGTCCGTCGGTTCGGTATTGACCTCCGCGTATTTTGTGCAGGCGACGGATTCCGCCGCCAGCATCCGCTCCAGTTCCGCCACGTGGCCAAGCCGGTCCATGACGCCGTCGCTGACGATCAGCGCTTTTCTGCCGAGGGCCGCGGCCTGCCTGCCCGCTTCCTTGAACGAACCGAAGCCGTACAGGATTTTCCCGGGCAGCCAAAGCTGATGGAAGGTTTGCATCTCGTCTCTCCCCCCGTTTCCGCCAAACGAAAGATTTTATTTGATCAATCCGAAAGCCTTGGGCAGATACAGCGAAACTTCCGGAACATATGTCACGATCATGAGCACGACCAGCATCCACATGATGAGCGGGATGCAGGCCCGCACCAGGCTGTGGAGCGGAACCTTGACGATCCCGGACGTGATGAACAGCACCGTGCCGACGGGAGGGGTGCACAGCCCGATTACAAGATTGAGCGAAACGATAAGCCCGAAGTGGATCGGATCGACGCCGAGGGCCGTGACGACCGGAACGAGCACGGGCACCATGATCAGCATTCCGGCGGTGATGTCCAGGAACATGCCGATGACGAGCAGCAGCAGGTTGATGAGCGGCAGGATCACCAGCGGATTTTCGCTGATGGCCGTAAACAGTTCCGTCGCCTTCTGCGGCACCTGTTCAAACGCCAGCGACCAGCCCAGGATGTTGGACGTGGCGACGATGATGCAGATCGCGGCGGTGGTGATGCCGGACCGGATCAGGATCCCCGGCACATCGGCGAGCCGCAGGTTGCGGGAGGCGATGCCGATGATCAGCGCCAGCAGGCAGGCGATCGCGCCGGATTCCGTCGCCGTGAAATAGCCGGAAAAGATCCCGCCCAGAATGACCACGGGAACGAGCAGGGCCGGCAGCGCCCGCACAAAGGAGATCAGGAAATCCCTGAACTTGGGCAGGGGCAGTTTGCCCAGGCCTTTTTTCCGCGCGTAATAGTAAATGTATATGAAGTGGACGGCCGTAATCAGCAGCGCGGGGAAAATCCCGGCGAGAAACATCGCCCCGATGGACACGTTGGCCAGCACGGCATATAGGATAAAGACGATGCTCGGCGGAAAAATGGGGCCCAGCGAGGAGGAAGTGGCCGTAATGGCGGCCGCCGTTTCCCGCTCGTAGCCGTCCTTTTTTTCCATCTCGGGCGCGATGGTGGACCCGCGGATGGCCGCTTCGGCGGTCGCCGACCCCAGGATCGCTCCGAGAAACAGGCCGACCATGACGTTGACGTAGCCGAGCCCGCCGCGCAGATGGCCGACGAAATTGCGGGCGAAATCGATCAGCCTCGCCGTCACGCCGGAAGAGTTCATCAGCTCACCCGCCAGCACGAACAGCGGAATAGCCAGCAGCGTGAAATTGTTGATGACCGACAGCATGCGCTGCGGCATGATATCCAGCGCGCCCGGATTGAACAGGGAAATGTGGACGAATCCCGTAAGTCCCAGCACCATGGCGATCGGGACGCCGGTAACCAGCAGCACGGCAAACAACAGGGCAATAACGATCAACCGGCCTTCACTTCCTTGCCAGTCCAGGTTTTGAGCAGGTCGGCGACGGCGTGGATGAGCAGCATGAACATGCCGATCGGAATGGAGATGTACGGCACGATCATCGGCATTTTCAGCGCCGTGCTCTTCTGGATCAGCACCGACGGCGACAGCGCTTTTTCCAGACCGTAATAGATGAAAATGACGGAAAAGACGATGACCACGACCTGGATGAAGGTGGCCGCCCAGCGCCGGTACCGCTCCGGCACCTTGGCGAGCAGCAGGTCAAAGGCGATCATCTCGCTTTTTTTGTAAACGGCGCTGGCCCCGATGAACGTCAGCCAGACAAAGCAGAGCTGCGCCAGTTCCCCCGACCAGATAAAGGAGAAGTTCAGCAGGTTCATGGCGAAAACCTGAAGCAGTATCGAGCCCGTCATCACCGCCACCAGCACGGCGATGAGGAAAAGCGACAACCTGTAGATCCAATTGCTCAAGAGCTGCAAACCAACCCCTCCTTTTACCCGACACGCCCCTTCGCAAAATTCTGATGGGGTGAGCTCGGCTGTGAAGCAGACAGGCCCACCCCACCAGCGTTTTCGCCCGGCGCTTGCGTCCGGTTTCACTTCTTCATTTCAAGCACCGCATTGACGAACTTTTCGATCAGCGGATCTTTGGCCGTGTATTTGTCGAAAATGTGCTTGGTCGCGTCAATGAACACCTGTTTCTCCGCGGGCGTCAGCTCGATGAACTTCACGCCGGCGGCTTCGATCGTCTGCCGCGCTTCGGCGTCGAGCTTTTCGATCTCGTCCAGGGTGTAATTCGTCGCTTCCCTGGCCGCCTCCCGCAGGATGGCCTGGTCTTCCGCGGACAGCGAGTCGAACCGTTTCTTGTTCATCGCGGCCACCGCGGGGAACGAGTATTGCCCGTGGATCGTGATATAATCGATGACTTCGTAGAATTTCTGCGCCGCGATGGTCACCAGGTTCGTCTTCACGCCGTCGATGACGTTGGTTTGCAGGCCGGTGTACACTTCCGGGAGCGTCATCGGCGTCGGGCTCGCGCCCTGGGCCTGCAGGGACTCCACGGCGAGCTCGGAGTTGCCCGTGCGGATCTTCATGCCGGCCATGTCCTCGGGGCTGCGGATTTCTTTCTTGGTGTTGCCGATGTGCACGAGACCGCCCTCGAACATCGTCAGGCCGACCACGCCCAGGTTTTCCAGGCTGCCGAGCATCTCATCGTGAATCGGCGAGTCGAACACCTTGCGCTCGATTTCGTAGGTGTCAATGAGGAACGGAAGCAGGTAGGCGTCCAGCACCGGCGTGAAGCCGCTGTAGAACGGAACGCCCACCGTGGACAGGTCGATTTCGCCGTTGATGGTCGACTCGATCAGCTCCAGGTCGTTGCCCAGCGTGCCGGAGGTATAGATCTGGATCTTGATACGGCCGCCCGACTTCTCCGCGGCGAGTTCGGCGAACCGGGAGGACGCCTTGTGCAGGATGTGCGTTTCCGCAAGAGTGTGCGCCAGGGTCAGTTCCACGGGTTGTCCGCCCGAACCGCCGCCTGAACCGCCGCCCGAACCGCCGCCCGAACCGGAACCGGATGAAGAACCGGAAGACGAACCGGACGGCGAGGCCGTGGCCGACGGCGACGAAGAACCGGACGACCCCGAGCCCTGGCCGGAACCGCCTGAACCGCAGGCCGCCAGAAACACCAGAGACAGCACCAGAACGACCGCAAACCACCTTTTCATTCGCAACCCCTCCAATTTTCTTGGATGTCCAGATATTGTAAACGCATACAATGCGGTTGAAATCAGACGTGCACGGATTGCGGCGCGTTCAGGCGTTCAGGGCACCAGCACGACCTTGCCGCTGACCCGCCGCTCCTCGATCGCCCGATGGGCTTCAGCGGCTTCTTTCAACGGATAGACGCCGTGGATGCGCACCTTCAGTTTCCCTTCCGCCACGCGGTGAAAAACGCTTTCCGCGCGCATGACGAGCTCCTCGCGGGTCTCGGTGTAATGGGCGAAGGAAGGCCTCGTGACGTAATACGAACCGGTATTGAGCCGCGACAGGTCAAACGGAGGCACCGGCCCGCTCGACATGCCGTAGTAGATCAGGTACCCGCGCGGCCTGAGGCTCTGCAGGCTGCCCTCGAAAGTTGCCGCGCCGACGGAATCGTAGACCGCCTCCACGCCCGCCCCGTCGGTCAGCCGGTCGACGACTTCCGCGAAATTTTCCTTCGTATACAGGATCACGTGATCCGCGCCAGCCTCGCGGGACATGGCCGCCTTCTCCTCGCTGGAAACGGTCGTGTAGACCGTCGCCCCGCATTCCTTGGCCAGCTGCGTCAGCAGCAGCCCCACGCCGCCCGCGCCGGCATGGATCAGCACCCGGTCGCCCGGCTTGATCGGATAGGCCGCGAAAGCCAGATAATGCGCGGTGATGCCCTGCAGGATGACCGCCGCCGCCTCTTCGAAGCCAAGGCCGTCCGGAATCTTCACCGCCCGGTCCGCCGGAACGACGGCGCGTTCGGCGTACGTCCTGGCCACGGTGTCGCGCACCTTGCCCCCCTTGTCCGGGTACGTATACCGGATTTGCAATCCGGCCGGTGCCGTCGCCCAGGCGACGCGATCCCCTATCTTGAAGCCTTCCGCGCCTTCGCCCAGCCCGATCACGACGCCGGCGGCTTCGTTGCCGGGAATCCAGGGCAGGGCGGGGCGGTAGCGGCCAATCCGGCTTACGATGTCCGCGAAGTTCACGCCGGCGGCGCGGACCTCCACCAGGAGTTCGCCCGGTCCCGGAACCGGATCGGGCACCTCTTCATAAACGAGAACTTCCGGACCCCCGTATTCGTGCACGCGTATCGCCTTCAATTGAAATCCCCCGTTTGCGCGAAATCATGCCGTTTCAGGTACTGGCGGGCCGCATCCGCGAACACTTGCGGCTTCTCCAGGAAAGCCATGTGGGACGCATTCGCGATTTCGGCATATTCGGCGTTTGCCAGGCGTCTTGTCATCTCTTTCGCGATTTCCGGCGTCGTGGAGCGGTCGTGTTCGCTGCCAATCACCAGACACGGACATCGGATCTCGCCCAGCCTGTCCAGAACGTCCATTTTTGTCATGGCCCGCCACGCCCATTCATGGGTCTTCGGGTCGTCCGCAAGCAGCCGCTTCCGGACGCGCTCCAACAGCTCCGGATTTTTCGCCGCCGTCTCTTCCGTGAACCACCGCTTCAGTGTTTCATCCAGCACGGCGGCCATGCCGCCGGCTTTGACCTTTTCCGCCCGCGCCGCCATAAGCGCCGGATCGGTCCGGGGCGTCGTGTTGACCAGGATCAGGCCGGCGGTGCGGCCCGGATGGGCGAGGGCGATTTTCTGGGCCACCATGCCCCCCATCGAGACGCCGCAAAAGACGGCCTTCCCGATCCCCATCCGATCCAGGTACGCGACGGCATCCGAGACGAGATCGTCCAGCTCGAACGGCGCCGGCGGCGGATCGCTGCGGCCGTGTCCGCGGAAATCCAGCGCGTGCGTTTCGAAGCCGGCAGGCAGCAGCGGGACGATGTACTCCCAGAACGTCAGGTCCAACCCGACAGGGTGCATCAGCACCAGCGGGAATCCGGCGCCTTGACGCCGGTATGCAATTTTCCCGTAGCCGGGGATTTCCACAAAACCGATGTCCGCCATTCCGTTTCACCATCCGTCACTTGGGTTGATCGTCCGGATCCCGAAGCGGCCACGTTTCGGCGCCGGTGCGGTCGCCGCTTCCCGTGCCGAACTGGGCCGCGAGCAGCACGGCAAGTTCGCCGGACGCATTTTTCAGCGCGGTGACGATGCGTTCCGCCATTTCCTCCCGGAAACGCTGCTGGGGAATCGTCGCCGACACCGTGCCGGCGACCCTGACGCCTTCCATTTCCACAAAGATCGGGACGGCAATGCCGACGGCGCCTTCGATGTGTTCGCCTTTGGTGATGGCAAACCGCTGCCTTCTCACCTGTTCCACCCGCTCCATCAGGCGCCGGCGGTCCAGGATGGTTTCGCGGGTGTAACGCGTCAGACCCTTCGCGATGATCTGTTCCTGCAGCTCCCGGGGAAAGAACGCGAACGCCGCCTGGCCGCTCGAACCGGCCGTAATCTGGTGGCAGTCCCCCACCTTGATCTGGTACTGCAGCGGATGACTGGAATGGGCGACATCCATGACGAAGACCTGGGAATGATCCGCGGTGACGATGTTCAGCACGCACGTTTCTCCCGTGGCCTCCACCGCCCGCTGCAACGTCTGGTGAATCAGCGCGTTCTGGTCGAAATTCTGGAGAACCAGGAGGGCCAGCCGCACCAGTTCGATGCCCACCGCGTAACGGCCGTTTTTCAGTCTCCGGACGTAGCCGGATTGCTGGAGGACCGACAGGATGCGGTGCACGGTGCTCGGCGCAAGTCCCAGTTCCTTGGCCGTTTCGCGGATGCCCGCGTCGTTGCCTTTCTCGAGGATCGAAGACAGGATCAGAAATTCCCGGAGAACCCGGTTTTGCCGTTCCAAACCGCTCGCCTCGCTTCCTCAAAAACTATCCTCTTGATCTTACTATACGATCCCCTCCTTCGAAAACGGTTTCCGAGTTTCGCCCGGCCAGGTCCGGCTTCCGCGTCCGACCGGGACGCATCCGCTGCAGACGTTCCTAGCCGCACCGGATCGCCCCCGCCTGCGCCAGGCGCCCGATGTCCTCTTCGCTGTATCCGAATTCCCGCAGCACCTGCGCCGTATGCTCGCCCAGGCGCGGCGGAGGCAAGGGATTGGCGGATTGTGCGGAAAGCTTCAGCGGGTCGCCGACAACCCGGAAACGGGCTCCGCCCGGATATTCCAGCTCCTGCACCATGCCCCGGTGCCAAGTGTGCGGATGATTGAGAGCATCCAGCACGCCGTTGATCATCGCGGCGGGAACCCCCGCCTGTTGAAGCCGCTCCACCAGCTCCGGAGCCGAATATTTTCGGAAGCGCGCCTCCAGTTCCGGAAGCAGCCGGTCGATGTTTTCCAACCGGTCGGCGTTGGTGGCGAACGCCGGATCCCGGAGCAGCTCTTCCGCTTCCAGAACTTCGCAAAGCTTCCGCCACATCTCTTCCGTATTCGCGCAGATCACCACGTCCTGCCCGTCGCCGCAGGTGAACGCCCGGTACGTGGGGATCGAGCGGTGCCCGCGTCCCTGCAGGCCGGGCTCCTCCCCGGAGAACATCGCGTATGCGCCCTGGTAGGACAGCTTGGCGATCTGGCAGTCCAGCATCGCGACGTCGATATGTTTGAGCGTCTCCCCGCTCTTCAGGCGGGTCCGCTGGTACAGCTGGGCGAGAATGCCGATCACCGCATAGAGCCCGGCGTCCAGATCACCGGTGGGAATGCCGGAGCGCACCGGTTTGCCGCCCGGTTCGCCGGTCATGCTCATGCCGCCGCTCATGGCCTGTACGATCATGTCGTACGCCGGCAGCTTGGACAGCGGACCGTCGGAACCGAAACCCGAAATGCTGCACAGGATGATGTCCGGATTGACCGACCGGAGCACGTCGTCGCCGAGTCCCAGGCGATCCATGACACCCGGCCGGAAATTTTCGATGACCACATCCGCCCTGGCGACCATCCGCAGGAAAACCTCGCGCCCCTCATCACTTTTAAGGTTCAGGCAGATGCTGCGCTTGTTGCGGTTCGTCGACAGGTAGTACAGGCTGTTCCCTTCGATGAAATAAGGTGGAAGATGGCGGGTCGAATCGCCTTCGCCCCACTCGATCTTGATCACGTCGGCGCCGAGGTCTCCCAGGATCTGGGTGGCGAACGGCCCGGCCAGGAACTGCGTCAAGTCCAGCACGGTGATTCCGCTCAACATCCCGATCACCTGACCAGTACGTGCATCGTGCAAGCGCCGTGGTCCATCCCCGCGATGCCGCCGCCGGTGCAATGGGTGAGGCCGACTTTCGCCCCTTCCACCTGGCGGGCGCCGGCTTCGCCGCGCAGCTGTTCGACGATTTCCACGATCTGCGCGACGCCCGTGGCGCCCAGCGGATGGCCCTTGCTGAGCAATCCGCCGCTGGGGTTCACGGGAATGCGGCCTCCGATCGCCGTGGCCCCCGAACGCACCAGATTCAGACCTTCCCCCTGCTTGCAGAATCCAAGCGCTTCATAATAGAACACTTCCGCGCTGGCGAAGGCGTCGTGCACTTCCGCCACGTCGACGTCCTCCGGACCGATGCCGGCAGATTCGTAGGTTTCCTTCGCGCATCGCACCGTGATTTCGTCGATGGTGGTGTCCACGATCCCGTCCTCGAACACGCCCGACGTGAGACGGGAAGTCCGCACCTCCACCGACCGGCCGTTGCGATAGCGTTCGGAGGTGATGAGGAGCGCTGCGGCGCCGTCCGCCTTCGGGCAGCACATGAGCAGCGTGAGCGGATCGGCGACGGGCCGGGAGGCCAGCACCTCTTCCACCGTGATGGGGTCGCGGAATTGCGCGTTTTCGTTGAGCCCGGCATGTCTGCGGTTCTTCACGGCCACCTGCGCCAGATCGGCCGGCGTGCCGCCGTATTCGTGGAAATACCGCTGCGCGCGCATGGCGTAGACCGCCGGCATGACCTGTCCGAGGCGCACCTCGTGGTCGTCGTCTTCCAGCGGCAGGGCGCCCGAACCGAACCGGCTCAGCTTTTCCGAACCGATCACGAGCACCGCGTCGTACATGCCCTGCGCCACGGCCGCCCAGCCCTGGTGAAGAGCCGTGGAGCCGCTGGAGCAGGCGTTTTCGATGTTGACGAGAGGCACGCCGGTCATGCCCAGATCGCGCAGAATCCGCTGTCCGAGCAGCGGGCCGCCCCAGGCGGAGCCGCTGTAGACGGCTTCCACCCGGTTCCGGTCGAAGCCGGCGTCGCGCAGCGCGCGCACGACCGCTTCCTGGGCCAGCTCGGAAAGGGTGATATCGTATTTCTTGCGAAAGGGCGTCATCCCGATCCCAGTCACATACACGGGTCTCGCCATCATGCTCACTCCTTCTGCGCGGGTACGAAGCAGTAGGCCAGAACGGCCTCCTCGCCTTCGCCGAAGCTGCAAACCGAGGTCGCGACCTTCATCCCGATCCGCAGATCCTCAAAGTTGGCGCGGATCTGTCCAAAGACACGCAGGCCTTCCGGAAAGTCCACGTATCCGACGATGTACGGGGCGGAGTACAGCTTGTGGGGGACGTGGACGCGGGAAAAACTGTACAGCGTGCCGAGGCGACTCATCTCCTTCTTCTCGGGGTTCTCCGCGTGGCAGTTCGGACAGAAGCGCAGAGGCGGAAAGTTGCGCTTTCCGCAGCTCGCGCACTCCGACATCAGCAGCACGGCTTCGTTTTCGGACAACTGCTTCCAAAAATCCGCATTCAGCTTCTTCACCAGTACCACGACTCCTTGCCTGTGTCGCCGGCCGGATTCCCCGGGGCGGTCTTCGCTGTCCGGCTGTTTGGGAACCGCCTCTTTTTTGTTCCGATATACGGAACATTGTTTCATTAATGGATTAAAAAATGAAAGCTTCGTTTTGAAGCGCTATCATAATGTTCCGTTATTTGGAACACTGTTCTAATTATTGATTATAAAGCGCCCCTCCTGTCCGTGTCAATACGCCTGGTCCGCCAATCAGCGATACAGCCCCTCCCCCCCGTCGCAGACGATTTTCCGTGTCGAATTTTCTCCCTTCGCTTTGAGAGATTTTGTCAGAAGGAATTTTCCAATTTACTAAAGAAATCTCAATATCACCATATTTCTTAGGAGGGATAAACCGTGGGCAAGAAGGTGTTGATCCTGGCGGGCGACGCGGTGGAAGCGCTGGAAGTGTATTACCCTTATTACCGCTGCCTTGAAGCGGGCTATGATGTCACCATCGCCGCACCTTCCAAGAAAAAGCTGCAAACCGTCGTACACGACTTCATCGAGGGCGTGGATACGTACATTGAGCGTACGGGATACGGCATTGAGGCGCACGAAGCGTTCGAAAACATCAAACCGGAGGAATACGACGGCCTCATCATCCCGGGAGGCCGGGCGCCGGAGTATATCCGGCTCAATGAACACGTGCCGAGGATCGTCAAGCATTTCTTTGACGCGGGAAAACCGATTGCGGCGATCTGCCACGCGGCGCAAATCCTGTCCACTATTCCGGAAGTGCTGCAGGGACGCGAGCTCACGGCCTACATCGCCTGCAAGCCCGAAGTCAAGGCGGCCGGCGGCACGTATGTCGACAAGCCCCTCCACGTCGACCGCAATCTCGTCAGCGGACACGCCTGGCCGGACCTGCCGGGGTTCATGAGAGAATTCATCGCCCTGCTCGAAAAATGAGAAAAAGAGGGAACGGAGAAACGAAGCGTTTTCTGTTCCCTCTTTTTTATATCCACTGATGAAAATCTGACTCCCCTACCTGGCAGCTCATCGACTATATCAATCCGTATCGTTCACTTTGAAGTGCTTGATGTACGGACGCTTAGCTTTCCGTCCCTTTTTGAATATGAAAATGAAGCAATCCCACCTCGTACCTTGTGGACCTTATGTCGTGCGGTTCTTGAAACAGAACACCCGAAGCAAGTTGGGATAGACCCGGGCCCAATCCGAGTTTTGGCGATTCATGAAGTATTAAGGAAAGAATTGGAGGAAAATTAGGATGAGCTGTAGAATTATATCCCCATTCGATATGGGGCTTGTGACTTTTGAAGCTTACAAACAGAGTTGCTAAGGGCGTGATTTGATGTTCACCAAAGTGATGCGATATCAGATCGTGAAACCGATCGATGTCGATTGGGATATATTTGGACATATTTTACGAGAATTGCAGCATGAAACCAGGATAGCCCTTAACAAAACCATTCAATTGGCTTGGGAATACCATGGGTTTTCATCTGAATATAAAGAGAAGTTCGGTAAATCTCCGAATAACAGAGAGGTATTGGGTTACACCTATCTTCACGGCTACGCCTATGACAGGATTAAATCGGAGTGTTGGAAATTAAGCACATCCAACCTGACGCAAACCGTCAAACGAGCGGCTGACAAATGGAGAGCGGATTTACCGGAAATAATACGCGGCGAAAAGTCCATACCTTCATTCCGTCGTGATGTCCCGATTGACATTGTGAGCCAATCTTTAGATATATCAAAAGAAGAAGATGACTATTTTCTCGACATTAGTTTGATTTCCACTCAGTATCGAAAACAGTTGGGAAGAAAAACCGGCAAGTTTCGAGTGCTGATTCATACCGGTGAAAAATCAAAACGGGCCATTTTGGACAGATTGATTGACGGCACATACAAATTGGGAGTTTCTCAAATCCTGTACCACAAGAAGAAATGGTTCATCAACATAACGTATCAATTTGAAGGCAAATCGCTCCCCCTTGATCCGGATACTATCATGGGTGTCGATTTAGGGGTAACGAATGCAGTATACATGGCTTTCAACAACAGTTTGCATCGTTACAAGATTGTGGGAGGTGAAATAGAGCAGTTTCGAAAACAAATTGAACGAAGACGTAGAGAATTGCTCATTCAATCGAAATACGCCGGTGAGGGAAGATCCGGGCACGGGACGAAAACAAAGATAGCCCCAATCGAAGTTCTCGAAAAGAAAGCTGCAAACTTCAAAAGTACTGTCAATCACAAGTATGCCCGATATATAGTCAATATGGCCTTAAAGCACCGGTGCGGCACGATACAGCTGGAGGATTTGTCGGGCATAAGGGAAGAAAACACATTTTTAGCGAACTGGCCGTATCATGATCTCCAACAAAAAATCGAGTACAAAGCGAAGGAGGTGGGTATCCGGGTTGTAAAAATTAATCCCGAATTTACCTCGCAGCGTTGCAGTCGCTGCGGGCATATATCAAAAGAGAATCGGCCCGATCAAGCTACTTTCGAATGTACAAAGTGTGGATTAAAGACGAACGCGGATTTCAACGCGGCGAAAAACATCGCTACACGAGGAATTGAAGATTTGATTCGTCAGGCAAAATCTTGAAAATTTTGGGGCGACTCGGCGTCCTAATTTCGAGAAGGGCAGTGAAGGCCGTCTTGTTATTTGCAAGATTGGGTAGTAACTGTACCACTCGAAAAGGTATCTCCTTTTGGAGATGAAACTCCACGCACAAAAACCGCGTGGACACCCAAATCAAATTGTCGTCGACCTCTCATGATGCAAAAACCTATAGGGGGCGACGACAAAAATGGGCCCGAACTTTTAGGAAAAGTGGGCTCGCCCCATAGTCAATAGTTCGCACAATGTGACAGAAAATCCTTTAATTATGAAGGTTTTTTGGGGTTCGGGCCGAACATATGACGGGTGCGAGCAAAAGCAGGCGCCGCGCACGTTCCGCGCGGATGCGAGTTCGGGCCGAACATATGACGGGTGCGAGCTTTCGGGCCTTCTCCTTCTCCAGATCCTCGATCGCGTTCGGGCCGAACATATGACGGGTGCGAGCTCGGAGCATGGTTCGCCATGTACTTGAGATACTGCGTTCGGGCCGAACATATGACG
>DATCLN010000204.1:0-9195 GCA_036563895.1 Paenibacillaceae bacterium
CCTTCTTCGGGACCTGTCCAATTGTCAACCCAAATTCTAGCGCATGCCCGGCCGGCTGTCAATTTCCGCCCCGCCCCAGCAGATCGAGAAAAGCAAGCGTCTTCAGGCGCAGGTCCAGATGCACGTCGAGCCACCGGCGCGTCGCCTCGCGGAGCTGCCGTTTCGTCTCCTCCTTCACGTCGGTCTGTCCGATCCGGCGGAGATCGAGGCGGGAAAACAGCTGAAGAAGCCTTCGCGCCGGTTCCCCGAGCGCGGGAGCTTCGGGATCCCGCGGACGGCACGCCGCGCACAGCACGCCGCCGGCCGCGGCACTGAACCAGCCGAGGCGTTCGGAGGCGCCGCACGCCGCGCACGCGTCCAGCACGGGGGCGTACCCGGCGGCCTGGAATATTTTCATTTCATAAATCCTCAGCACCACTTCGGGGTCCTTGCCCTGCGCAAGGGCGGTGAGACACCCGAGCAGCTGGTGAAACAGATGCTCTCCGGCTTCTTCGTCCAAAATGGCCCGGTCCGTCAGTTCGGCGGCATACGAGGCGTAGGTGGTGAGATCGAGGCGTTCGCGCAGCTCGCGGAACGGTTCGATCAGCTCCCCGCCTTTCAGCGTCCCCAGCCGCCCGCTCCGGTAAACGGCGAAATCGCCGTGCACAAAAAGCTGGGCCAAAAAGCCGAAACGGCTCTTCGGCTTTTTGGCCCCCCGGACGACGACCCCGAACTTGCCGTGGGTCGGCGTGATCAGCGTGACGATTTTGTGGCCTTCGCCGTAATCGGTGGTGCGAATGACGATGCCTTCCACGCGGATGAGCATCCGTTTCCCCTCCGTCTCCCTGCCGCCCCGGCGCCGTCCCGCCGCCTCATGCCACCGTCCGGCGCCGCGCCGGCCGGCTACCCCTGCGCGTCCTCCTCCGCGTCTTCCGCCTTTTCTTCCGGCGGCGGCTCCTCCCGCGCGTCCTCCGCGGCTTTCAGCCGGTCCACTTCCTTGCTGAAAAGATAAGCCTCGATGTTGCCGGTCTGCCAGAACACGTTCCAACCGAAATCCCGCATCGCGCTTCATCCTCCCGGTCGGAATATCGTTTCGCGTTCCGCCCTTAGAATGTCACGCGAAGAATACAGGTATCCGCAACCAGTTCCGGCGTCCCCGGCGCCCGCGGAAGTCACTCCGTGCGGTAACCCAGCGATTTCAGGAACGCTTCGTGGTTTCGCCAGTCCTTTTTCACCTTGACCCACAGCTCCAGGAAAATTTTCGATCCCAGCAGGCGCTCCATCTCCTCGCGGGCCAGCCGGCCGATTTCCTTCAGCATCGCCCCGCCCTTGCCGATGAGGATGCCCTTCTGCGATTCGCGCTCCACATAGATGACGGCGCCGATCCGCACGAGGCCGCGCTCGTCCGTTTCCATGCGCTCGATGTCCACCGCCACGGAATGGGGCACTTCCTCGCGGGTGAGCAGCAGGATTTTCTCGCGGATCAGCTCGGCGCAGATGAACCGCTCCGGATGGTCCGTCACCTGGCCCGGTGGATAGAACATCGGCCCTTCGGGCAGATACTGGATTACCAGTTCCAGCAGCCTCTCCACGTTGTCGCCCTGGGTCGCCGAAATCGGCACGATTTCCGCAAAGTCGTGGAGCTTCCGGTACGTGTCGATCACGGGCAAAATCTCGTCCTTCGGTACCTTGTCAATCTTGTTCAGCCCCAGGATGACCGGCGTCTTCACGTTTTTCAGGCGTTCGATGATGTAACGGTCGCCCCCGCCGAGCTCCTCCGACACGTCGGTCAGAAACAGCACCACGTCCACCTCGTCCAGGGCGCCTTCGGCCGCCTTGACCATGTAGTCGCCCAGCTTCGAAAACGGCTTGTGAATGCCCGGCGTGTCGAGAAACACGATCTGGGCGTTATCGTCCGTATACACGCCCCGGATCCGGTTGCGGGTCGTCTGCGGCTTGTCGGACACGATGGCGATCTTTTGCCCGGTGATCCGGTTGAGCAGCGTCGATTTGCCCACGTTGGGCCGCCCGATGATGGCGGCGAATCCCGATTTGAACGGTTTGCTCACGGTTTTTGGTCTTTCTCCCCCTTTTTCCTTTTCCGTTCACGTTACCGAAAAAAACAGCGCCCACAGCCGCGGCCCGAACACCATGCAGCCGACCACGACGGCGAAAACGGCGGCCACCAGGACGGCTCCGGCGGCGGTGTCCTTGGCGGCTTTGGCCAGCGGCTGCCGCTCGGGACTGACGAGATCCACCAGATGCTCCACCGCCGTGTTCACCAGCTCCGCCGACCACACCAGGGCGATCGCCAGGGCCACCCAGAGCCATTCGGCGGGGCCAATCCCAAGCGCAGCGCCCAGCAGCACGGCCGCCAGGGCCGCAATGACGTGGAACCGCATGTGGGCTTCCGTCCGGATGGCGTTCCACACGCCTTCCGCGGCGAAGCGAAACGACTCCGGCCTGAGGCCCGGGAAAGAGCCGCGCTTCTTCAACGCACAAGCCCCGCTTTCGCCAGCACGGCCTCCTGCCTGGAGAACATCTCCCGCTCCCGCTCTTCCGTGTCGTGGTCGTATCCGAGCAGATGGAGCAACCCGTGCACGAACAAAAACCCGATTTCGCGTTCGGCGCTGTGGCCGTATTCCTCCGCCTGCGCCAGGGCCCGCGGCAGCGAGATGACGATGTCGCCAAGGGGTTCCTCTTCTTCAAAAGCCGCATCCCCGGCCGGCTCCGCGTCCGGACCTTCTTCCCACGCATCCCGCATGGGGAACGACAGCACGTCCGTCGGCGCGTCCACGCCGCGGAAGCGGCGGTTCAGCTCGCGGATGCCTTCGTCGTCCGTAAAGGTCAGGGACACGACGCCGTTTTCCACTCCTTCGGCCGTGGCCGTTTCGGCGAGCAGCTTCTCCAGGAGCGGAATCCATTTCTCCGCCGCCGGTTCCGCCCCGTCGGGCCGGCTGTCCATCCATTCCAGCGTCACCGCCATGCGCGACGCTCCTTCGGCCGTGCCTGCATCTGCTCCGAGGCGGGCGCAGCCTCCGCTTCCGCTCCGCCTTCCCTTTCCTTCCGGCGCTGCACGGCATGGTCTTCCGGGTAGTCAATGCGCGAGTGAAACATGCCGATCACCGTCTCCAGCATGGAATTGGCGATGGTGTCCAGCTCCCGCAGCGTCAGGTCGCATTCGCTGAGCTGGCCGTCGTCCAGCCGCTCCTTGATGATTTTGCCGATGATCCCCTTGATCTGCTCCACCGTCGGATGCTTCAGGGAGCGGACCGCCGCCTCCACGCTGTCCGCGATGCCGACGATGGCCGCTTCCTTGGACTGGGCTTTCGGCCCCGGATAGCGGAAGTCGGCTTCGCTCCATTCCGGCTCGACCCCTTTGGCTTCGGCTTCCTGCAGCATTTTCTGGTAGAAAAACTTCAGCAGCGTGGTGCCGTGATGCTGTTCGGCGATGTCGCGGATCGGCTTCGGCAGCCGGTACGCCTTCAGCATCTCCGCCCCGTCCCTGGCGTGGGCGATGATGATGCCGGCGCTCACCTTCGGGTCGAGCCGGTCGTGGGGATTCTCGCCGCCGTTCTGGTTTTCGATGAAATAGCGCGGGCGCTTCGTCTTGCCGACGTCATGATAGAACGCCCCCACGCGACAGAGCAGGCCGTTGGCGCCGACCGCCTCCGCCGCCGCTTCCGCCAGGTTGCCCACCATCAGGCTGTGATGGTACGTGCCGGGCGCTTCCGTCAGCAGCCGGCGCAAAAGCGGATGGTTCGGGTTGGAAAGCTCCACGAGTTTCAGTGCCGACAGCACGCCGAACATCGATTCGAAAAACGGCATCAGGCCGATGACCAGCACCGCGGTGAGCAGCCCGCCCGCCATGGCGAATCCGGCCGCCTGAAGCATCTGCCGCGTGTCGGGTTCCGGCGCGACCATCATCATCGCGATCGCCGCCAGCGTGCCGGCCACTCCGACCAGAAAGCCCGCCTTCAGCAGGGTGAAACGCTGGCTGGCGCGGTGGACGGCAAACACCGCCGTCAGCCCGACCGCCAGTCCCAGCAGCCCGTAGCGAAAATCAAACAGCGTTTCCTGCTCCACGTTGAGAATGGCGGCGGCCAGCACGGCGAACGCCACGGAGCTGGCCAGCCCCCAATGGCTGCCGAGCAGGAGCGTCACCAGCATGCTGCCGGTGGCGACGGGCGCCGCGTACACGATGAGCGACCAGTCTTCGCCGCGGGCCAGCGCCGCAAGGTGCATCAGCATGGCGCTCAGCGCAAAGATGGTCAGCAGCATGAGCCAGTGCATGTTGGTCCACGGCCGGGCGTTCCCGCCGGACGCCGCGGACAGCCGCCCGTATCCGTAAAGGGCGCCGCCGAGCAGGAGCGCCATGACGATCACGCCGACCTGGGGCAGATACGTCTTCTTTTCCTTCAGCAGGTTGAATTTTTCCAGCAGGGCGTACACGTCTTCCGTGATGACCTGTCCCTTGCTGACGATCACGTCCCCCTGCTTGATGACCACCGGCGGCGTGTTTTCCATCGCTTCCTTGCGCGCGGCTTCGGTGGCGGCCTCATCCGGGAAGCGGTTCGGAGTGATGGCGTAGCGCGCCAGCTCCTGCACGACTTCCCGCTCGATGGTGAGGGCCAGGGGGCTGGCGTTCACCAGCTCGGCCACCTGCGTGCGCGCGGATTCCGCGTCGGTCAGGGGCGACGACATGATCTGGCGCACCACGTCCCGCGCCACCATCCGCATCTCGGCGATCTGGACGGCGGAGAGGCGTGGCAATTTGAAATAGGTCTCTTCGGGAATGGCGTATTTCTGCTCCAGCACCGACCGGCGCACTTCTTCCAGCAGTTCCGGCGAGTAGGCGTCCGTGCCGGCGTTCGCCTGGATGAAGGCGTTCACGTGCTGGTCCAGCTTCTGCGGAAGCTCGCGGCGGTAGATGTCCACCTTCTCTTCCGTCGTCAGCACTTCGTCCCGGTTCAGCTGGTCGATGCGCCGGAAGATTTCGTCCACCAGCGTCTCGTTGCGCACGGACACGATGGTGTACACCGTCTGGACCCGTTCCGCCGCGGCCTCCCGGGCCCGGATGGTCGCTTCTTCGTCAACCTCCTGGCGGGGAGCCCGGATGTCCCTGTCGCTGACGGCGCCCAGCCGGATATCGTAAGTCGGAGGAACGAACCGAGGCGCCAGGGAAACGTAAAAAAGCCCGACAAACAGCAGAAACAAAAGCCACCGCACCGCGGCGTTCTGTTTCCAGCCGGTGGCCGGGTACGCGGCGGCGAACGCGCGGCCGCCGCCCTTGCCGTACCGTTTCCGGGGCATTCGGCGGTCCCTCCTTGCTTTACGGTTTCACGGATTCATGACGGGTTCCGGTCCGCCTGATAGGCCAGGATGATCTTCTGGACCAGATGGTGGCGCACCACGTCCTGTTCGGTAAAATAGACGAAGCCGATTTCCTCTACGTTGCGCAGGATGCGCTCCGCTTCGATCAGCCCCGAGCGGACCCCCTTGGGCAGGTCGATCTGCGTCACGTCGCCCGTGATCACCATGCGCGACCCGATCCCCAGGCGGGTCAGAAACATCTTCATTTGTTCCGGCGTGGTGTTTTGCGCCTCGTCCAGGATGATGAACGAATCTTCCAGCGTCCGGCCGCGCATGTAGGCCAGCGGGGCGATTTCGATCAGCCCGCGGTCCAGCGCCTTGCTGACCCCGTCCGGCCCCATCACGTCGTTCAGGGCGTCGTACAGCGGCCTGAGGTACGGATCGACCTTCTCCTGCATGTCGCCGGGAAGGAACCCGAGCCGCTCGCCGGCTTCCACCGCCGGGCGGGTGAGCACGATCTTCCGGACGGACCCTTCCTTCAGGGCCGCGACGGCCGCCACGACGGCCAGATACGTCTTGCCCGTGCCGGCGGGCCCGATGCCGAACACGATGTCCTTCTTGCGGATGGTGGACAGGTAGTTGCGCTGTCCCAGGGTTCTCGGGCGGATCTCCTTCCCGCGGAAGGTCAGGGCCACATCCTCCGAAAAGAGGGACAGCAGCTGGTGCGCCTTGCGTTCCCGAACCAGCTGCCAGGCGTAACGGATATCCTGTTCCGTCGGCTGCTTCCCCCCGCGGATGAGCTGGAGCAGGGTCTCGAACAGCTGCCGGACGTTCTCGACTTCCTCTTCCGGCCCCTCGATGAGAATGTCGGCGTCGCGGGAATGGATGGTGGCCGCGGTCTCCTTGCGGATCATGCGCAGGAACTTGTCCTGCGGCCCGAACAGAGCCATGCCCTCGCTTGCGTTATCCAACGGGATGGCGACCGAATGCTTCGTTTGTGCCAATAAACCTCTTTCCCCCCGTCAGGCGGACGGCCAGACGATCGGGCGTTCCTCGGCGATCGGCTGGTCGACTTCGAAGAGCACTTTTAACTTCACTTTACCATTCCCGGCCTCTTCATGCAAAATCTTTTCATGCAGGATCCGCGCGTCCCCGCCGGCCCTGGTGAGCAATTCCTCCCGCGCGCGGGCCAGTCCGGCCTCTTTCGCTTCGGCGGCGGTGATGCGGACCTCTTCATAGGCCACCTCCAGCTCGCGCTCCCGCATGGTTCCCATCGGGAGTTCCCAGCGCAGCAGGCGCCAGGGGGTGTACTCGGCCCGGATGTCGGATTTGGCAAAGGGCTCGCCGCCGTAGCCCGAGAGCCTGAGGGCGCGGCTGCCGACGACCAGATACAGGCGGTCCTTGCGGTTGCCGGTGTATGTTTTGGCCTTGCGGACGAGGGGCGAAACGATTTCGTATTCGTGCCACACGATCCCGCGCACCTCGCCCTTGGCGACGACCGCCTGTTGGCGCTCCCCGGTGCCGATCACGCCGGAGATGAGCACGTCCCCTTTCCGCACCCGATCGTGGCGCCGCACCACGGGACGGCCGCTTTCGGCCACGATGCGGGTGATGACGGCGTCGGTCCTGGCCACCAGATCCCGCGGGTTCTCGAGGGGACGGGATTCGGGTTTCCGCGCTTCGACCACCTTGATGGTGATCGTCGTCCCCTGCCGGTCGACCCCGACCCAGGCCGCGTCGGGCAGGCGGGCGGCGATCCGCCGGGCGAGGTCCGGCGGTTCGTCCAGCCGGGCGATCCATTGGAAACGGCGGACGCCCTCCGCCGCGGCGGCGGCGCGGATCTGGTCTTCCGATATGTGTTCGGACGGCTCGACGCGCACCTCCCAGACCAGGGACGAAGCGGACGCCAGCGCCGCCACGAACAGCAGGGCGCCCAGGATCAGCGCCTTCCTGCGCATGATCCGCTTCCACAGAAAAGGAAAGCCGCCCTTGGCGACAATCCGGACACGGCACCGGTGCCGGCGGAGAATCCGCCTGAGGCGCAGGAAATCCGGCACCGACAGGACGAACGTGAGCCCTTCGTCCGGTTCCGCGCGGACGCGGTACAGCGGCATTCCCGAAGCGGCGGCCTCCCGCAGGACGGCCTGGACGCTTTCGTTTTCCCCGAGCAGGCGCACCCGGACGAAGCCGTGCGCTCTAAGCCGCCAAGATCCGTCCATCAGCCTTCCCCTCCGTCGTTCCTCTCCGTTTGTTTCTCCGTCCTGTCCGCCCTTGCACGCGCCGCGCGCGCGCCGCACCCGCGGGCAGCCCGGGCTTGTCCCGCCGGAGGGCGCAAAGCGGCCATGCCTCCGATCCTTGCGCCTCCCGTCACGACGCATCCGGCGGCACGCCGCCGTGGAACCTGAACCCGTCGATCTTGCCTTCGACGATCACCTCGGCGGCGCCGATCATCCGGATGACCAGGTCTTTGCCGTCGATCTCCAGCTCGCCGTGCGGAGTGGAAAGCCGCAGCCGCCGCGACGAAAAATGGAGTACGCCCGCGTGGTTTTCCACCAGCAGCCACATGCGGCCGATCAGCGTCACCCTCGGCAGGCCCAGGGTGACGTCTCCGGGCAGATCGAGGAGGCGCGCGGTCCATTTGCGCAGTTTGCGGCCGACGTGCGGCATGGGCGGTCCTCCTCCCGTTTCGAGATCATGTTATGCGGCGGACAGGCGGTTTATGAAGCGGGGAAGTCCTTGCGTCCGGGCGGGGAGCGCCGTCCTCCCCCGGCCCGGCCGCGGGAGGCGCGGGAAACAAAAAAACACCCCGCTTCCGCGGGGTGTACGGCGGGGCACAAGCCGCGCGCGCTTTTTCAGTTTCCGGAAAGGATGCGCTGGGCCAGCTGGTTCACCAGCTTGCCGTCGGCCCGTCCTTTCACCTTGGGCATCAGCGCGCCCATCAGCCTGCCCATATCGGCCTTGGTGGTTGCGCCGATTTCCTGGGCGGTCTGCCGCACGAGCGCTTCGAGTTCCTCTTCGGTCAGGGGCTGGGGCAGATACCCGGCGATGATCTCGATTTCCTCGGACACCGTCCGGACCAGATCGTCGCGGCCCGCCTTTTCGAATTCCTGGAGGGATTCCCGGCGCTGCTTCAATTCGCGTCCGAGGACGTCCAGCACGTCCTGATCTTCCAGCGGCCGCCTGAGTTCGATTTCGCGGTTCTTGATCGCCGCAAGGAGCATGCGGATTGTGGCAAGACGCTGCTTGTCCTTGGCTTTCATAGCCGCTTTCATGTCTTCGTTCAACCGCTGCGAGAGGGACACGTCGTTTGATGCCTCCTAGTTCCTGTTGCGTTTACGGGCGGCTTCGGATTTTTTCTTCCGCCTGACGCTGGGTTTTTCGTAATGCTTGCGCTTCTTGATCTCCGCCATCACGCCGTCCCTGGCGATGGAGCGCTTGAAACGGCGAAGCGCGGCGTCTATGGACTCATTTTTGCGAACCCTGGTTTCGGACACCCGTTTTCCCTCCCTCCGCAACGGACCGCAACGGACGGTTGCCTGCCCGGCTCGGCTGTTTCACTCCATTATAGGTGATGGGAAAAAAGGGTGTCAACTTGCGGAAGACTCCGTCACGGTTTCAGCAAAATTTTCACCTGGTGCGACCCGACCACGCCCGCGCCTTATCCGCGCGGGGCGAGCAGCGGCCCGAGATTCTCGCCGCCCAGCACGTGGAGATGGATGTGGAACACCACCTGGCCGGCGTCCTTGCCGCAGTTGTTGATCACCCGGTAGCCCGTGCCGGCGATGCCGGCGTCTTCCGCCACCTTTTTGGCCGCAAGCAGCAGGCGGCCGAGCACTTCGGCGTCTTCCGGGGCGGCGTCGTTCAGGGAGGCGATGTGCTTTCTGGGGATGACCAGCAGGTGCA
>DATCLN010000205.1:0-10710 GCA_036563895.1 Paenibacillaceae bacterium
GTTCTTCTTCAGCAAACCGCTGTCCGGCAATACCATCACGGAAGTGCTGCCTATCCGTTCCTTCGGTTGAAACCCCTGCTAGCGGATGAGAATTTCGCCTGTCAACTTCATCCTGTATTGGGACGGCAACCTGCTGCCCGAGTTCTTTGACGGGCCGGACAATAAGACGGTAACGGACCCGCCGTTGATTACAAAGCTTGTGTATGACACGCAAACGGGAAATAGCTCGCTATGTACCGGACGACGCGTGGTATGCGGAAGCGGTGGCGGCAGCCTATGAAGCGTGGCATTGTGCAAGGAAAAAGCCCGACCGTCTTTGCGCCGGACGATCCGGTGTCCAGAGAGGAAGCGGCGGTCATCCTGATCCGGACGTTGACCGCGATCACCGGCCGGACGCCTCCGGTGGCAGACGAAGCGTTCCGGGATGAGAATCGGATCAGCGCCTGGGCTTTGGAAGCGGTTCAGCAGGCGCGGGCGGCCGGTCTGCTGCGCGGACGGGGAGACGGCACATTCGATCCCGGAGCCGTCATGACGCGTGCGGAAGGCGCCCAACTCATCAAGAATTTGCTGGACGCCCGACCAATTAAACAACGAATTTCTCCTACTTTATTACCAATTTTTCAAACATGCATTCGGATTAAAGTATAGTAATCCTAATCCAGAGATACCCATTAATTTACGATTGTATTTTGATGAATTGCCAGTTAATGCTGCGAATAAAGAAAAATTCAAAAGTTTCATTGAAAGTCTGCAAAATACCAAAGAATTTTTAACAGCAAATTTACGCATAAAAAAAGAGAATATTACTGAAGTTAAGTCAGATCAACATGTCCTCCTTCAGTACATGGATATAATTTTGGGGGCTATGTATTTTAGATTGAATGACCTCCATAAAGTGAAGCCAGAAGGACAACGTACCAGAGGAAAAAGAACAATTGCAAAAGAGAAACTATATAAGCATATAAACAGACGAATTCGTGCCATTTATCCAGGATTCAATATTGGTATTTCTACAGGAACCAGAACACCTTCCGATCGCTGGAACCACCCTTATCGCCACTGGCTATTTATTCCAAGCCAACACAGAATAGCTCCTGAGTATGTAAAAAAATAGAAGACCCCATCTTTCCTACATCAATGGCTTAAGTGGCACTTAAGCTTTCGGAAAAGACAGGGTTCTGTTAATTAGATTGTACAACTAAACTATCAATTGTACAATAGTTAGTTTACCATGATTTATGTTAAAGTCCATAGGACTTTTTATTATTCGCATTAAACAATTCACATTAAACAGAACATATGTTCGGGGAATGTGACCACATGCCCCAGTAATCTATATCTGCGTTTTTTACCGTCGGACAGATGTAAGAGCTGGTGCGGACGGTTTATGGTCTTTACCTGAACCGCGGCTGGGGCGTATCCAAGATCGCGAAGCACATATAAATGAATTCTCGACGACAAAGGAAGGCGGTAAGTGGGATTCGAAAACCGTTCCGGCTCATCCTCACCAACCCGACGTAGCCGGCTATAATCACGTCAAACCGGCTGACTGGCCAGAGGAGAGCCTGATTGTTGTTGAGCTGCTCACGGTGTGCTCCCCAGGAAAATCGCCTCCAACAAAGTACGAACGGAATCGGAGCATGCCGAAGTTCGTACTTTCTTGGAGGCGAGGGGAGTCGAACCCCTGTCCGAAGGCAACGCCACACAGGTTTCTACGGGTGTAGTCACGGTTTTGTCGTCGCCCGGGCGAGCGCCCCGTAACCGGCTCTCGCCAAGGCCAGCCTGATTGTCCTCTTCCGTCGGCCCCAGGCGGAGACCGAACGGCGCAGCCCACTCAGGTTAAGCCCCTAAGCCGGCACATGGGCGATGCCGGTTAGAAGCCTGGCGGCCGTTATTAGGCGGCCAAAGCCAGAGCGCGTCTCGCGACGCGTCTTTGGATTCTTCTGTTGCCGCTTAAATTTGGCTTCGCGTTTTTGAAGCAGGACGCGACCCCTCTACCCGCTGCCCGTGCTCGAACTGCCCCCGTCGAATCCAAAAACGCCCCCGCGTATGGGAAGCTTTTTGGAACGGCAACAGCCAAGCAACGACCATAATTATTATACCACAATCAAAAGGAATTATCACATACAAATGTCGGTTAAAACGAAAATTTATCGAACTTAAACCCTCTGCTTCTCCTTGAGCGCCCGCTGGATCTCCCGCTCGGCGTCCCGCTTGGCCATGGCTTCCCGCTTGTCGTACTTCTTCTTGCCTTTGGCCAGCCCGAGCAGGACCTTGGCGTAACCGTTGCGGACGTACACCTTGAGCGGCACCAGCGTATAGCCTTCCTGCTTGGTCAAGCCCAGCAGCTTATGGATCTCCGCCTTATGCAAAAGCAGCTTCCGCGCCCGCCGCGGATCGGACGGGTTGTAGCGGTTCCCCTGCTCATAGGGGCTGATGTGCATGTTGTGCAGAAAAATCTCCCCGTCGCGGATCGTGGCGAAGGCGTCGTTCAGGTTGGCCTTGCCGGCCCGCAGCGACTTGATCTCGGTGCCGGTGAGCACCATGCCCGCTTCGTAGGTGTCTTCGATGAAGTAGTCGTGGGACGCTCTGCGGTTTTGCGCAAGCACCTTTTCCGCCTGGCTATTTTTGCCCACGCCCCTTCACCTCCAAAAGATCACCCCGGATTCGTCAGGTGCTTATTTTACCACGCCGGACAGGCACTTGTCGATGAGCGCCATGCGGATGTACAGGCCGTTTTGCGCCTGGCGGAAATAGGCCGCGCGCGGATCGGCGTCCACGTCCTCGGTGATTTCCCCGGCCCGCGGCAGCGGATGCATGACGATGGCGTCCTTGCGCATCAACCCGAGGAGCTCCCTGTCCACAATATACCGGCCAAAAGCCTTCTCGTACTCCTCCTGCGACGGGAACCGCTCCTTCTGGATGCGGGTCTGGTACACCACGTCCACCTCGCCGGCCGCCGCGTGCAGATCGGACGTTTCCCGGTAGTGGACGCCCTTTTCGTCCAGGTAGCGTTTCACCGCCTCGGGAATTCGGACGTTCTCCGGCGCGATGAAATAAATCATAATGTCCCGATAGTTGGCCAGCATATAGCTGAGGGAGTGCACGGTCCGGCCGTAGGCCAGGTCGCCGACCATGGCGATGCGCACCCCGTCGATGCGGCCGAATTCCTTGCGGATCGTGTAGGTGTCCAGCAAGGCCTGCGTCGGGTGTTCGCCCGCGCCGTCCCCCGCGTTGATGACGGGCACCTTCGCCACCCGGGCCGCCCGTTCTGCGGCGCCGATCTCGGTGTGGCGCAGCACGATCAGGTCGCAGTATTCGTTGACCACGCGGATGGTGTCTTCCAGCGTTTCCCCTTTGATCACCGAGGAAAAATGCTGCGCGTGCTCCGTGCCGATCACGCTGCCGCCAAGGCGCAGCATGGCCGATTCAAAGGACAGCCGGGTCCGCGTGCTCGCCTCGAAAAACAGCGTCGTCATGATCCGGCCCGCGAACCGGCGGTCGCCGCCGCGCGCCACCACCTTTTCCATCTCGCCGGCGGCCTCGAACAGCTCCTCCAGCTCCTCCCGGGAAAACTGCTTCGCGCCGATTACATGGTACAGTTTCCGTTCCATCGGGTTCCTCCGCTCTCCCATGACCGTTCGGACGGTGCGTGTCCGGACTGTGCGCCGGGCGCACCGTTCTTATCCTATATAAAAGCATGGACAAAAGCAAACCGGATTAACGGCGTTTCTTGCCGCCCCCGCGCTTCTTCCCGGAAGCGGACCGCTTGGCTGCGGAAGCCTTCGCCTTTCCGGCCGACTTCCCGCGCTTTTTCCCGCCGCCGCTGCGCCCGTTGCCGTTCTCGTCGCCCCTGTTCCGTTCGCCTTTGCTTCTCCGTCCTCGGCGGCCGCGCTCGTCCACCAGGCTGAACTTGTCCGCGCGGCGCGGCTTCATGTCCACCAGCTCGAATTCGACGGTGTGCTCCTCCAGGTTGACGCGGGCCACCCGCACGCGCACCTCGTCGCCGATGCGGAACACCCGGGCCGTCCGCTCCCCGATCAGCACCATGTGCTGCTCGTGGAAGTGGTAGTAGTCGTCGGTCATGTCGCTGAGCCGCACGAGCCCCTCCACGGTGTTGTCCAGCTCCACGAACATGCCGAAGCCGGTCACGCCGCTGACGATGCCGTCGAACTCCTCGCCGATCTTGTCCAGCATGAACTCGGCTTTTTTCATCTTTTCCACGTCGCGCTCGGCTTCCACCGCCACCCGTTCCCGCTCCGACGACTGGCGGGCGATGTCCGGCATGCGCGCACCCAGCTCTTCGATGCGGTGCTCCGGCAGTGTGCCGCCGTTTTCCAGCGTTTCCCGGATGATGCGGTGAATGACCAGGTCCGGGTAGCGCCGAATGGGAGACGTGAAATGGGTGTAAAATTCCGCGGCCAGGCCGTAGTGCCCGAGGCTCTCGGCATCGTAGCGGGCCTGCTTCATCGACCGGAGCATCATCGTGCTGATGACCGTTTCCTCTTTCGTGCCCCGGATCTCCTCCAGCAGCGTCTGCAGCGCCCGCGGATGGACGAAGCCGCCCTTGCCGCGCACCACGTAGCCGAAATTCCCCACGAACCGGATGAAATCGAACATTTTCTCGCTGTCCGGCTCTTCATGCACACGATACAAAAACGGGATTTTCAGCCAATGGAAATGCTCCGCTACCGTTTCGTTGGCCGCCAGCATGAACTCTTCGATGATCTGTTCGGCGATGGAGCGCTCCCGTTTCTGCACGTCGACGGGCTTGCCCTGCTCGTCCACCACGATTTTCGCTTCGGCCAGATCGAAGTCGATGGCCCCGCGCCGCATCCGCCGCTCCCGCAAGGCCAGCGCAAGCTCGCGCATGCGTTCCAGCATGTCGACAATGTGCGCGTAACGTTCGAGCAGTTCTTCATCCCCATCGACCAGCATTTTGCGCACATTGGTGTACGTCATCCGCTCCGCCGAACGGATCACGCTCGGGTAAATGTCATGTCGCACGCGGCGCAAGGTGCGCGCGTCGAATTCCATCTCGCAGGTCATCGTCAGCCGGTCCACATGCGGGTTCAGGGAACAAATCCCGTTGGACAGCCGGTGCGGCAGCATCGGAATGACCCGGTCCACGAGATACACGCTGCAGCCCCGGTTGTATGCTTCCCGGTCCAGCGCGGAGTTTTCTTTCACGTAATAGCCGACGTCGGCGATGTGGACGCCGAGCAGCCAGTTGCCGTTCGGCAGGATCTCCACATGGACGGCGTCGTCCAGGTCCTTGGCGTCCTCGCCGTCGATGGTGATGATCGTCTTGCCGCGCAGGTCGCGCCGGCCCTGGCTCACGATTTCCTCTTCCGTGATGGAATCGGGAATTGCCTCCGCCTCAGCCAGCACATCCTCCGGAAACTTTTCCGGCAGCCCGTGTTTGCGGACGATGCTCAGGATGTCGACGCCGGGGTCGTCCTTGTGGCCGAGAATCTCCACGATTTCGCCCTGCGCCAGGGACCGGCCTTCCGGATAGCGGACGATGCGGACGACGACCTTCTGCCCCGTCACGGCGCCGCCGAAGGCTTCCCGTGGGATGAAAATGTCCTTGTTGATCCGCCGGTCGTCCGGGATGACGAAGCCGAAGCTTTCGTGGCTCTGGAAAAGGCCGACCACCTCCGTGACCGCCCGCTTGACGATGCGGACCACTTCTCCCTCCAGCCTGTGTCCCGAAGGGTCCTTGGAACTGATCCGCACCAGCACCGTGTCCCCGTTCATGGCGCCCATCAGGTCGTTGGCGTGAACGTAGACGTCGGGATGGCCTTCCTCATCCGGCAGAAGGAAAGCAAAGCCCTTCGGATGCACCTGCAGCCTGCCGCGCACGAGGTTCATGCGTTCCGGCACGCCGTAGCGCCCGGTGCGGGTCCGGACGATTTTGCCCTCCCGCTCCAGTTCGTCCAGCACCCGCGCGAAAGCCTGCACTTCCTCTTCGCCTTCGACGCCGAAGTGGCCGGCCAGCTCCTCCCGGTTCATCGGTTTGTACGCTTTTTCGCGCATGAATTCCAGCAGTTCTTGTTCGCCGTTCAAAGGCACGGCATCTCCTCTTTTCGTTGCAAAAATGGCATGCGTTCATGAAAAAAGCAGGAAGCTCGCGCTCCCTGCTCCGCGTTTCCGGCCGTCATTCCCTGACGACAAATGCAACCAGCAAAGCGATGATGAAGAACGCCGCCCCCAACACGATCGTCAGGCGCTGGAGGAACAATTCGAGCCCGCGCGCTTTCTGTCTCCCGAACAGATGCTCCGCGCCGCCGGTAATGGCTCCCGAAAGGCCGGCGCTCTTGCCGCGCTGCAGCAGCACGACGGCGATCAGGGCCAGGGAGACGATGACGAGCAGAATTTTCAGGATCACTTCCAGCGTTTGCACCGAATCCACCTCCCGCGCAAGCCGAGCGGTTCGTCTGAACACAGTAAGTGCATTTTACCACATTCAGCGGGGGTTGACAATCACAGGCGGATTCGATGCGCAGCGGCGGCATCCGGACCGTTGCCGCGGAAGCGGCCGGGGGCGGCCCGTCAGCCGGCAGGCGGGCCGTCGGTCCGGCAGCGGTTCGTCCGATCCGGCTCCAAGCCGTACCCTCAACCCGTCAGCGGACCACCGGACCGGCCGTGGTTCGTCGCTTGGAAGACAAGCCGTCGGTTCAAAGCCGGACCGCGAGTTCGAAGCGGGCCGTCAGTTCGGGAACTGGGTGCGGTAGCCGTCGAACTGCTGAAAAGCCTGGCCAATCTCCTGCGCGTCTGCGGCGGTCATCTTGTACCAGCCGCGTTTGAACATTTCCTCGAACAGCTGGAACTGCAGGTTGTGGACGTCGTTCAGGATTTGCTGCACGTCGCGGTGCAGATCGGGATTCTGCATTTCATTGAGCCCCGTGGTGTAGCCGAAGCTCAAGTATTTCTCGTAACTGAGCGCCTCGTTGAGCCGGTCGCGGTCGTTCATCTCCGGCCCTTTCAACTGCGGCAGCTGCCCGCTCTGGGGCTGGGCGATCTGCGTGCGCATCAGGCGGCCCCCCCGGCATGCCGCTGCAGGTGGGACAGCAGCGTGTTGTAGTGTTGCTGGTGCCGCTTGCCCGCGGCGTCCAGCAGCGTGCGCAGATTCGGGTCCTGGCAGGCGCCGGCCGCGGCGGAGTATTTCTTGATCGCTAGCAGCTCCCAGCTCAAAAAATCCTTCAAATACAGCAGTTCCTTGTCGCTGATCAGGTTGCGGTTGGGCGTGGTCCCGGGCGCGGCGTTCGTCCCGGAGGTTCCCGTGGCGGGAATCATGGGCATTCCTCCCTTTCGTGGATCAAGTCACGCATATTGTGCGACGGGAGGAAAAATTTATACCTGCATAAAACCATCAGAACCTGGTTCGTTCCCTCAGAAAAAGTCCGCCAGATACGTCGTCCTCCGCGGAATGCGCCGCTGCAGCCGACGCACGGCTTCCCGGTCTCCCCGCAGCCGGCCGGTCTCATGGAGCAGCGACGCCGGCCGGTCGCCGAGGAGCAGCGCGGTGAGCGTCTGGATGTCGCACGCAAGTTCCGCGCCGTCCGCGGAATCCCCTGCCGCCGCAGGCCAGCCTTCCGCCATCCGCTCCGCCCGCGCCCGGCCGGCGGCGTCGATCCGCAGCCGGTACACCCCGCGGTTCCACGGCGCATGCTCGTCTTCCACCGCCAGGGTCACCGCGTCCTCGCCCTCCCCCGGCTCAAAGGGATATTGCGCCACAAACCCTTCCACATCCACGATGCGCGACATGAAATACGGCTGCAGTTCCTGCTTGATCCGCGGATCCGGCAATAGGAAGGGCAGGGGATCGTCCGCCGGCACGGTCATCGTCAGCCGGTCGGCCATCGAATCGTGGTCGGCGGCGTACCGCCACAGGCCAAGGCGCGCCTCCTCGCTGACGCTGACCCACTCATGCACCGTCATCGTCCGATCTTTTACCTCGTACAGCAGATACCCCTCCGGTTTCCCGTCGCCGTTGTAATAGACCGCCGCGATGCCGGGCTTGGTGAACACGCGCCGCTCCCACCACTCCGGCGTCCGGACCAGCATTCCGGTGTAGCGGGAAGCGAACGCTTCATACACGTCGTCCAGAAGGCCGGCATCCTTCGCCACACGTTCCACCCGGCCGGGCACTTCGGCGCGCGGCGGGAAATGGCGCGGTTCCAGCGTGTACGTTTTGCGCTCGATGGTCATTTCCCATCCGTACCTGCGGTAAAAAAGAAACGAAAACGGATGCAACATGCTGACCGTCTGTCCCGCCTGCCGCATCGTCTCCAGCCCGTGCCTGAGCAGCCCGGCGACGCATCCCTTCCTCCGCGCCTCCGGCCAGGTCGCCACGCTCGCGACGCCGCCCATCGCCATTTTCCGGCTGTGCACCCAGATTTCCATAGGCAGCAGCGTCATCGCCGCCAGCAGCCGGCCGCCCTCGAAGACGCCCCATTCCCGTTCGGGGCGGAACCCCTCCCGCAGCTCCTCGATTTGTTCCTGCGTCAGGGTAAACTGGAAGGCAAACTGCCTGAGCGCCACGCGTTCCTCAAAATGCTCCGCCCCAAGCTGCCGGATCTCCACCGCGGGCTCCCCCTTTCCTGCTCCCATGCGTTCAAACGGAACCATTGCAACGAACCGGGTCCCGTACCCGCCATCCTCAAATCCAGCCCCGCTCGCGGAACCAGGCGAAGTTCCGTTTGGCGCTCTCCAGCGACGACACCTCGTACTGTTCCTGCTCGACGATCACGTATTCCACGCCGGCCGCCAGACAGGCATCCAGCGCGCTGTCCCAGTCCACCACACCCTGGCCCAGCTCCGCGTCGGTCCCGTCGGCCTTGAAATCCTTCGCGTGCACCAGCGGTACGCGGCCCGCATACCTGTGCACGTATTCCGCCGGGTCCTGACCGCCCATCTTCACCCAGCCGAGGTCGAACTGCGCAAGCAGCGTCGGCAGCAACTCCAGCAGACGATCCATCACCGTTTTGCCGCCCACTTTTTTGAACTCGAACGCGTGATTATGGTAGCCGAAGGCCAGCCCCTCCGCACGCACGGCTTCGCCCGCCGCATCCAGCACTTCGGCCATCCGGACCACGTCGTCCTCCGTCGGTTCGTCGGGCAGCGGATACCCCGGCACGATGAAAAATTTGAGCCCAAGCTCCGCCGCGAAGGCCGCCTGGCGCCGGACGTGTTCGCGCACCGCCGCAAGATCGGCCGGCTCCCCTTTTCGCAGATTCAAGCCGATATGCGCGGACACCGCGCCGATGCCCGCCGCGTCCAGCGCCCCGCGCACCTCGCGGACGGACGCGCCGTAGAATCCGGCGAATTCCACGAATTTGTAGCCGATCTCCGCCATCTCCCGGATCGTGCCAAGGAAATCCCGCTCGCAGCGGTCGCGGACGGAGTAGAGCTGTATGCCCACCTGCGGTCTGGCCACCGTAAACCCTCCGTTTGCCGTTTTCTCGATTTTCAAAATATGGATGTATTCTCCTCTATCCATTATACAAAAAGGAACTCTTGCGGCTTGAGCGGGGTTTTTGTCCATTCCTTATCCTTAATTGGTTCCGATTCCCGGGCGTGGATGTAACGCAAAGCCCCCTGCCTTTCCCATGGCAGAGGGCTTTCCCGTTCACTTGAGGCCGCGCAGGTTGTAGAACGCCGCCTTGCCGCCGTATTGCGCCGTCGGGCCGAGCCGGTCCTCGATGCGCAGCAGCTGGTTGTACTTCGCCACCCGGTCGGTGCGGGACGGCGCGCCGGTCTTGATCTGCCCGGCGTTGGTCGCCACGGCGATGTCGGCGATGGTGCTGTCCTCCGACTCCCCGGAGCGGTGCGAGATGACAGCGGTGTAACCGGCCCGCTTCGCCATTTCGATGGCGTCGAAGGTCTCCGTCAGCGTGCCGATCTGGTTCACCTTGACCAGGATGGAATTGGCGATGCCCCGCTCGATGCCGGCCGACAGGCGAGCCGTGTTCGTCACAAACAGGTCATCTCCCACGAGCTGCACCTTGCCCCCGAGCCGATCGGTGAGCAGCTTCCAGCCTTCCCAGTCGTCCTCGGCGCAGCCGTCCTCGATGGACAGAATCGGATACTTCTCCACCCAGCCGGCGAGAAAGTCCACGAATTCGGCGGACGTGAACGACCTGCCTTCGCCTTCGAGATGGTATTTGCCGTCCTTGAAAAACTCCGTGGACGCGACGTCCAGGCCCAGGTACACGTCGGAACCCGGTTTGTAGCCGGCCTTCTCGATCGCCTCCAGGATGGTGGTGATCGCTTCCTCGTTGGAGCGCAGGTTGGGCGCGAAGCCCCCTTCGTCGCCGACGGCGGTGTTCAGCCCCTTCGCCTTCAGCACCGCCTTCAGCGAATGGAAGATTTCCGCCCCCGCGCGGAGCGCTTCGCGGAAGCTCGGCGCACCCACGGGCAGGATCATGAACTCCTGCACGTCCACGTTGTTGTCGGCGTGGGCGCCGCCGTTCAGGATGTTCATCATCGGCACCGGCAGCGTCTTGGCGTTGAAGCCGCCCAGATAGCCGAACAGCGGCACGTCCAGGGCGTCCGCCGCGGCGCGGGCCACGGCCAGCGACACCGCGAGGATGGCGTTGGCGCCCAGCCGCCCCTTGTTCGGCGTGCCGTCCAGCTCGATCATCCGGCGGTCGATGGCGACCTGCTCCAGGGCGTTCCAGCCGATGATTTCCGGGGCGATCACGT
>DATCLN010000206.1:0-19701 GCA_036563895.1 Paenibacillaceae bacterium
ATCGCGATCAGGCGGTACCGCCGAATGGCGTCAAGCAGATCAAACGTCATCGCGCGTCCCCCTTCCGGACCGTTCAGGGGCTGTACCATGCCCCGGATAGCCATTCACAAGACATCTTCACAGCTCGGCCTTCAGCTCGAGGATGGCGTCGCGCAGCTCCGCGGCGCGCTCGAATTCCAGCCGTTTCGCCGCTTCCTTCATTTCTTTCTCCAGCCGCGCGATGAGCTCCAGGCGCTCCTTCTTCGACATCTTTTCCACCCGCAGCTCCCCGGTGAGGTACGGCTCCTTCCGCTCCGCCACCTTGGTCGCCTCGATGATGTCGCGCACCTCTTTGCGCACCGTCTGCGGAACGATGCCGTGCTCCCGGTTGTACGCCATCTGGATCGACCGGCGGCGCTCCGTCTCCTCGATGGCCCGCCGCATCGATTCGGTGATGGTGTCCGCGTACATGATCACCTTGCCGTTGGCGTTGCGCGCCGCCCGGCCGATGGTCTGGATGAGGGAGCGCTCGGCGCGCAGGAACCCTTCCTTGTCGGCGTCCAGTATGGCGACCAGCGACACCTCCGGCAGGTCCAGCCCTTCCCGCAGCAGGTTGATGCCGACCAGCACGTGGAACACGCCAAGGCGCAGATCGCGCAGGATCACCATCCGCTCCAGCGTGTTGATGTCCGAGTGCAGGTAGCGGACCTTGATGCCGATCTCCTTCAGGTAATCGGTCAGGTCTTCCGCCATCTTTTTCGTCAGCGTCGTCACCAGCACCCGTTCGTCCCGCTCCACGCGCTGGCGGATTTCGCCCACCAGGTCGTCGATCTGCCCCTTCGTCGGCCGCACGACCACCTCGGGGTCGACAAGGCCGGTGGGCCGGATGATCTGTTCCACCACCTTCGGGCATTTCTCCAGTTCATAGGGACCCGGCGTGGCCGAAACGTAAATCACCTGGTTGAGCTTCGATTCGAACTCCTCGAACCGCAAAGGCCGGTTGTCCAGGGCCGACGGCAGGCGGAACCCGTGTTCCACCAGCACTTCCTTGCGGGAGCGGTCCCCGTTGTACATGGCGCGGATCTGCGGAATCGTCATGTGCGATTCGTCGATCACGCACAGGAAGTCCGGCGGGAAAAAGTCCAGCAGCGTGTACGGCGGTTCCCCGCGCTTGCGGAACGTCAGCGGCGCCGAATAGTTTTCGATGCCGTTGCAGTAGCCCACCTCCGCCAGCATTTCCAGATCGTAGCGCGTCCGCTGCTCCAGCCGCCGCGCCTCGAGCAGTTTCCCCGCCGCGCGCAGCTCGGCCAGCCGCTCCTCCAGCTCCCGCTCGATCTCCACGAGGGCGCGCTTCAGCTTTTCGCTGGCGGTGACATAGTGGGACGCCGGAAAAATGGCCACGTGCTGCCGCTCCCCGATGATTTCGCCGGTGAGCACGTCGATCTCCGTGATCCGCTCGATTTCGTCCCCGAACAGCTCCACCCGGATCGCGCGTTCGCTGTGCGAGGCCGGGAAGATTTCGATGACGTCGCCGCGCACGCGGAACGTGCCGCGGGTGAAATTGACGTCGTTGCGCTGGTACTGGATGTCCACCAGCTTGCGCAGGATCGCGTTGCGCGGCCGTTCCATGCCGACGCGCAGGCTGAGGCTCAGATCGCGGTAGTCCTCAGGCGAACCGAGGCCGTAGATGCACGACACGCTGGCGACGATGATCACGTCCCGCCGCTCGAAAAGGGCGCTCGTCGCCGAGTGGCGCAGCTTGTCGATCTCGTCGTTGATGCTGGAGTCTTTTTCGATATAGGTGTCCGTCGCGGGAATGTACGCCTCGGGCTGATAGTAGTCGTAGTAGCTGACGAAGTATTCCACCGCGTTGTGCGGAAAGAAAGCCCGGAACTCGCTGCACAGCTGGGCGGCCAGGGTCTTGTTGTGGGCGATGACCAGCGTCGGTTTGTTCACCGCGGCGATGACGTTGGCGATGGTGTACGTCTTGCCCGTGCCGGTGGCGCCGAGCAGCGTCTGGTGCTTCTTGCCGGCGCGAATGCCTTCGACCAGCTCGCGGATGGCCTTGGGCTGGTCTCCCCGCGGTTCGAAGTCGGCCACGAGCTGGAACGGTTTTTCGAGCATCACCAGTTCGGACATCGTTCCCCACCTTCCGACGGCTTTTTCACGGACCAAAGCTCGCATCCGGACACAAAACCTTTGCAGACAACATTCTTCGCAACTGATATAATTTGGAATAACCTCTTCTTCGACTCCGCGGCATCAGGTCGCCCTGTATCTTCGATGTTCCAATCATACGTTTTTCTCGCTTCCGATTGCAAGTACCGGATCGATTCGGGGAGGTACGCTTCTTTCATGAGACGGTTCGACAAAACGACCGCGCTGGGCATCATCGCCGGGATCGCCGCGCTGGCGGGCGGATTCGTGTGGGAAGGCGGCCATCTGGGAGGTCTGGTGCAGCGAACGGGGCTGCTCATCGTGTTTGGCGGCACGTTTGCGGCGGTGGCCGTGAGCTTCCCGGCTTCCCAGCTGAAAAAAATTCCCGAAGCGCTCCGCACCGCCTTTTACCCGCAGACCGAAGACACCTGGGAACTCATCGACCAGCTGGCGGAATTCGCGACGGTTGCCCGCCGGGAGGGCGTGCTGGCGCTCGAACCGCTGATTGCGGAACACCCGAACGAATTTCTGCGCGAAGGCCTTCAGATGGTCGTGGACGGTACCGATCCGGAACTGAACCGCCAGATCCTGGAAGTGGAAATCGACGCCCTGGAAGAGCGGATGGAACAGCAGGCCAAAATCTTCGAAGCCGCCGGCGGATACGCGCCCACCATGGGCATCATCGGAACGGTCATGGGACTCATTCACGTCCTGTCCAATCTGTCCGATCCGAGCGCCCTCGGTCCGGCCATCGCGGTGGCGTTTACCGCCACCCTGTACGGCGTCGCGTCCGCCAACGTGATCTATCTTCCCATCGCTTCCAAGATCCGCGCGCGCATCGCGGAAACCGTCAAGATCCGCGAACTCATCCTGGAAGGCATTCTTTCCATCCAGGCGGGCGAAAACCCCTGGCTCATCCGCAAGAAGCTGATGTCGTTCATGCTGCTGAAGGAATCCGACGCGCCGAAGAAGAAGGTGGAAACGGATGAGGAGGAAGCGTAAAAAAAGGGAGGATGCCTCGTCCCGGCCCGGCCATGAACGCTGGCTGATCACCTACGCCGATCTGATCACGCTGCTGATGATTTTTTTCGTCGTGCTCTATACGATGAGCAGGATCGACGCGGGCAAATATGAGGTCCTGGCCCGGTCACTCCACCTGCAGTTCCGCCACGCCGAAAGCGCCCTGGAACTGGGAGACGGCGTGCTGGATGAGCCGGTGGTGGTCGTTCCCCCGTCCGCGCCGGACGTTCCCAGCGCCGACGAGGCAAGGGCGCGTGAAGAACGGGAGTTCCGGGAAACGCTGGAGATGATCCAGACCTTCATCCGGGAAAACAATCTGGAAACCGACGTGAGCGTGGGGAACACACCGGCGGGCATCGCGATCCGGCTGTCGGACAGGCTGCTGTTCGATCTGGGGAGCGCCGTGCTGCGCCAATCCTCCTATCCCGTCCTGGACAAACTGTCAGAACTCCTCGCGAGGCTGGAAGGAGCCACGATTTCCATCCAGGGCCACACCGACGACCTGCCGGTCCTGCCGGGCAGCCGGTTCCGGGACAACTGGGAGCTGTCGGCCAGCCGCGCGCTTTCGGTGCTGCGGTATTTCACGGAGGCGAAAGGACTGGATGAACGGCGCTTCGAGGTGGCGGGGTACGCGGACACCCGGCCGGTGGCGCCGAACACGTCGGACGAAAACCGCCAGCAAAACCGCCGCGTCGAAATCATCGTGCACCGGCAGTTCCAGACGGGCGAAACCGTCTAGGAAAGAATCGAATCCGTCGGGGCGGGGTCCTGTTTGCCGCGCTTGCCGGACGGCTTTTTTGTTTTGGGCGGTTTCACCCTCCCCGCCGCACCGCCGTTTCCGCCGCATCCGCCGCATTCTCCGGCCTTGCCGCTTCCGCGCTCGCCACTTCCGCGGCCGCTTCCGCCGCGGCTCCGGCCGCTTCGGGATTCGCCGCATCCGCCGCGGTTTCAGCCTCCGCGGGTTTCGCCGCTTCCGGCCCCGCCGCGTCACCGGCGGCGCCGCGCGGTTTCGCTTCCAGCAGCCCTTGTCCCGTCAGCCAATGCCACAGCATGAGCGGCCGCGCGGGGAAGGCCGCCGGTTCGCTGCCGTCCGGCGCCGGCACCACGCCGAGCATGTGCGGTTCTCCCGCGTACCTGGCCCGCTGCGCATACCGGACCTCGCCGCTCCGGTCCAGCACCTCCAGGCGCGCATAGGCCGGCTGCCGTTCCAGGGCCGCATGGAACTGCGCCCTGTCCGACACGGGCACGCCGTTGACCCGGCGAATGACTTCCCCGCAGCGAAGTCCCATCTCCGCCGCCGCCGTTCCCGGCTGCACCGCCAGAATGGCCATCCCCCGTCCGTCATGGACGTACAAAAGCCGCCGCCCCTGCTCGCGCCAGCGGTTCCAGAGAGCGGCAAGCTCGTGGAGGACGACCGCGGCCGCCGCGGCGACCCATGGCAGCGCCGGCACCTCTTCCCGCCACAGCCCGGCTGCGGCAGCAAAGACCGCCAAAACCGCTCCATACAGCAACGAAAGGCGTGCGGTGAACCGCGCCTTGTCCTCCGGCCAGAACGCCACCGTGCGCGCGCCGGCGCCGACCGGAACGGGAAACAGGAGCAGCCCCCAGCCGCCCGCTCCGGCATCCGCCGCCAGCACCGGAACCCATGGCAAGGCCAGGTCCCCCGGCACGAGCAACAGCAGCGGAACGGGCCAGACGGCCGTCACTTCCCATGCGCCGATCCGCTTGCCCCGTTTGCCCTCCATCACCAGCGGATGGGCAAACCGCGCCTTCTCCGCCAAGAGCAGCAGTCCCTCCGCCAGATGAAGCAAACCGGCCAGCAGAAGAAGCCCCATGGCGTCGAGCCCCGCCCAGGCGTCCACCACCCATGCCAGCCAGGCGAGGGATGCCTCCTCCGGCCGCGGAACCGGCAGGGACGACAGCGCCAGCTGGCCGATGGCGAGCAGCCCCGCCGCCATGCCGGCGCGGGCGAGCCGCAGGCGAAAGACCGCCAGCAGCGCCAGCAGGATCCAGAAAAACGCGAGCGCCCGGGCGTCCAGCGCAAATCCCGGTCCCAGGCCGGCCGCGGAGACCGCCGCTCCGGCCAGCAGGCCGCCAAGCAGCCGCCGCGTCACCAGCGCCGCCGGGCGGTGCATGCGCACGCGCAGCATCCTGCGCTGCCACGCCACCGTCCGCGCGATGTGCCACAGCGTGACCAGCACGCACAGGCCCAGGAAGGGAAGCGCCGGCAAGGCCAGCACGGCCCGTCCGGCTTCCTGCAGCCAAGCGACCCACACGTCCATCGTCTTCCGACCGCCTCTTCAAGAAAGATGTTCTTCTTTCCCGGTTGCGAACGGGTCCTGTCCCGCGGTGCCCGCGCCTCCGCCGGCCGGATTCCCGCCGGCGGCTTCCAGGGCGAGCCTGCGCGCGGCCATCCACTGCGCGTCGTTTTCCGGGCGCAGCATGTTCACGTACAGCGCTTCCTCCATGCGCTCCGCCGTCGCCTCGTCCACCTCGCCCGTAACGGGAAGCCCTTCCCGCCGCTGAAACTCCTTCACCGATGCTTCCGTGGCCCGGCTGAAATAGCCGTCGCTGCGGTCCGCGGGCAAGTCCAGCCCTTCCAGGATGAGTTGCAGAATGCGCACGTCGTCGCCGGCGTCGTCAAATTTCAGCACGCGGTCCCGCGGCAGCCGGGGAGCGCTGAACCAGGCGGGCAGCGATACCGGCACGTCCGGTTCGAGGCCGCGTCCGTTCAGCCAGGTGCCGTCGGGCATCAGCCACTTGTAGACCGTCAATTTGACCAGGCTGCCGTCGCCGAGTTCCCCCTGGAAGGTCATCTGGATGGTTCCTTTTCCGTGCGTCTCTTCGCCGACCACCAGGGCGCCCGCCGAATGCTTCAGGGCGCCCGCCAGCACTTCGGCGGAGCTGGCGCTGCCGCGGTTGACGAGCACGACCACCGGATACGGCTTCGGCTTGCCCAGCTGGCCCTGCGAACGCTCCTCCTGGCGGGTGCCGTCGGCGTTCTCGTAGATGACCATGACCCTGTCCCGGGGAACAAACAGTTCCGCCGTCGCCAGCGCGGAGGTCAGAATCCCGCCGGGGTTGTTCCGCAGGTCGAGCACCAGCGCCCGCATGCCCTTCGCTTCCAGCTCCGAAAGCTCCGCCTTGACCCGCTCAAAGGTGTCGGACGTGAACTGGCTAATCCAGATCCGGCCGACGCCGCCTTCCGCCAGTTCGCTGCGCACCGTCTCCTGGCTGATGCGGTCGCGCACCAGTTCCAGCTCCAGTTCCGCGTCCACGCCGGGGCGCAGCACGCGCAGCTTCGCCTTGGTTCCCTTCGGGCCGCGGATTTTCTCCACCGCTTCGGCCAGCGACAGGCCCCGCAGCGGCTGCCCGTTCACGCTGAGCAAAATATCTCCTGCCTGCAGGCCGGCCCGCTCCGCGGGGGAACCGGCCAGGGGCGTGACCACCACCACGTTCCCCTTCTCGATCATCAGCACGGCGCCGATGCCGGTGAACGCCCCTTCCAGGGAATCCGTGTATCGTTCCGCTTCGCCGGGCGGCATGTATTCCGTGTACGGATCGCCGAGGGACTCCAGCATGCCGCGGATGGCCCCGTCCAGAAGCTGCCCCCGGTCCGCGCCGTACAAATGGCGGCTGTCGATCAGATTCAGCACCGCGTCAAGCTTTTTCCGTTCTTCCTCGGTCCAGCCCCCGCTCTCCTCCTGCGCCTGGACTTCGGTTCCCGATCCGCTTCCGCCCAGGCCGGGGCCGGCCCACTCCACGAGCAAAAGCGTGGCCGAGCAGCTGGCTGCGGCGGTCAGGAGGAGCAGCAGAAGCAGCCTTCGGCCGTCCGGGCGGAATCGCATGGGAATCACCTCCAAAAACGACAGCCGCCGCACCCGGCCATCGCGCCGGCAAACCATTTTCCGGCGTCCCGTGCGCGGGAGCGTCGCGGCTGTCCTTGGTGCGGGAACCGGGCCGTCCGGAGCCGGTTCATTTCAGATACGGCTCGGGATCGACGGGTTCGCCGTTCAGGCGGACTTCAAAATGCAGGTGGTACCCCGTGGCCGTGCCGGTCATGCCGACCAGGCCGATCTTGTCGCCCTTTTTGACCTCCTGGCCCTTTTCGACCAGAATGCCGCCCGGCTTCAGATGCGCGTACAGCGTCATGAGTCCGCCGCCGTGGTCGATGATGATGCAGTTGCCGTAACCGCTCCAGAACTGGGCGACCGTGACGACGCCCGATTCGGCGGCGTACACCGGCGTTCCGTTCGGGGCCGCCATGTCGATGCCGGTATGCAGCCTCTTCGTCTTGTAGATCGGATGCGTGCGCATGCCGAATTTGGACGTGATGGTGTAGGGATCCTTGAGCGGCACGCCCAGTTTGCCGCCGGTGTAGTAGTTTTTGATCCGTTTCTTCTGCGCTTCCAGCTTGGAAACTTCCCGCGCCAGCTGCCAGAGCAGGCGTTCCGCTTCCTCGCTGATCTCTTCGTATTCCTCGATCGCTTCCTCGTTCTCCGCGATCTGCCGGTTGTAGGAGGCGATCATCACTTCTTTTTCGCGTTCCTTCTCCTCCAGCTCCGCCAGCTGGGCGACCCGCTGGTCGTACAGCTCCTTCAGGGCGGCCAGTTCGGCGTCCCTTTGGGCCTGCTTCTGCCGCACCAGCTGTTCGTATTCGCGCACCCGGTCCAGAATGTTTCGGTCTTCCATGACGATGGAACGAATGAGATCGAACCGCTCCAGGAAATCGGCAAAGCTGGTGGCCTGCATCAGCACGTCCAGGTAGGACGCGGCGCCGTCCATATATAACAGACGTATGCGGGCTTGCAACAGTTCATCCTGCTTTTCTTTCCGCCGGATCGTCCCTTCCAGCTCTTCCCCGATCTGGCGGAGCTTCTCCTCGGTCTCGGTGATCCGTTGTTCGGTTTCCAGAAGCTGCGCGTTGACCTCGTCGATCTGCGCCAGCAGCGCGTTGATTTCCTCCTTGGTCGTCCGCTTCAGCGCTTCCAGTTCATTGATTTCCTTCTCCAGACTCCTCTTCGTGTTTTCCGCGGTCCTCTTGTCCTTTTCCGCCTTGGCCATCTGCTGCTGCAGCTGGCGGATTTGCTTTTCGATTTTTTCCAGCTCGGAATTGGCGTGGCTTTCAAAGGGCTGCGCGACGAACGTCGCCGCGACGATCAGCGCCATGAGCCACAAGCCCTTTTTGCGCATCCCGTGTCCCCCTTTTGCCCCGTCGCGTTGCTTCCGGCGTTCCCTGAGCGGAATGCGGAAAAGCGCGCTACACGCGCAAATATTTGCGCACCGAAAGGATGCTGCCAAAGATGCCGATCAGCGTGCCCAGCCCGACGATGGTTCCGCCCACGGGCCAAAGGGCCTCTTCCAGCGGAACGAGGTCGAACATCATGAGTCCCAGATCCAGCCGCGTGGAGCGGATCACCTGCGCGTATCCGGCCAGCAGGGCCGCGGCGGTGATCAGCGATCCGATCAGGCCGGTCAGGGCCCCTTCAACGAAGAACGGCCAGCGGATAAAACCGTTGGTGGCTCCGACCAGCTTCATGATGGCGATCTCGCGGCGCCTGGCGTAGATGGTCATGCGGATGGACGTCGAAATCAGGAACATGGCCGTGACCGCCAGCCCGAGAACGATGACGAGGCCGATGTTGCGGATGCCGTTGGTGATGCGGAACAGCTGCTTCACCGTTTCCTCGCCGTACCGGACCCGCATGATGGACCGGTCGGGATCCGTGTCGTTCAGGGCCTTGATCTTCTCGGCGGCGACGCCGATCTGCCGCGGCTCGAACACGTCGACGTCGAAACCGTCCGGCAGCGGATTGTTTTCCGCCTCGTAACCGTCCAGCACGTCGGCGTTCTCGCCCAGCGACTCCCGCAGCCGTTCCAGCGCGTCGTGCTTCGACACGAAGACGACGGACTTCACTTCCGGAATCAGCTTGATCTGGCGCTCGATGCTGGCGATTTTCTCCTCCGGCGTGTCAAGTTGCAAAAAGACGCGGATTTGCGCCTGGCCTTCCACCTGGTCGGCGAAACGGTTGACATTGAGCGTCAGCAGCATGAACACGCCCAGGATGAACAGGGACACGGCAATGGAACTGATCGAAGCGAACGACATCCAGCCGTTCCGGACGATGCTTTTCGTTCCCTCGCGGATGTGCCGGGAGAACGTGCTAAATCTCATAGCCGTATTCTCCCTTCGGCTCGTCCCGGACGATGACGCCCTTCTCGATGGCGATGACGCGCTTGCGCATCGCGTTCACGATGGCGCTGTTGTGGGTGGCCATGACGATGGTGGTGCCGCGATAATTGATTTCTTCAAGAAGCTTCATGATTTCCCACGACGTTTCCGGGTCGAGATTCCCGGTGGGCTCGTCCGCCACGATCACGGCCGGATTGTTGACGATGGCGCGCGCGATCGCCACCCGCTGCTGCTCGCCGCCCGACAGCTGCGACGGAAGGCTGTTCGCCTTGTTCTTGAGGCCGACGAGTTCCAGGGCTTCCATCGTGCGCTTCTTGATGAGCCTGCGCGGCGCTTCGACCACTTCCATGGCGAATGCGACGTTTTCGTAGGCCGTCAGCTTCGGCAGCAGCCGGAAATCCTGGAAAATGACCCCGATGTTCCGCCGCAGATACGGGATCTTGCGCGGCTTCAGCTTGCCCAGATTGAAACCGTTGACCGAAATCTGCCCCTTGGTGGGAACTTCTTCCCGGTAAATCAATTTCATGAAGGTCGACTTTCCCGCGCCGGAAGGTCCGACAATGAACACGAATTCGTTGCGCTCGATGAGCACGTTCACCGACTGGAGCGCCACGGTTCCGTCCGGATACGTCTTCCACACGCCGTGAAACTCGATCACCGTATCACTTCCTGTCAGCATTCGGACTTTAGATACTTCGACACCGGCGGGCAAAATCCTTTATTTTGTCGGGCTGGGTTAATTTTTTTTAATTTTTTGGGTTTTTCTCCTGCGATCGCCTTCGCCAAAAAGTTCCACGGAACGGCTTCGGAACGGCTTGTCCTTGCCCGACAGATTCACCGTTTTTATACGCTTTTTTATGCAAAACTGTTTTCCGTCCGGCGGCCATAAAAAGACATCCCGCCCTCTCCGCATCGGCCGCGCGCCTTTCCGGGCCTATGCGGGGGGCGGATCACGAACCATCGCGGACACGGGGTGCGAACGCCGGTACGTGCGGCCGCCCCGATTACAACTGCGCCATGCTCAGCTTCGCGTATTCCTTCACCCAGGCGCGGGTGCGGGACAGCTCTTCTTCCGCGCGGCCGATGGCTTCCGCCACCCGGCCGGGCGCCGTTCCCCCGTACACGTCGCGGGCCTTGACGACGTTTTCCGGCTTCAGCACCTCGTAGATGCTTTCGTCAAACAGCTTGGAAAACTGGCGGAACTCTTCCAGCGTAAGATCGGACAAAAACTTGCCGTTTTCGATGCAATAGAGTACCGTCTTGCCAATCACCTCGTGCGCCTGGCGGAACGGCATGCCTTTGGCGGCCAGGAAGTCGGCGATGTCCGTGGCGTTGGAGAAATCCCGCTCCACGGCGCGCCGCATCCGGTCCTTGCGCACCTTCATCGTGGCGATCATCGGCGCGAACAGGCGAAGGGCTCCCTGCAGCGTGCGCACCGTGTCGAACAGGCCTTCCTTGTCTTCCTGCATGTCCTTGTTGTATGCCAGGGGCAGCGACTTGAGCACGGTGAGCAGGCCGATCAGGTGCCCGTAGACGCGGCCCGTCTTGCCCCGCACCAGTTCGGGCACGTCGGGGTTTTTCTTCTGCGGCATGATGCTGGAACCGGTGCAGAAGGCGTCGTCCAGCTCCACGAACTGGAATTCGGAGCTCGACCACAGCACCAGCTCCTCGCTCAGACGGGACAGGTGCATCATGATGATGGCCGCATCGGCGAGGAACTCGACGATGAAGTCCCGGTCGCTGACCGCGTCGAGGCTGTTGTCGTAGACGCGGCTGAAATTCAGCAGCTTGGCCGTATAATGCCGGTCGATCGGGAACGTCGTCCCCGCCAGGGCGCCGGCGCCGAGGGGCAGCGTGTCAATCCGCTTGTAGCTGTCCTGCAGCCGCTCGATGTCGCGCTGGAACATGGACACGTAGGCCATCAGGTGGTGCGCGAACAGGATCGGCTGGGCGCGCTGCAGGTGGGTGTAGCCGGGCATGATGGCGTCGAGATTGGCCTTGGCTTGTCCAATGAGCGCCTCCTGCAGATCGGCCAGCAGCCCGACAAACTCCACGACGCGCTTGCGCAGGTACAGGTGCATGTCCGTCGCCACCTGGTCGTTGCGGCTGCGCCCCGTGTGCAGCTTGCCGCCGACCGGGCCGATGTCCTCGATCAGCTGCTTTTCGATGTTCATGTGGATGTCCTCGTCGGCGACGGAGAACTCCGCTTCGCCCCGTTCGATGCGCTTGCGCACGCGCAGCAGGCCTTCCTTGATTTTTTCCACGTCTTCCGCCGGCAGCACGCCGCAGTGGCCCAGCATCGTCACATGGGCGAGGCTCCCCTGGATGTCCTCTTCCGCGAGCTCCCGGTCAAACGAAATCGAGGCGGTGTATTCTTCGACGAGACGGTCGGTCGGCTTGGTGAACCTTCCTCCCCACAGCTTGCTCATCCGCGACAGGCTCCCTTCCCTCTGCTTCCGGACCGCGGCCGCCGGGCCGGCGGCAATATCCGCGCGTGCGGTTTAAGCCGCGGCATCATCCGCGGTTCCATCCGCCCGGCGATGCCTCCGGATTTTTTCCGCGCCCGCGGATTCACCCGATCGACGGCCATCCCGGCCAATGCCGGTGAACGCCGCGGGCCACCTTCAGGCGCAGCGCGTTGATCCGGATGAAACCGGTGGCGTCGCCCTGGTCGTACGCCTGCGTGGGGTCCGCTTCCATCGTGGCGATGTTGGGATTGTACAGGCTGACCGGGCTTTTGACGCCCGCGGCGATCACGTTGCCTTTGTACAGCTTGAGACGCACGGTGCCGGTGACGTTCCGCTGGCTCTCGGTGACGAGGGCCTGGATGGCCAGGCGTTCCGGCGAGAACCAGAAGCCGTTGTACACCAGCGCGCTGTATTTCGGAATCAGCGAATCGCGCAGGTGCATGACCTCCCGATCCATCGTGAGCGACTCGATCTTGCGGTGCGCGACGTACAGGATGGTGCCGCCCGGCGTCTCGTACACGCCGCGGCTTTTCATGCCGACGAAGCGGTTCTCCACCATGTCCACGCGGCCGATGCCGTGCTTGCCGCCAAGTTCGTTCAGCTTTTCCATCACGCCAAGGGGGCTGAGCCGCTCGCCGTTCACGGCGACGCAATTGCCCGCCTCAAATTCCAGCTCCACGTACTCCGGCTCATCCGGCGCCTTCTCCGGCGACACGGTGAGGATGTACATGTCTTCCATTTCGGGCGAGCTGGCGTCAAACCACGGGTCTTCGAGCACGCCGCTTTCGTAGCTGACGTGCAAAAGGTTCCGGTCGATGGAATACGGCTTTTCGGCCGTCGCCCGGACCGGAATGCCGTGCTTTTCGGCATAGGCGATCATCTCGGCGCGGCCCGGAAACGCCTTGCGGAACTCCTCCAGGCGCCAGGGGGCGATCACCTGCAGATCCGGCGCCAGCGCCGCGGCGGTCAGCTCGAAGCGGACCTGGTCGTTGCCCTTGCCCGTGGCGCCGTGGGCGATCGCCGTCGCCCCTTCGGCGCGGGCGATCTCCACCATCCGCTTGGCGATCAGCGGGCGGGCGATGCTGGTGCCGAGCAGATACTGCCCTTCATACAGGGCGCCCGCCTGGAACATCGGAAAGATGAAGTCCCGGGCAAACTCTTCGCGCAGGTCCTCGATGTACACCTTGGATGCGCCGGTGCGCAGGGCTTTTTCCCTGAGCCCGTCAAGCTCTTCCTTCTGCCCGATGTCGGCGGTGAAAGTGATAATCTCGGCGTCATAGGTCTCCTTGAGCCACGCCAGGATCACGGACGTATCGAGACCGCCGGAATAGGCGAGCACGATTTTTTGCTTGGCCAATGGATTGCACGCTCCTTCCAGGACTTGATGGCAGTCAGCCCATGATGGCGACCAGGATCGCCTTTTGGGCATGGAGCCGGTTCTCCGCCTCGTCGAACACGACGGAATTGGGCCCGTCGATGACTTCGTCCGTCACTTCTTCCCCACGGTGCGCGGGCAGGCAGTGCATGAACAGGTAATCGGGCTTGGCGTGGGCCACCAGTTTCTCGTTCACCTGGTATTTGCGGAACACGCGCTCCCGTTCCTTTTGTTCATGTTCGAAGCCCATGCTGGCCCACACGTCGGTGTAGACGACGTCGGCGTCCGTCACGGCTTCCACCGGGTCGCGCACGACGGTCACGCTTCCGCCCGTCTGTTCCGCCGCCTCGCGGGACAGCTGCACCACTTCTTCGTCGGGATCGTACCCTTCCGGCACGGCGGCCACAAAATGCAGCCCCAGCTTCGCCGCGCCCATCATCAGGGAATGGCACACGTTGTTGCCGTCCCCGACGAAGGCGATTTTCAGCCCTTCCAGGCGGCCTTTTTTCTCCAGGATGGTCTGATAGTCCGCCAGCGCCTGGCAGGGGTGGGAGAGGTCGGACAGCCCGTTGATGACCGGGACGGTGGCCGCCCGCGCCAGTTCCACCACGTTCCGGTGGCCGTAGGTGCGGATCATGATGCCGTCCAGAAAGCGGGACAACGTCTGGGCGGTGTCGCGGATGGTCTCGCCCCTCCCCAGCTGGATGTCGTCGCGGCTCAGAAACAGGGCGTGACCGCCCAGCTGGTACATGCCCACTTCAAACGAAACCCGCGTGCGGGTGGACGATTTTTCGAAAATCATGCCGAGGGTCTTGCCCTTCAAAGGCTGGTAGATCTCCCCGGCCTGGTGCCGGCGTTTCAGCTCGATGGCCAGGTCGATCAGATAACGGATCTCCTCCGGCTTGTAGTCCAACAGTCCGATGAAATCGCGCCCTTTCAGGCGTGCGGCGATCTCTTCGGATCCGGCGGTTTGCAGCGGGGATTGCTGCATGCCATTCCCTCCTTCATCTCGATTCGTCGGCCGAATCCAATCGCCCGGGATTCAGCCGACGGTTCCCGCCACGCGCTCCCGCAGGACGGCGGCGATCTTGTCCACTGCCTCGTCGATCTCCTCGCGGGTGACCAGCAGATTCGGCAACAGGCGGATGACCTCGGGTCCCGCTGTCACCACCAGCAACCCCCGGCGGTGCAGCTCCGCAACGGCGTCAGCCACGGGATGCGTGCACTGGATGCCGACCAGCAGCCCCTTGCCGCGAATTTCGGTGACGTTGGGCAGATCCCGCGTCGCCTCCCGCAGCCGCCGCATCAAGTATTCCCCGGCTTCGGCGGCTTTTGCGGGCACGTCCAGCTCCAGCATCGTCTCCAGCGTCGCCGTCACCGCCGCCATGGCGATGGGCGTGCCGCCGAAGGTGGAGGCGTGGGAACCGGCGGAAAAGGCGGGGACGAGATGTTCCTTGGCCAGCATGGCCCCCACCGGAAAACCGCTGCCCAGCCCCTTGGCCAGCGTAAAAATATCGGGCTCCACGCCGCTGTGCTGATACGCGAACAGCTTGCCCGTCCGGCCCATGCCGGTCTGGACCTCGTCAAAAATGAGCAGCAGCCCGTGGCGGTCGCACAATTCGCGGAGCGCCCGCAGAAAATCGTCCTCCACGGGGATGACGCCCCCCTCCGCCACCACCGGCTCGATCATGATCGCCGCGGTGCGCCCGTCAATGGCCGCTTCCACCGCCGCCAGGTCATGCAGCGGCACGTGAACGAAGCCGTCCGGCAGCGGATCGAATCCGTCCTTCACCTTGTCCTGGCCGGTGGCGGTCAGCGTGGCGAGAGTGCGGCCGTGGAACGACCGCTCGAAGGTGATGATCTTGTACCGGTCGTTCCCCAGCACTTTCCGGTGATAGCGGCGGGCCAGCTTGATGGCGGCCTCGTTCGCCTCCGCCCCGCTGTTGCAGAAAAACACCGCGTCGGCGCAGCTGTTTTCCACCAGCAGCCGGGCCGCACGCTCCTGACCCTCGATATGGAACAGGTTGGACACGTGCCACAGTTTGTCCAGCTGGCGGACCAGCGCATCCCGGACCCGGTCGGGCACATGGCCGAGGTTGGTGACGGCAAGGCCGCACATGAAATCAAGATATTCCTTTCCCTGATCGTCCCACAGGCGGCTGCCTTTGCCCCTGACCAGCCGGATGGGGTACCGCGCGTAGGTCGGAAAAAGGCTCATGTCCGATCGCTCCTTTGCTCCCGTAAAATCGGGCCTGTCGCGTTATCGCGCCCCTCGCGATCCCGCAGTGCCCATGACAACCGCGGTCCTCCTCACTCCCGCGGTCCCCTTCACTCCCGGACGATGCGGGTGCCTACATCGCCTTCGCGCAGCGCCCGGGACAGCACGCGCGGCATGGCGCCGTCGACGATCAGGACTTCGCGCACCCGGCCCTGCAGGCCCTGCATCGCCGCGCGGACCTTCGGGATCATGCCGCCGTAAATCTCGCCGCTGGCGATCATCGCTTCAATCTCGGCAAAGGTCGCCCGGGGCATCGGCTTCCGCGCGTCCCCTTCCCCGCGCAGAATGCCGGGCACGTCGGTGACCACGACCAGCGTGTCGGCACCCAGATGGGACGCCACCGCGCCCGCCGCCGTGTCGGCGTTGACGTTGTAGCGCTGGCCCCGCGCGTCGATGCCGACGGGGGCGATGACGGGCAGATAGCCGAGGGAAATCACGCCCTCGATCAGCTTCGTGTTGACCCCGATCACTTCGCCCACCCAGCCGAGTTCGGCGGCGCCCGGGCTCGGCCGGGCTTCGATCAGCTGCCCGTCCGTGCCGGACAGGCCGAGGGCGCGCACGCCGTTTTGCAGGAGCCGGCGCACGATCTCCTTGTTGATCCGGCCGGCCAGCACCATCTCCACCACGTCCAGCGTCGCGTCGTCGGTGACGCGCAGCCCGTTCACGAAACGGCTTTCGATGCCCAGCGCGGCCAGGGTCTCGTTGATGGCCGGCCCGCCGCCGTGCACGATGACCGGCTCCATGCCGCTTTCGTGCAGCTCCCGCAAATCGACGAAAAACTCATCCGGCAGCGCGGCCAGCGTGCTTCCTCCGCATTTGACCACAAATCGCCTGCTCATCCGAATCTCCCTGTGTTCTTTTCATTCTTCCGTCCGGCGCGTCCGACACCGCTCCACGCCCGGGGCCGCTTCATGCCGGAACCGCCGCGCGGGTCCGGCGTCCCGTACCCGGGCTCGGTCATCCGGTCATCCGCCTTAAGCCCTCAGGTCCGGTAATCCGCGTTGATGCGGACGTAGTCGTAGGTCAGGTCGCAGCCCCAAGCCGTCGCCCGGCCGGACCCCATGTGCAGGTCGATGTAAATCCGCACGGTGTCGCCTTTCAGATAGGCCAGCGCTGCTTCCTCGTCGAAGGGCACCGGACGGGACTGCTCCAGCGTGACGATGTCGCCCAGGCGCACGTCCACCGTTTCCGGATTCACCGGCTCGCCGGAGCGCCCGACGGCGGCGACGATCCTCCCCCAGTTGGCGTCCGCTCCGAACACCGCCGTCTTGACCAGGCTCGAGCTGGCGACCGTGCGGGCGATGACCCGCGCGGAGGCGTCGCTCTCGGCCCCGGCGACGCACACTTCGATCAGCTTGGTGGCGCCTTCGCCGTCGCGGGCGATCGCCTTGGCCAGTTCCTCGCACACATGCCGGAAAGCGGCGGCGAACGCCGCAAATCCGGGATGCCCGCGGCTGAGTTCGGCGTTGCCGGCCAGGCCGCTGGCCATTGCCAGCACCATGTCGTTGGTGCTCGTATCACCGTCCACCGTGACCATGTTGAACGTCTCGTCCACCGTTTCCTTCAGCAGTTCCTGCAGGACGGACGGCGAAATGGCGGCGTCGGTGGTAATGAAGGCGAGCATGGTCGCCATGTTCGGATGGATCATGCCCGCGCCCTTCGCGGCCCCGCCCACGGTGACGGTGCGGCCGTCCAGCCGAAGGCGCGCACAGGCGGTTTTGCGCACCATGTCGGTGGTCATGATGGCCTCGCAGAACGCCTGCGCGCCCTGCGCGTCCGCGGTGAGCCTGTCTTTCAGCCGTTCGATGCCGGAGCGGACGGACGCCATGTTCAGCGGCACCCCGATTACGCCGGTGGACGCCACCGCCACGTGGTGTTCAGGGACGCCCAACGCCGCCGCCAGCGCGGCGCGCATCGCCCGTGCGTCTTCCTCGCCCTGCCGGCCCGTGCAGGCGTTGGCGTTGCCGCTGTTGACGATGACCGCCCGCAGCCGGCCTTCCCGGGCCAGGCTGTCGCGGGTCACCCCCAGCGGCGCCGCCTGAAACCGGTTCGTGGTGTACACGGCCGCCGCCGCGGCCGGCACGTCGCAGACAATGGCGCCAAGGTCATGGCCGCCGTTTTTCTTCAATCCGCAATGCAGGCCGCCGGCGCGAAATCCCAGCGGCGACGTGACGCCGCCTTCCGGCACCGGCACGAAATCGGTATGCGGCTGCGAATCAGTGTCCTTTCCCATATTGATCCCGTCTGGCTCCTCCCCGAAAATTTCAAGGCGCCGGGCGTTTCGCCCGGGCGTGCATCGCGCGTCCCCGGGAATCCGTCCATGTGCCGGCCGCCCCGGGCGTCCGTTCATCGTGCCGTCCGACCCGCCCGAGCGCACATCGTGTTGCCGTCCCGTCCGACCGTTCGTCGGGCCGCCCTCACCGAACGGTCCCCGGACGGCCCGGACGGCATGCCGCTTTTTACGGATACACCGGCGCAAACATCAAACCGCGCGTCTCTTCCCAGCCCATCATCAGATTCAGGTTCTGGATCGCCTGTCCCGCGGCGCCCTTGACCAGGTTGTCGATGGCCGACAGGATCGTCACCCGGCCGGTGCGCGGATCGGCGGCGAACCCGATGTCGCAGTAGTTCGAGCCGAACACTTCCTTGGTCGCCGGATACGTCCCCGGCTTCCGCACCCGGACAAACGGCCGTCCCTCGTAAAACTGGCGGTACAGCTCCACGAACACCTCGTCCGTGTAATCGCCGGTCATTTTCGCGTACATCGTGCACAGGATGCCGCGGGTCATCGGAACCAGATGGGGCGTGAACGTGAGCGTCACCGGACGGTCCGCCGCCCGCGCGAGGGTCTGCTCGATTTCCGGCGTGTGCTGGTGGGCGTTGACCTTGTAGGCCTTGAAGTTCTCGTTGATCTCGGAAAAATGATGAACCAGGCTGAGGCCCCGTCCGGCGCCGGAAACGCCCGATTTGGCGTCGATGATGATCGTGTCCGGATCGATCCAGCCCGCCTGCACGGCCGGATACAGGCCCAGGACCGCCGCGGTGGCGTAACACCCCGGATTGGAGACGAAGGACGCTCCGACCACGTCCTGGCCGAACAATTCGCAGATCCCGTACACCGCCCGGTCGACATACGCCTGCGGCGGGGGTTCCCGCTTGTACCAGCGCCGGTACGCTTCCGCCGACTTCAGGCGGAAATCGCCGGACAGATCGATGACCTTGAGCCCCGCTTCCAGAAATTTCGGCGCCAGTTCCGCGCTCACGCCGTGGGGCGTGGCCAGGAACACGACGTCCGCCTTCTTGCGGATTTCATCCGGATCAATCCCCTCAAGGATATCCGTGCAAATTTCCGTCAGGTGCGGGTACCCTTCGGCGATCGGCGCGCCCGCACTGGACGAAGACATCACCGAAGCGATGGTAACCGACGGGTGCGTCTGCAGCAAACGGATCAGCTCCACCCCGCCGTAGCCCGTGGAACCCACGATAGCGGCGCGCACGTTCTTCTGCGTCATGGGCAACTCCTCTCCCGAATCCAACCCGGCAAAATCAAACCATTTCCCATTGTATCGGATTCACCGGGGGTTGTAAAAAGAAAACTGTCGGAAGGATTACTGGATTATTATACATCCAAGTGAGAATTTATTCAACCGCAATATGCGGATTTCGCAAACGGAGAGACCGGGACAGGATAGGCGGGGATGAGCCGCAAGTTTTGCGTGCGGATCGCCGGTCCGGGATGGGAAATCCGCAAAGACGCCATGCGGACGAAGCCAGTCTTCCTAGCAAACTGCCAATCCGGACAACGCGACGATCCAGAGCGGAGGAAAAACGTAACGGACATATAGTCCCTTGGAAGCGGCTCAAAACGGTTTTTCGAAAATCTTGCGGACATATGGTCCGTTACCGCGTCCGGGCGATCCCTGAAACCGTTTTCTTCAGTATGGGGATGCCTTCCAACGGACCGTATGTCCGTTACATTTTCCGGAGGCCGGAATTCAACTTCGTAACGGACCAAATGTCCGTTGAAATCCTCGCCCCTCGCCGCCCAAAACCTGAACGGACAAAAAACAGCCGGACAGGTCGTACCTGCCCGGCTGCTCCGTCCGGACGGCTGCATTCCCCGCCCGGTTACTTCGCGCCGTTTTTCGCATCCTTGCCGTCCTTGCGGATCCGGCTGCGCAGGTATGCTTCGATGAACTCGTCCAGCTCGCCGTCCATCACCGCCTGCACG
>DATCLN010000207.1:0-24044 GCA_036563895.1 Paenibacillaceae bacterium
ATCTGGATCTACGCCCCGGAAGGCCGCGACGACGTGCGGGCGTTCCTGTTCGGCAGCGACGGGGAGAACGTGTACGAAGCGCTGCGCGTCGACATGACGGCCGGCGATGTCAGGCAGTTTGTCGGTTTCGGGGATTACTGGCCCGCCTACCGTTACATTGACGATGACCTGTATATTCCGGAAAGGCCGCTCACCTATCCCGTCTGGACCGTGCCGTACCGCGTATACCTGCCGGAGCAGCTGGAAGGGAGCCTCTTTTTCGATCCGGGCGCCACGCGCATGACGTACAGCAGCAAGGACGGATCGCAGATTTTCACCGACGGCAAGCGCGGCCTCAAGGTGGAGCAGAACGGAACCTGGCTGGTCTACACCGATCCGGTGGCGGTCAACGGGGGCATTTCCGATCCGCTGGAGCAGTTGCTGGCCGCGGTGGAATTCGTGAACCGGCACGGCGGCTGGGACGGCGTGCACCTCCTCGTTCCCTCGGCCGAAAACGCCGAGGGGGAAACGATCCGCTTCCAGCAATATTTCCGGGGCTTGCCCGTTCTGCCGGGACGGGAAGGCATGAAGTTCGGCCACATGCTGCTGATCGTGCGGCAGGGAGAAGTGGCGCAGTACGAGCGTCCGCTGATCGTGATGGAAGACGCGGGTACGGACGATGAATACCGGACGGAGTCCGGACTTGCGGGATCGGCCGGTCCGGACGGGCCGGTTCCTGGCGTGACGGAAGGACCGGCCGGGGAAGAAGGGACTCCGGCGGAAGGGACCGGGGGCGAGGATGCTTCGGGAAGCCCCGGCGGAAACGAAAGCGGCGCCGACGGGGAAAGCGGAACGGACGGCGCGCGGCCGGACGGCGGACGGCCGGAAGCCGGGGGCGCGCCGGACGAAAATGCGCCCGAGGCGCAAAGCCCGTCCGAAGGAGAACCGACGGAAGGCGAAACGGCGGGCGCGGAAGACAGGGCTCCGGCAGGGGCGCCGGCTGGAGCGGCGGAGAACACTCCTGGCGAAGCAACCGGAGGCTTGACACCGGCGGAAGCGGGCCCGTCGGCACCGCCCGGCCTGGCGGCGGGAGCGGGAAGCGTCCGGCTTGGTAATGCCATCGACCTGTCCTACGGCGATGCGCTGCTCAGGCAGGTTCGCCTCAAGGCGGAAGGCAAAAAGATCAAAGCGCTCGTTCCGGCTTACCGGGCCATGCTGTACGACGACCACATCCGCCTTGTGCCCGTGTGGGCGATCCGTCTGGCGGACGGCGAATGGCGCGTGACGGACGGGTGATGATCGCTCCCCAACGGGAATCCGGACTGCGGAGGTGAAGCGATGAACTGGCGGCAGGCGAAAACGGTGCTCATTCTTGCTTTTCTGGTGCTGAACGTCGTCCTGGGATACCAATTGTGGCGGGACTGGAGCCAACGGATCAATGCGGCCGCCGGCTGGACGTCGCTTCCGCCGGAGACGCAGCAGGCGATGCGGCAGAAGCAGATCCGCGTCGACGCTCCCATTCCGACCCACACCCCGCAGCTTTCGGAACTCGCGTTTTCCTTCCTCGTTCGGCGGGAGGAGGGCGAGCCGATTCCCGTCGAGCCGCCCCGCGACAGCCGGATCGTGTTCCTGGAGAAGGATCTGCGGCGGGAACTCGGGGGTGTCATCCCGGAGCTGGACGCCTACGAGCTCGACCCGGCCGCCAGCCGGGACGGCGTGTTCGTCTTCCACCGGACGGCGAACGGCTGGCCGATGTTCGGGGTGCAGCTGGAACTGCACCATCGGGACCAGAAGATCACGGCATACCGCCAGGACCGGATCGTGATCCTGCCGTCCGAGGGAATGCCCGCGCGCAAAGTTTTGCCCGCGGCCCAGGCGGTCGCGAACCTGATCGAGAAGTACCTGCCTTTCGGCGCGGTGATCCGGGAAATTCGCCTGGGTTACCACGGGCACATTTTCGACGACACGGAGACGCAGGTGACGGCGCCGACGTGGAGGGTTTTGCTGGACGACGGCGAAGTGTACTATATCCACGCCATCAGCGGCGAGGTGAGCGCGGAGAAAAGCGCGGCCGCCGCCGCGACGGACGATTCGCCGCAGCCGTAAGCCGCAGGCGTGATCGGCAAACCTGAGCGGCGTCTTGAACGACGTGCTTGAACGACAGGCGCCGACGGGCGGGCTTGAGCGGCGGGCGCGGGCGCGCGGCTGTTTCCCGTCCGGAGGTTTTTGCGGGGGAACCGGGCGATTGCAAGATCCGAAAAACCCCGCGGGGCGACGGACAGCGGAAACCATCATGGGGAGAGAAACCGGAGGAGAACATGTCATTAACGTTTACCATCCTGGCCAGCGGTTCCACCGGCAACGCCGCCGTCGTGGCCGCCAAAGAGGCCACCGTGCTGGTGGACGCCGGGCTGAGCCTGCGGAAAATCGAAGCGCTCATGGCGGAACGGAACCTTTCGGGCGCCGACATCGACGCCGTTTTGGTCACGCATGAACACACCGACCACATTCGCGGGCTGGGGGCGTTTGCCCGCAAGTACAACGTGCCGGTCTACGCCAACGAGAAAACCTTGAGCGCCCTGCGGAAAGAACTGGCGGACCTGGACGCGTCCCTGCGCAGGGTGCTGCCGACGGGCGGCGTGCTGGAGATCGCCGATCTGCGGGTGGAGTCCTACGCGGTGTCGCACGACGCAGCGGAGCCGGTCGGCTACTGCTTCTTCGCCGGGGGCACGAAGCTCGCCATGGCCACCGACCTCGGCTACGTCAGCGACAAGGTCATCCGGCGCCTGGCGGACGCGGATGTGCTGGTGCTGGAGGCCAATCACGATGTGGAAATGCTGAGAATGGGCCGCTACCCGTGGAACGTCAAGCGCCGCATCCTGGGCGACACGGGCCACCTGTCCAACGACGCGGCGGGCGAGGCGTTGCTCAGGCTCCTTACCGGAGCAACGCGCAGGGTTTATCTGGCCCACCTAAGCCAGGAGCACAATCTGATGGATTTGGCCAAGCTCACGGTGAATAGAATACTGGAGGAAAACGGGGTCACGTTCCGGCCGGGGGAGTTCATGCTGTGCGAAACATACCCCGACCGTCCGACGCCGTGGGACGACGCGGGCCGCCCAAATGGCGAAGCGCCAGCGCTTCTTCCATCTCCGCGGCCGTCCGGCGGATCTCTTCCGGGGTGATTACTCCCTTGGCAACCAAGAGTTCGATGAGCGTGCACACCGCCAGCAGCACGCTGTCGCGCTCGTTCTCCATTGCGCTTCCTTCCTTTCCTCTCCGGGCGTTCGGAGCGTCCGCGGCGCGCGCGGCGAAGGGAATCCTGCGGGCAGTCTTCGGGCGCGCGCACCCTTGCTTCCGTTCTCCGATTCTATTACTATTTTAGTCAAATCACCTCGCCGTATGCCTTTTTCCGAGATTTGTGCCACCCGAAATTGAATACGCGCTTCCGATCTGGAAGGATGATGGGGCCATGGGCCTGTTTCGCGACAATTTCTATTCCACGAAAATTCCCCGCCGGTCCGGATGGCGCTTCCGCGGCCGGAATTTCGGCTTCCCCCGGAGATCGCTCCTCGACAATCAGACCGTGCGGGTGGCCTTTGTTTCTTCCTTGATCAGCTCCCTTGCGGTGGCGCTTTTGTTTACCCTTTTCGGCGCGTTCCGGGGCGCGGACTATCGGGGAGACGTCCCGGTTATGGCCGGCGTCGCGCCGGTCGTGGACCCTTCCGAACGGATCATCCAGGCCGCCGCCAAGGTGCGTCCGGTCGTGGTCAGCATCATCAACCATTCGGAACGGGAAGGCCAGCGCGCCGACGGCAGAAGATTCCGCGTGGAAAACACGATGCTGGGTTCCGGCATCATTTTCGAGAAAAAAGGCGGCAAGGCTTTCATCGTCACCAACGCGCACGTGGTGCAGAACGCCGCCGAGATCCGGGCGGTGCTCAACAACGGACAGGAACTGGCGGCCTCCATCGTCGGCAAGGACACGATCAGCGACCTGGCGGTGCTGGAAGTGGACGGCAGCAACATCCCGGCCGTGGCCGAAATCGGCGATTCGCGCAAGCTGCGCGTCGGCGAAACGGTCATCGCGGTGGGCAACCCGCTGGGCTTCGGCGACTCGCTGTCGATGGGCATCGTCTCGTATACGGACCGGGTCATTCCGGTCTCGCTGGACCAGGACGGCGAGTATGACTGGGAGCAGGAAGTCATCCAGACCGACGCCGCCATCAACCAGGGCAACAGCGGAGGCGCCCTGGCCAACCTCAACGGCGAAGTGGTCGGCATCAACAGCATGAAAGTGGCGTACATGGGCGTCGAGGGGATCGGCTTCGCCATCCCGATGCACAGCGCCTTGCCCGTCATGGAGTCGCTGATCCAGTACGGCAAGGTGAAACGGCCCTACATGGGCGTCGCTTCCGTCAATCTGTCCGTGTACCTGGAAGACGCCCTGCGGGACGACGAAGACGACACCGGCGAGAAGGAGGGCTTAGACGGGGACGAGGGCCGTGAGGAAACGGCGGCCGGTCCGGTCATTCCCGAAGGCGTCACCGAAGGGGTCGTCGTACTGGAAACCTACGGCCCGGCCAAGGAGGCGGGCCTCAGGTTCCCTGACATCATCGTGCAGCTGGACGACACCCCCATCGGCAGCACGCTGGAGCTGCGGAAATATCTGTACCAGCACAAGAATATCGGCGACACCCTGCGCGTGACCTTCTACCGCGACGGCGAGAAGCGCACGGTGAAGCTGAAGCTGATTGAGAAGGAAGACGAGAACGAATAGGCGGGCACGAGGATTCTCCCCTGTCACGGGGAGATTTGTTTTATTTTGTCCCTGCAGCAATCGATCGCCAAGGGGCAACCGGGAGATCGGCGTGCTCATCCTCTCCGCAAAATCATCGCCCGAAGACCTTGCCGCGAACTTTTTTCGGACATCCAGTCCGAATTGAGGTGCTTGGAGGCTCCTTTTTCGGACCACATGTCGATTTGGAAATGATACAATCTAGTTGCGGAGCCTCAAGGTTGATCATGCACACGTTGGGAGAGGCTGCTTATCGCTACCAACGGTTCCGGCGCGAAGACCGCGGCAGCCTTTTTTCTTTTGCTGCTGGTCTTGTCGATTCCGTTTTGGCTGCCGGGCTGTTTGAACGCGGAATGGTTTCCCGGCGATCTTCCAATCAGCGCCCGACAGGCTGTCTGCCCGCTGCTGGCGGCGGCCATCCTGTTCCATGCCATGATTAACGTCACATACGTGTCATTCCCGGTTGACGGCTCCCATTACGACCCGGCCGTCACGAGCGCGATCGTTGCGGTGTTCGTCACGGCGGTGCTGTTTCTTTGGGGAGGCGGGACGTTGGCGCGGCTCAGGTACAGGGGAGGAACCCAATGAACATCCGGATCGTCGCGGTCGGCAAGCTGAAAGAGAAATACTGGATCGAAGCGTCGAAGGAATACGAGAAGCGGCTGCGGCCGTACGCGCGGCTCGACATTCGGGAGGTGCCCGACGAGAAGGCGCCGGAGTCGCTCAGCCCGGCGGAGGAGGAGCAGGTAAAAGCGCGAGAGGGAGAGCGCATTCTCGCCGCCCTCGGGCCGGACACCTTCGTCGTGGCGCTGGATATCGAAGGCGAACTGTGGACCAGCGAACAGCTGGCCGCCTTCCTTGAACAGCAATCAGCATACGGCAGCGGATCGTTGGCGTTTGTTATCGGAGGATCGTTAGGCCTTTCTCCCGACGTGTTGAAGCGCGCCAACAGGCGACTATCCTTCGGCCGCCTGACCTATCCTCATCAGCTGATGCGGATCATGTTGCTGGAGCAGCTGTATCGGGCGTTCCGGATCATGCGAGGGGAGCCGTACCACAAATAGGGTGGTTGGGTCTGTGCCGTTCTCGATTATAATGAAGATTAAAGTCAAAATCGAAGTAAAGCTCAATATTCATCGGACTTTCCGTTTCAGGGCAACCAAGAGATTGTGACAAACCGTTAAGGAGATATTCCGGTGGCGAACAATCATGATGATTATTTATCCGATTTATTGACGAAATACAACCTCCTGAGAAATAACTAATAGTACGGGGGACAAACAAAAATATGCAAACATTCCTGACCCTTGGCAGTATTCTGATGGCAATCGGAGTGGCGATGGGCGCGTTTGGCGCGCATGCGCTGAAGAACAGGCTCCAACCGAAAGAGATGACCACCTTCAAGACCGGCGTGCAATATCATCTCGTCCATGCATTGGGGTTGATTGCGGCCGGCATTGTGGCCGGTCAGGAACCGGATGACGGGATGATTCAAGCGGCCGGCTGGCTGCTTCTTGCGGGCATCGTTCTGTTCTCCGGAAGTTTATACGTGCTGAGCGTCAAAAAAATACGCTGGCTCGGTCCGGTCACGCCCCTTGGCGGCCTTTCCTTCATCGTTGGATGGGTGCTGCTTGCGACGAGTTTCATGTAAGAAAGCAATCGAAAAATGCCGGGAGGACTTGCCAATGTACGAAAACAAGATGAAAGAAAACGACAACAGCGTCATTGAGTTCATCGAAAGCTTGGAAAATGAGAAAAGGAAGGCGGACGCCTACCGGCTGCTGGAAATCTTCGAGGAGACCACCGGCTACTAGGCGAAAATGTGGGGTTCCAGCATCATCGGTTTCGGAAAATATCACTACAAGTACGCCTCGGGACACGAGGGAGACGCGCCTTTGGTCGGCTTTTCGCCGAGAAAGGGGAAGTTCAGCCTGTATTTGGCCTATGAGAGCGAGGAACGGGAAAAGCTGCTGGAGAACTTCGGCAAGCACACGAAGAGCAAGGCCTGCATCTATATCAATAAGCTGGATGATATCAATATCGATGCGTTAAAGGATTTGATCAGATACACGGTGGAAACCTGGCAGAAACTTTACCCGAGCGAAGCCTGATTCGTGAGGCAAGGTCCGATGTCCACTGCGAAGTACCCGGGGAAAGCTCTGATCGCTTTTCTGGTTCTCGGCAACATTGGTTTATGGGTCGCATTTCCGCCGGCCGACGACGGGACCCGGCCGGATTTTTTTCGTCAATACCTGGGCGAAATGATCGGCGCGACGATGATGTTGCTGATGGCGGTCGCCTTGTTGCTTTCGACTCGCTTGCGTTTCCTGGAACCGCTGTTCGGCGGGCTCGACAAAGTCTATGCGGCCCATCGGAACATCGGCATCATCGCGGGATTGCCGCTTCCCCTTCATTTTCTCGTCGTGCCGCTTGCCGAGGAAATTCCGCCCGGGCGGGCGCCCGGATATATTGCGTTTGGCGGACTCCTGGCACTGATCCTGCTGTCCCTTGCTCCGCGGCTCCCGGTCGTCCGGAAGCTGATCCGAATTCCTTATCGAGGTTGGCGGATCTCCCACAGGTTCATCGGGATTTTCTTCATCATGGGAACCGCCCATATGTTGCTGGTGGATGCGCTCGTCCGGACCACCGTGGTGCCTTTCGCGGTTTTGATGGCGGCTATCGCCACGGGCATCGCATCCTACGTCTATACCGAATTCATCGCGAAATTCTTGAGGCGAAAGGCCGTCTATCAGGTTCGGGAGGTCAATCGCCTCACTCCGACGGCAGTCGAAATCGTCTTGCAGCCGGTCAAGAAGCCATTGAAATTTACCGCCGGACAATTCGCGTTTGTCCGGTTCAAAGGGAATCGGGTGTTGTCCGAGCCGCATCCGTTTACGATCAGCAGCTCTCTGAAGGAGAACAACCTGCGGCTGACCATTCGCGCTTCAGGCGATTATACGCATATCTGTACCATCATCTGAAAACCGGCGTTATCGCAATAGTCGAAGGCGACTATGGGATGATGGATTACAGAAAGGGCGGAAAGGAACAAATCTGGATCGCGGGCGGGATCGGCGTGACGCCGTTCCTGAGCTGGATTCGCGACATGCCGCAGGATCTCGCCCACAGCATCGATTTTTTCTACACCGTAAGAACGAAAGACGAAGCGCTGTTTCTGTCCGAGATCCGTGAAGCGGCACAACGGCATCGCCATTTCCGCGTGTATGTCATTTATTCCGCCGAGCGGGGCAGGCTGACGGTCGAAGACATCGCAAGGACGGTGCCGGGAAATATAGCCGGCAAACACATCTATATGTGCGGACCGTCAGCTATGCTGGCGTCATTCAGAAACGGTTTCCGCAGGATCGGGGTTCCGGCGCATGCCATTCATTACGAGGAATTTTCTTTCAGGTGAAAGAGGATCGATGGCTGCATGTCCTGGCGGTGGGGCTGCCGATGGGGATCTAAATTTTACCTTCCCGGCCGAATATGATGCCATCCCGGGCGAAATCGAGGCGATCCACGAAAAATATTCAGTACCTGATCTTATTGGTTGAATGGATCCAGGCCTGAAACGGCGCATCGCCGTTTTCGACGGCCAGCTTGGCCATGGGAATCCGCCGCTGCTCAACGGGCAGGGCCAATTGTTCATAGATGAATTGATCGTCAAATCCTGCGCGGGCGGCATCTTCCCTGGTGCAGGCGTAGTAAACGGCTTTGGGCCTCGCCCAATAGATGGCGCCGATGCACATCGGGCACGGTTCGCAGCTTGTATAGATCTCGCAGTCCGTCAGCTGGAAGCTTCCCAGGCGCTGGCAGGCCCTGCGGATCGCCAGGATTTCCGCGTGGGCGGTCGGATCGTTCAGGGAAGTCACTTCGTTCCCCGCACTTCCGATCACTTCGCCGTTTTTGACCACCACCGCGCCGAACGGGCCGCCTCTTGAGCGGATGACATTTTCATGGGCAATCTGAATCGCGAGTTCCATGAATTTTCGTTTTTCTCTCTCCACTTCGCTAACCTCCTGGCTTCAATAGCCGATCCCGAGAGGGCGCTGTGATCCTCCGGAAACCAGCCCGAGGAAATCTGGATTCGTTACATCATTTCCGGTCAGGCTCTTGTACAAACGTTGGTGTTCAGCGCCTCGTAGCTATTAATCACCCCCCCCCCGGCGATTTTCTCCGGCTCCAGGTCATCCAGACTCCGTCCGCCATGGCGACCGGATTCCAGGGAAGCACGATGTGCAGTCGCGGTCTTGACTGTTCGTGGACGTGGATCCGGATGGACGGGTTTTTCGGGGGCCGGCATCCAGGAAAACCGTGCTTCCCTTGGTCTTCAGCCGGTTTTTCGCCACGGGCAAGGTCCGGGGCAAAAAGAAGGGCGGCTCGGCCTGGCCGTCTGCAAGGAAATCGTCCAGGCCCACGGCGGGCGCATCCGGGCGAAAAGCCAGCCCGGCAAGGGCAGCACGTTCTCCTTCTCCCTGCCCGTCCACGAGGCCGTCGTGCCGGAAAAACGGATTGTATGATACAATCCTTATATGTATGATACAGGATACAGGTCCAATGATGGGATAAGGAAATTTCCCGCAATCACGACCACGAAACGGAAGGTCCTGATCATCCACGATGATCAGGACGTCGGCCAGCTGGTCGGGCTGGGATGGACAGGCGGATTTCAGCGGAGGGATGGAAATGCCTCTCACCCTGGTCCAGCAGGACATCACGCAGATGCAGGTGGACGCCATCGTGAACGCGGCGAACACGCAGCTGAAGATGGGCGGCGGGGTGTGCGGCGCCATTTTCCGGGCGGCCGGGCCGGAGGAGATGCAGGCCGCCTGCGACAGGCTGGCGCCCATCCGCACGGGCGAGGCGGTGATCACGCCGGGGTTCAGGCTGCCGGCGAAATATGTGATTCACACCGCGGGTCCGATCTATCAGGACGGGCGGCACGACGAAGAGGAACTGCTCCGGTCGTGCTATCTGAACAGCCTGAGGCTCGCCGCGGAGAACGGCTGCAGGTCCGTCGCCTTCCCGCTGATTTCCAGCGGCATCTACGGCTATCCGAAGGAGGAGGCCGTGCGGGTGGCGGTCGGCGCCATCCGGGAGTTCCTCAGGGAACGCGATCTGGACGTGTATCTGGTGCTGTTCGACAAGGAAGCCATGGCCATCGGCGAGAAGCTGACCGGCCAGGGCGCAGAATCGTGACGGCGGGGATAAAAGATCAAAAAAGGTCAAACCCGCAACAGCGACAAAAATGCATTTATTTTTGCGTTTTCATGGCTCATGGGGGCCAATTGCGACAAAAGTGCATTTATTTTTCGGCGGATTCTCGGAGATCGCACAAATTTTTCCATTTAAATGCACAAAATGCCTTTGTTTTCCCGAGAAGGCCGTTTTCATGGGAAAATAAAGGCATTTTTGTCGTACCTGAATCCGTGATCATCAATTATTGATGAAAATGCGAGAAAAAGCAGGCAAATCAGGCCCCGAAGGCGAATGGTTTTATCATGAATCTTTCACCTGCGGGGTGTCTTATGAAAATCCGGTTCGTTCGCTCCAAAGAGATGATCCTTTCCACCCATGCCGGCCTGGCAACCGTGGGTGCCTTGCTGGCCCACACCCGGTTGGCTTGGCGCTTGAACCGAACACGCCTTTCGGACTCGGAAAATCCTTGGCATTCCCATGCCGACGTGATGAAAAGTTACATCGGGCTCCTCTGCCAAGGCAAGAGCGATTTTGACCATATTGAGCCGTTTCGCGACGACGATGTCTTCCGAATCTGCCTGCAACTGCAAAAGGTGCCCTCCAGCCCGACGCTTCGCCAACGCTTGGATCGGGCGGCCGCCGAAGCGGCAGGATGGAACGAGATTCTGCTGGAGGAATCGGCCGACCTGATTCGTCGGGTCCAGGCACCGCTGACCGGTCTTCCGGCCGGTTCGGACATCCTGGTCCCGCTGGACATCGACGTTTCGCCCTTTGACAATTCCGGTACCCGAAAAGAAGGTGTCTGCCGCACGTACAAAGGTTTCGACGGTTACGCGCCCATCTTTGCTTACTTGGGCCAGGAGGGCTATGCCGTCAACGCCGAACTGCGGGAAGGCAGCACCCATGTCCAGAACGGAACGGCTGCCTTTCTGGCCCAAAGCATTGCATATGCACGGCGCGTAACGGATCTTCCGCTTCTGGTCCGCATGGACGCGGGAAACGACAGCCTCGAAAACCTGCGCGTCTGTCACCGTGAACAGGTGGATTATATCATCAAGGCCAACCTCCGTAAGGAACCGAAGGAACTGTGGCTGCGCATCGCCGAGTCGTCGGGCATTGGTTGCCAGCAACGGGAAGGCAAGAAGGAGTATGTCGGGTTCATCGAGTTTACGGAACAGGGCTTTGACCGGCCGCTGCGGCAAGTCTTCCACGTGATCGAACGGACGATGGACCGAAACGGTCAAATGTTTCTGGTTCCGGAGATTGAAGTGAACGTGTACTGGACGTCGCTCCGGTGCGGACCGTGGCGGGTCATCGAGCTGTACCGGGATCATGGAACAAGCGAGCAGTTTCACAGCGAAATCAAGACGGATCTGGACCTGGAGCGGTTGCCGGCCGGGAAGTTTGCCACGAACCAGCTGGTGCTTCATGCCGGCATCTTTGCCTACAATCTATTGCGGATCATCGGTCAGGAAAGCCTGAGGGAAGACGATGCGCCGATTCGCGGAAAGGTAAAGCGCCGGCGAATCCGTACGGTGATTCAAAACATCATCTACATGGCGGTGCGACTGGTTCGACATGCGCGGAGTCTGATCTTCAGCTTCGGAAAACACAGTCCCTGGTCACCGGTGCTGGAGCGAATCTACCGGACGTTTGCCTGATGCGAGAAAGAAGACGAAACCGTTATGGGATGGCCTGGCGAAAGACCTTTGTTCGTCAGGTCTGTTCGACATGGCCAAAACCGGTGGTACAAGTCATGATGCGCCCTTCTGCCAGCGGGCGAAGCAGTTGGTTCGTGATGAACATGGAAATAGTCCGGTCAAGGAGGATTCATAGAAGTTCACGGATTCAGGTCGTAGTTTTTTGACCTGTCCTCTCCCGGCCCCGCACTCGGTTCCCCGCCCCGGAAGAAGCAATGTGTTCTCTACCTTGAGATGGAGGGATTTTCGGAATGCCGCCGTTTCGGCCTGTGGACGCCTCTTTTTTTGAACGGCCGACGCTGGAGCTGGCGCGCGCGCTGATCGGCATGGTGCTGGTGAAAGAAACGGAGGAGGGCATTGCCGCCGGGTGGATCGTGGAGACGGAAGCCTACATCGGCCCGCACGACCGCGCGGCGCACAGCTACGGAAACCGCCGGACGCCGCGGACGGAGATCATGTACGGTCCGCCGGGCTACGCCTATACCTACGTGATGCACACGCATTGCCTCATGAATGTGGTGAGCGGGAAACCGGGCCATCCCGAAGCCATCCTGATCCGCTCGGTGGAACCCTGCGAGGGAATCGAGCTGATGCGCCGGCGGCGCGGACCCGTGAAAAAGGAGCGGGACCTGACGAGCGGGCCTGGCAAGCTGACGAAGGCGCTGGGCATCACCATCCGGGATTACGGAAGGCCGCTGTTCGAAGCGCCACTGTATATCGCGGAGGGCAGGCCGGCGGGGGAAATCGCGGCGGGTCCCCGCATCGGGATCGACAACGCCGGGGAGGCGAAGGAATATCCGTGGCGCTTCTGGGAAAAGGGCAATTCCTTCGTGTCGAGGTGACCCGAAGGGTTGAAACCATCGTCGGCGCCGGGCTGACGAGCGGCCGGGCGGCAGGACGGCTGGACCCCGGAGGCCTGCTCACGCGGGCGGAAGCGGCCGCCGTGATCCACCGGTTCCTGCGGCATTTCGGCCTGATCCAGCATCATAGAATCAGAATGTGACTGGCACTTCCACCAGGTCCTGGACGCTGCCGTCGCGGGGGCTGCGCGTGTACACCAGCAGCGTGCCCGTCCGCGCGGACGGCGGATGGTCGAACCGGATGACGTCCTCGAACCGTCCGAAGGCGGGCGCCCCTTCCGAAGCGGTCACCGGGCGTTCGCGAACGACGACGCGGTCGGCGGCGTCGCGGATCTGGTACAGCACGTTCGCCTCGAAGGCGCGGGCCGCGCCCACCAGCGGCTGTCCGGACGCGATGCGCGAGCCGGGCAGCGGCTGGAACACCACGATATTGGTGGATGAAGGAAGGGGAATAATCAGCCGGTATCCGGGATAGATGAGATCGGGGGAAAGCCCCGGCCGGTCCCGGTTCGCCCGGATGATTTCGGCGAGCGGGACGCCGTAGCGGCGGGAGATGCGATACAGCGTATCTCCCACTTCCGTTTCATACACGAAGGCGGGAACGTAGATGAGCTGGGCGACGCTGAGGATGTCCGGCTGCTCCAGGCGGTTCAGTGCGGCCAGCATGTCGGTCCCGACGGAATATCGGTCGGCGATGCGGTAGATCGTGTCGCCCGGCGCCGCCTGGTGAAGCACGCCGCTGTGCTCCGTCATGCCCGGCAGGCGGATCAGGACGGCCCAGCCGGGGTAGATGAGATCGGGTTCCGTGATGGGGGGATACAGCGCGTTCTGGCGGATCAGGTCGGGCAGGGATGCGCCCGTCCGGTTGGCGATCTCGTACAAGGTGTCGCCGGATTGGATCGTGTACAGCACATGGGTTCCCGGAACAATCGGCATCGCTGATGACACTCCTGTCGTCTGGGTGTTCATCCCCATCCTATGCCGATCCGCCCAAAGACGTGCGTCCCGGGAGATCCGAGGGCGTTGCGGTCCGAGGCGTTACAGTCCGAAACGTTGCGGTTCGAAGTGTTGAAGACCGGACGTTACATTCCGAAAGGTTGCGGGCTCAAGCGTCAGGGTCGAAAATCTCAACGATTCCGCGGCGTGTAGAAGTTTTGCGTGTAGTAGACGTTGTAATCTCCGCCGAATGCCACGCCGACGCCCAGTTCCCGCAGGCCCGACAGGAGATTGCTCCGGTGCCCCTCCGAGTTCATCCAGGCGTGGTGCGCGTCGATGGCGTCGGAATGGCCGGCGGCGATGTTTTCCCCGTACCCCCGCCAGTCCAGACCCGCCGCTTCCAGCCGGTCTCCGGGCGAGTCGCCGTCCGGGTTGACGTGGTCAAAATATCCCCTGGCCGCCATGTCCTCGCTGTGTTTGCGGGCCACCGCGGCCACCCGGTCGTTCCAGACGAACAAATCGAGTCCCCGCTGCGCCCGCGTCGCGTTGGCCAGCTCGAAGGATTGCCGCTCGAAGCTTTCCCGCAGCCGGTCGCCCGGCGGGCCGTGGAAGCTCCGCAGCGCCAGTTCCGTTTCGCTCTCCACGATTTTGATTCCGGCGATGATTTCGGACTGGAAATTGTCGTAGTAAAATTTCACGAACGCGCCTTCCAGCCGGTAAAGGCCGCTGATCTCAAGGTCGTCCCTGTGGATTTGGAATCTCGTGTTTCCTTTCAAAATGTAGGTTTCCGGCTGCCCAAGCTCGCGCTCCACCTGGGACCGGGTCATGCCGGGCCGCACGGTTCCGTCCCGGACGATCCAGTCGCCGCCCGACGTGTACAGCCCCACGACGCGCCCGGATTGGACGCCGACCAGGGTGTAGTTGGCCGGATCGCTGTTGTACACCAGCCATGAAAAGCCGTACTGGCTGTGGTCCACCCGGGCCGGCGGGCCAAGCTTAACCCGCACGGACTCTTCCGTGTCGCCGATGGCGATCCCCCTGACCAGCACTTCCGCCGATCGCGGCGTTTCGGAAACGGCGGAGGTTCCGCCGGTTTGCGGGTCTCCCAGGCGCAGGCCGGAGTCTTTGAGATTGCGGATGAACTGCGCCGCTTCCGCCCGGGTCAGCGAGTCGTCCGGCCGATAGCCCTCCACCGTCGGAGCCGTCTTGCCCCGAGACAGGCCCCGGTCGAGTAGGTACTGCACCGCATCCGTGACGGACAGCTGCTGCCCTTGGGTGGACGCGATGAGCTGGGCCACGTGTCCCCGGTTGTACCACTCGGCGACGAGAATGCCGGAGACCATCCATCCGTGGCCGGCCGCGATGTCGTAATATCCCGCGTACCAGGGCCCATTGCCGGACGGGTCAGGGGTTCCCGCTTCGGGAAACGCCCGGATCAGCATCGCCAGGAACTCCGGCTCCGACACCGGCGCATTGGGCCGGAACGAGCCGTCCGGATATCCGGTGACGATCCCCTCCGCCACCGCCCAGTCCACCGTTTCTTCCGCCCAGTGTCCCTCCACGTCCGGGAAAACCGCCGCCCGGGCGGTGTCGGCAGGGGCGGGCAGGCCGAAAAGTCCGGCGAGCAGCGCCGCCAGCAGCGCGGCGGCCAGCCGCAAGCGGCGGCTTCCCGGCTCTTTTCCGGAGGGCCGCGGGGTGGCACGCGATAGGGACTCAAACGCTGAAGAAGCACGAGCTTGCATCCCATCCACCCCCCCTGACCATGCCGGAACACGCGGCGGCCGTTTTTGCTTGCGATTCTATTCTATCATCGAACCGGTTGAGAATCGCGGGGCGTTGGTATAGATAAGGAGGTAGGAAAAACGGCAGGGGAGGGAACGGGGGATGTCGCTGTACACGTTCGAGGTGACGGACATTCAGGGGAACACGGGAACCCTCGAGCCGTGGAAAGGGCAGGTGCTGCTCATCGTCAACACGGCGACCGGATGCGGGTTTGCGAGACAGTTCGGTGGGCTTGAATCCTTGTATCAGAGATATCGCGACCACGGGTTTGCGGTGCTGGGATTTCCCTGCCGGCAGTTCATGCGCCAGGAATTCAGGGAACGGGACCGCATCGAACAGGCGTGCCGGCGGGACCACGGGGTGACGTTTCCGCTGTTTGCCGTCATCAACGTCAACGGTCCCGACGCCCATCCGCTTTTCAGGCATCTGAAACGCGAAGCCCGCGGTTTTCTGGGGACGCGTTCGATCAAGTGGAATTTCACCAAGTTCCTGGTGGATCGGGATGGACGGGTGGTCCGGAGGTTCGCCCCCGCCACGACGCCGGAAACGATGGAACCGCATATCCGCAGGCTGCTTGGCATCTGACGGCGGGCGATTGAAAAAAGCGCCGGAGGCTCCGGTTCAAACCGGACGCCCCGGCGCCAGGTCCTTCAGTTCCGGCACCAGATTCGGAGGCGTCTCGCCCCTGAGTCCCGCGACGAGGTTGCGCGCGGCCAGCATGGCCATGGCGGCTCGCGTCCTGGCGGTGGCCGATCCGATGTGCGGAAGGAGCACGACGTTGTCCATGGCCAGCAGCGGGTTGTCCGGGTCCACCGGCTCCCGCTCGAACACGTCCAGCGCGGCGCCGCGGATCGTGCCGCTGCGCAGCGCTTCGACGAGGGCCGCCTCGTCGACGACGGCGCCGCGGGAGACGTTGACGAGAATGGCGGTCGGCTTCATGCGGGCAAGCTGCTCGCGGCCGATCATTTTTTTCGTTTCCGGGGTAAGCGGCGTCAGGACCACCACGAAATCCGACCGGGCGAGCAGTTCGTCGAGGGACACATAAACGGCGCCGTATCGGGCTTCCGCCTCGGGTTTCCGCGAGCGGTTGTGGTACAGCACCTCCATGTCGAAGCCCAGCCGGGCCCGCTTGGCGACCGCCTCGCCGATGCGCCCCATGCCGATGATGCCGAGGGTGGCGTGGTGGACGTCGACGCCGAACAGTTCCTCGTTCATCCCCTTGACCCAGCCGCCCTTGCGGACCAGCCGGTCCAGTTCCGCCACCCGCCGCGCCGCCGCCAGGATGAGGGCCATGGCCAGGTCGGCCACCGTGTCGTCGAGCACGCCCGGCGTATGCGTGCCCATCACCCCCCGCCGTTTCATGGCTTCCACGTCGAAATTGTCGTATCCGACGGAGATGTTGCTGACGATCCGCAGGCGGGGTGCATGGTCGAGCAGTTCATCGTTGACGGGGGTGCCGGTGGTGAGCAGCCCCTCTGCGTCGGCCATGGCGGCAAAGAAGCGCTCGCGTCCAGGCTGCTCGCGGCTTTCCCAGAATTCGCAGTCGCAATGTTCCGTCAGGTACGCCTTGACCTCCGGCGGAACTTTCCGCGCCACATAGACCTTCGGTTTCATCCTTCGTTTTCCCGCCTCTCCCATGGTTTTTTTGTAAGCCTGTCCGACCCGGACAACCGCCGCTTGGCGGGGCCGTAGCAATCACGCGCACCCTTGCGGCCGCCGCGACGTCATTCCAGCGCTTCCCGGATCAGCCGGATGGAGCGGAGCCGCTTGCCGAAGTCGTGGATCGGGCAGGTGATCATGAGCTCGTCGGCGCCGTATTCGTGGATGATTCGTTCAAGCCCTTCACGCACCTGCGCGGGATTTCCGACTACGTGATTCGCGCGGCGGGCGGCGAGCAGTTCCAGCTCGAACGCCGTGTAGGGGTAGCTCTCGGCCGTCTCCACCGAGGGCAGCCAAGGCAGCGGAAACCCGTGTTCCACCCGCAAAAAGAACAGTTCGTGGCTGGCGGCGAGGCGCCGGGCTTCCTCTTCCGTATCCGCGCACACGGCGAGCACTGCAACCATCGTCCGGGGCTCCCGGTTCATCGCCGAGGGACGGAACGACTCCCGGTACAGCCGGGTCGCTGCCGGTCCCACCGGCGTGCCGAAAAATTGCGCGAAGGAGAAGGCAAGGCCTTTCTCACCGGCGAGCCGGGCGCTTTCGTCGCCGGAGCCGAGCAGCCAGATCTCCGGCGCGGTCGGAATGGAAGGGCTGGCGAGCAACCCGGCGTAGCGGTGGCCCTCCGGCAGCGACTCGTGCAGGTAGCCGATCAGATCGTCCACCTGCCGCGGATACGGGTCGGCGTCGCGGAACTTGCCTTCCCGCAGCGCGCGGGGGGCAAGGGGCAGGCCGCCCGGCGCCCGTCCCAGGCCGAGGTCGATCCGGTTCGGATGCAGCGCCTCGAGCAACCGGAAATTTTCCGCCACCTTGTAGGCGTTGTAGTGCGGCAGCATCACGCCGCCGGCGCCGACGCGGATGCGGGAGGTGGCGGCGGCCACGTGGGCGGTGAGAATCTCCGGGCTGGACGACGCGAGGGACGCCATGCCGTGGTGCTCGGAAACCCAGTAGCGCGCGTAACCCAGCCGCTCGGCTTCCCGCGCCAGTTCCACCGCTTCGGCCAGGGTGTCCGCGACGGTTCTGCCTTCACAGACGTGGGTATGGTCCAGGATGCCGAGTTTTACATCCTTTTTCATGTTCCGCCCCGCTATCCCGCCATGATGGCCTCAGAATCCGGAACCCGAAACCGGGAACGCACACTCCGCAACCCGCTATCCGGCGCTCAGAACGCCCATTCCCCGCCGCGGAACAGCGCGTCCACGGTTCCGTCCGGGCGCACCCCGTCGATGTCCGTTTCCGCGGAACCGATCATGAAATCGACATGGACGATGCTTTTGTTGAGGCCCGCCTTCAGGAGCTCGTCCTTGCTTTTTTCCTTGCCGCCTTCCATGCAGAACGCGTAGCCGTCGCCGATCGCCAGATGGCAGGAGGCGTTCTCGTCGAACAGCGTGTTGTAGAACACCAGATTGGTGCGGGAAATCGGGGAACCGTGGGGCACAAGGGCCACCTCGCCGAGGTACGCCGAGCCCTCGTCCGTGTCAATGAGCTTCTTCAGTGTCTCCAGCCCCTGCTCCGCCTGCACGTCGATGATTTTGCCTTCCCGGAAAGTGAACGAGAAGTTGCGGATGAGCGTTCCGCCGTAGCTGAGGGGCTTCGTGGCGCGGACGGTGCCGCTCACCCCATCCCTGAGCGGCGCCGTGAACACTTCCTCCGTCGGCATGTTGGCGACGAAGGGGACGCCTTTCTCGTTGACGCTGCCGCCGCTCACCCACAGATGTTCGGGCGGCAGTTCCACGGTAAGGTCGGTGCCGGGACCGCGGAAGCGGAGCAGGCGGTACCTGCGGTCGTTGAGGATGGCCGTCCGCTCTTCCAGCTGGCGAAGGTGCTCCCGCCAGGCCCGCACGGGATCGTCCTCGAGCACGCGCGTGGCGGCGAAAATGGCCTCCCACAGGGCTTCCACCGCTTTTTCCCCGTCCAGATCGGGAAACACTTTCTTCGCCCAACCCGGAGACGGCGCGGCGATCACCGACCAGCTGACCTTGTCGGCCATGATGTAATTGCGGTAGTTTTGCAGCGCGAGACCCGCCGCCTTCCGGGCGTCGGCGATCCGCTGCGGGTCGACGCCGCGCAGCAGATCCGGGTCCGACGATGTGAGGGACAGGAAAGCCGCACCGTTCGCCGCCATCTCTTCCCAGCCTTTGGCGCGCCACATCGGGTACTCCCGGAACGAATCGGCCGGGGCCATGTCGTATCGGATCCGCGTCACTTCGTCGTCGGTCCATTCCACGTGCACGTACCGCGCGCCGGCGGCGTAGGCTTTGCGGACAGCCTGGCGCACGAAGGGCGCCGTGTCCAGGGAGGCGGTGATCACCAGCGTCTGGCCGGGCTGGATGTTGACGCCGACTTCGACGGCCAGCGCGGCGTATTTTTCCAGTTTGGTCGCAAAATCCGTCATCGGGTTTCCTCCAGCGGATGAAAATTCGGAATTCGGAAACAGCCCTATTTTACCATGATCTCCCGGGAAAGCGAAAACAACGCGGGCAGCCGTCCCTTCGCGGGCTCCCGCCGCGGCCTGGCCGTCCGTCCGGCGGTTGCGCGGGCGCGTCCAGGGTGGATATTATTAGTTAATGTAAAAAATATAGGCCGCGCCGCCGCGCGGCCGAAGTTCCGACTGGAGGGAAACCCATGTACGACATCGCCATTGTCGGCGCGGGCCCGGCCGGGGCCAGCGCGGCGCTGTTCGCCGCCAAGGCGGGCAAAAAAACGCTGGTCATCGACAACGACAAAGGGTTGACCAAGCGGGCGTGGATTGAAAACCACTACGGCGTGATGGAAATCGCGGGTCCAGACATGGTGGAACTGGGCAAGCAGCAGGCCCGGAAGTTCGGCGCCGAAGTGGTGGACGACCATGTCACGGACGTGGCCAGGGAAGGCGACAGGTTCGTGATCCGAACGGAAAAGGGCGGTGCTTACGAGGCGAAGAGGGTCATCCTGGCGACGGGCATTTCCGTGGAACTGGCGGAAAAGATCGGGATCCGGACGAAGCCCGGCACGGAACCGCGCATCAAGACCGTCCTGGACGTGGACGCCGATGGTCGGACGAACATCGACGGCATCTGGGCGGCCGGAACCTGCGCGGGGGTCAGCGTGCACACGATCATCACCGCCGGCGACGGAGCCAGGGTGGCGATCAACGTCATCAGCGAGCTGAACGGCGAGCGCTACGTGGACCACGACGTATATCAGCCCAAGAGCTGACGGCCGCAAAAAAGCCGGCTGCCGCAGGACGCGCGGCAGCCGGCTTCCGCTTCTGAGCGTGTGCCAAAGGTTCACACGAGGAACCGCCGGGTTTGCCCCTGCAGGTGGCTGGCCTGGGACTCCAGGGTGGCGAACGCCGCCGAAATTTCTTCCATGTACGACAGCTGCTGCTGGATGGCCGCCGAGATTTCTTCCGTCCGGCCGCTGGTGGCTTCGGCGATGCTGCCGATCTGGCGGGCGAGGTCGTAGATGTGGTCGAGGCTGCGGAGCTTCTCGATCACCACGCCCGAGATCCGCTCCACCGCGCCGCCCACTTCCATCACGGAAGCGCGCAGTTCCTCCAGCGCCTGCCGCACCTTTTGCCCCTGTTCCAGTTCCTCCTCCACGATCTCGGCCTGTTTGCGGTTGCCTTCCACCACCGCCTGGATGTTTTTCTGGACCTCCACGATGGCCTGCCGGATTTCCTTGGTCGCCTGTTCGCTCTGGTCGGCCAGCTTGCGCACTTCGTCGGCCACGACGGCGAAGCCCCGGCCTTCTTCGCCGGAACGGGCCGCCTCGATGGCCGCGTTCAGGGCCAGCAGGTGGGTCTGCGCGGAGATTTCCACGACCAGCTGCGTGATGCGGCCGATTTCTTCCGCCTTTTGCGAAAGCAGCTCCACCTGTTCCAGGACGCCGCGGTGCAGTTCGCCGATCTCGTTCAGGTTATGTAACAGCGTATAGACGCTTTCCATGCTGCGGTCCACGGTTTCGGTCATTTCGCCGGACAGCTGCCGCGTCTGGCCGGCCTGGATCTCCACTTCCTTCGTTTCCTGGACCAGGTTGCCGAACTGGTCCAGCGTGGACGAGATGAACCGGGACTGGTCGGCGGCGCCTTTGGCGATTTCCATGATGTTTTCGGTGATCCGCTCCAGCTGGGACGACGCCTGGGAGACCGCGTCGCTGAGGGAGCTGGTATACGTGTGGGTCGTGGAGACGCTGGAGGCGATTTCGCCGATCATGGACTGCAGGTTGCCCACCATGGTCCGCACGGACTGCGCCAGCACCTGCAACTCGTCCCCGGTTTTCGGCACCTTTACTTCCACCTGGAGGTTGCCGGAAGCGGCTTCATCCGTCACCCGGGTGAGCTCCCGCAAGGGGCGGACGATGTACAGGGAAGCGAGGTAGCCGAGAAACGTGGTCCAGAAAATCCCGAGCAGCAGCGTCACGATGATGATGACCGCCTGGGGCACGTTCGGCAGCAATCTGCCAAGACCGAAAATGAACAGGGCGCTGGTTCCGTAGGTGGTGGTCGAGACGACCAACAGCCCCAGGGTGATTTTCAGGACGATGCTTCGCTTCATCCGGATTCCATTCCTTTCGATGGTCCCATGATGGTAGTCCTATTATTTTTTTATATCGGCAGAACGGCGGCGGACTGTGATCCAGATTACAGGGGTCCCGGATTTGTCCGCAAAAATCCGTCGCTTTCAGGGTATATTACTTCTGATTCGCAAATCAAGACCAAACCCGCATGGAGGTGCCTTTTTCATGAAACCCGCCGTGCTGCTGCACGCGCTGCTGGCCGTCTCCCTCGCTTCTTTCGCCGCGGCGGCCCCGGCCGGATGGGACGAAAAAAGCGCTCCCGTCCAGGGGGAACGCGTCTACCACTTCGGATTCAAGAAAAGCCGCGGCGGCCTGCCGGCGTCCATCGACGGAGAGGGATTCGCGCCCCTTTTGGACCGCTACGGCGCCATCTTCATGGGAGATCCGTCCCAAAAGACGCTGTATCTGACCTTCGACAACGGCTACGAAAACGGATATACGGCAAAGATTCTGGACGTGCTGAAGGATCGCGGGGTTCCGGCGGTGTTTTTCGTCACGGGGCATTACGTCCGGACGCAGCCGGAGCTGCTTCGCCGGATGACGGAGGAGGGGCATCTGATCGGCAACCATTCGTGGTCCCATCCCGATCTGACGACGCTCGGCGAAGAGCGAATCCGCGACGAGCTGGAGCGGGTGGAGAAGGAGGTGGCCCGGCTGACCGGACAGCGGCGGATGGTGTTCCTCAGGCCGCCGCGGGGCGTGTTCAGCGAGCGGACGCTGGCCGTCAGCCGGAAGCTGGGGTATGTGAACGTGTTCTGGTCGGTGGCTTACAAGGACTGGGAAACGAACCGGCAGCGGGGCGCGGACTACGCCTTCCGCCAAGTGACGGAACAGCTGCACCCCGGCGCCATCATTTTGCTGCACGCCGTGTCGCGGGACAACGCCGAGGCGATGGGGAAGATCATCGACGAAGCCCGCCGGCGGGGGTACACCTTTGCCAGGTTGGACGAGCTGCTGCCCGGCCCGGTCATGCGGTGAACACGTGGTTGCCGATCTTCACGAGGATCGGGCGGGAACGGATCCATTTGTTGACGGCGGTTTTCGGATTGTAGTAAAACAGCGCGCCGCGGCTCGGGTCCCACCCGCGCACCGCTTCTTTTGCCGCCTTGTAGGCCGTGGCGTTCGGCGTCAGCCAGATCTGGCCGTCGTCCACCGCCGTGAAGGCGCCGGGCTGGAAGACGACGCCGCGGAGGGTGTCCGGGAACTGGTCCGACTGCAGCCGGTTCATCACGACGGCGGCTACCGCCACCTGGCCTTCGTAGGGTTCGCCGCGGGCCTCGCTGTACACGACCCGGGCCAGAAGCTCCATTTCATGCAGGTTGACCGTATATTTGCGCAGGGCGCGCCACGTGGACGGGCCCACGATCCCGTCGCTGGCCAGTCCGTAGCGGATCTGGAACTTGCGCACCGCTTCCGCCGTTTTCGGCCCGTAGACGCCGTCCAGGGCTTCCGTGTAAAGTCCCAGCACTTTCAGGCGGTACTGCACGTCCCACACGTCGCCGTTCGCGCTGCCCAGTTTCAGGACCGGCGCCTGGGCGGCATCCGCCGCGGCCGGACCCGGAAGGGTTATGCCAAGCGTCAGGATGGCGATGAGGAAGGTGAAGAAAACGCTTTTCCTCTTCATCGTTGCCCGTCCCCCTTCTTCGGTTCACGATTATAGGGGAACTCCTGCGCTTGGCTCAACCTGAAAAACCTGGAAGAATCAATCGTTTCAGGGGCCGTCGGGTCTGCGTCCGTCCCCTTCGTTTCCCGCCAGCCGTTCCTCCAGCTTCGCCTCGTAGGCCGAAAAAACGGACAAATCCTTCCAGCCCCGCTGTTCCATGAGGGTTCGGTAACGAAGGCGTCTCAGCGTCAGTTCGGTCTGCAGCCGTTTGCGCTCCCCTTCGTCCTTGGCGCAGCGGAGCAGATCCTCCAGGGTCAGCATTTCCTTGCGCAGCTGCATTTCCTCCGGCAAAAGGCCGGCGTTCTTCAGCACCTTGAACGCCAGCCGCAGCTCTTCCGGCACGCCTTCCGCGTCGTCGGGCGGCAGCGGCTTGCCGAAGCCTGGCAGACGGTCGAATTCGCCGCGTTCGATGGCCTCTTTGATTTTTTCCTCGGCGATGGAACGGAACGCGTCCATGAACCTTTCCCCCGGTGGCGTTTGCGTCCTTTCCCCTATTGTTTCAAATGGCGGCGGTTCGGGCAAGGTTTTTTGGGGCCGTGTTGTTGTTCTGTGATATTGTCAGGGTGTAACTGATCCGAGAAAATGTCAGTATGAGCAAGGAGTAGATCACCTTGACAAAGAACGAACTGAAACGCGCTATGGTTCTTGAAAAATGGATCGATGGCCATCTCACGGAACAGGATGTTGCACGCAACCTGGGCATCAGTGTCCGTCAAGCGTATCGGCTCAAGGCCAAATATCGTCACGGAGGTGCACAAGCGATCGCACATGGGAATCGGGGCCGTAAGCCCGCTCATACCTTGGCCGATTCGCTTAAACAACGCGTGCAGCTCTTGTATCAGGAGCGCTACTTCGGAAGCAATGCCACCCACTTTGCCGAGCTGTTGGCCGAACACGAAAACATCCAT
>DATCLN010000208.1:0-5876 GCA_036563895.1 Paenibacillaceae bacterium
CAGGCGCAAGGGCTGGTCAGCCTGCTTGAACGGTACTGGGCGATTCGTTAACTCTTCGGAACCGCCTGGTGCGGACCCGCATGCCAGGTGGTGTGAGAGGACGGGGGCTAGCCGCCCCCTCCTACTCGATTGCATGTGCGAGGTGAACCGCGATGACCGTCGCGCTCGAAATGCGCAACATCACGAAGGTGTTCCCAGGCGTCGTTGCGCTGGACAATGTCAATTTCACCGTCCGGAAGGGCGAGATCCACGCGCTGTGCGGGGAAAACGGGGCCGGCAAGTCGACGCTCATGAAGGTGCTGAGCGGCGTTTATCCCGTGGGCACCTACAAGGGGCAGATTTTGATCGACGGCGTGGAAAGGCACTTTCACGGTATCCGGGACGCGGAAGCGGCGGGAATCGCCATCATTTACCAGGAGCTGGCGCTCGCGCGCAACCTGTCCGTGGCGGAAAACCTGTTTCTCGGCCATGAACCCTCGCGGTTCGGCGTGGTCAACAAGGAAAAAATGCACAAGGAAAGCGAGCGCTGGCTGAGGGAAGTCGGGCTGAACGTCGATCCCCGGGAACTTACGGGCAATCTCGGCATCGGCAAGCAGCAGCTGGTGGAGATCGCCAAGGCGCTCGCCAAGAATGCGAAAATTCTCATCCTGGACGAGCCGACGGCCGCCCTGACGGAGCAGGAAGTCGGCATCCTGCTTGGCATTTTGCGGGAATTGAAACAGCGGGGCGTCACGTGTATCTACATCTCCCACAAGCTGAACGAAGTGCTGGCCATCGCCGACACGATCACGGTTCTGAGGGACGGCCAGTCGGTGGGCACCTACCCCGTCTCGGAGGTCGACGAAGGGAAGGTGATCTCCCTGATGGTCGGCCGCGAGCTCAGGGAGCGGTTCCCGCGGATCGAGGCGACGCCCGGCGAGGTCATACTGCGGGTGCGGAATTACACCGTCATGAGCCCGGATCAGCCGGGCAAGGCGGTGATCCGCGACGTATCCTTCGAAGTCCGCAAGGGCGAAATTTTCGGCATCGGGGGGCTCATGGGCGCCGGCCGGACGGAGCTGGTGATGAGCCTGTTCGGCGCGTATCCCGGAGAGAGCCGGGGCGAGGTGGAGATCGAAGGCAAACCGGTCAAAATCCGCAGCGTCGGCGACGCCATCCGGGCAGGGATGGGGCTGGTATCCGAGGACCGCAAGAAATACGGGCTGGTTCTGGGCATGAACGTAAAAAGCAACGTGTCCTTGGCCAGTCTCCCGGACTTTTCGTGGCGGGGCGTCATCGACCACAACCGCGAAACCGCGAGCGGCCTGCAGGCCATGAATACGCTCCGGATCAAGGCGAATTCGCCGGAGACCATTGTGGGGACACTCAGCGGGGGCAACCAGCAGAAAGTGGTCATCGGCAAATGGCTGACGACCCGGCCGAAAATCCTGTTTCTCGACGAGCCGACGCGGGGCATCGACGTCGGGGCGAAGTTCGAAATCTACAATATCATCAATCAACTGGTCCGTGATGGAGTGGCCGTCGTGATCGTATCTTCCGAAATGCCGGAGCTGATCGGCATGTGCCACAGGATCATGGTGCTGGCCGAAGGGCGGAAGACGGCGGAGTTTCCGGCTTCGGAAGCCACCCAGGAACGGATCATGAAGGCGGCAACGGGAGGGATGGAAGCATGAACACCGAGTCGCGGACGGCGCCGGCGCAGACGGAACTTGGAAGTCCGGCCCGGTGGTTCCGGTTTGACGCCCGCGCATACTCAATGATCGGCGCCGTGGTGCTGATCTGGACGTTTTTTTCCCTGATGCATGAGCGGTTCCTGACGCCCACGAATCTGTCAAATCTGTTTCTGCAAATGTCGGTGACGTCCATTTTGGCCATCGGCATGGTGCTGGTCATCGTGGCGGGCCAGATCGACCTGTCGGTCGGTTCGCTGGTCGGGCTGACGGGGGGGATCGCCGCCATCCTGAATGTCTGGTATGACTGGGATCCCGTTTCGGTGGTGCTGGTGACGATCGCCCTGGGCTCGCTTATCGGGCTGTTGCAGGGCTGGATTGTGGCCTATCTGGCTGTGCCGGCATTCATCGTCACACTGGGTGGCATGCTGATGTTCCGCGGCATCCTGCTGGGCACGACGAAAAGCGTGACGGTGGCGCCGCTGTCCCCTTCGCTGAAAGCCATCGGACAAGACTACCTGCCCGATTTCGTTGGATGGATCCTGGGCGTGGCCGGTCTCATCGGCACGGCCTCCATCGTGCTGTGGAACCGGTCGCGGCGCAAGCGCTACGGCTTCCGGGTGGAGCCGCTGGGCGCGAGTGTATTGCGCATCGCACTGATCGGCGCGTTCATCTTCGGGGCCATCTGGGTGCTGAACAGCTACAAGGGCATTCCCATTCCGTTCATCATCGTGATCGTGCTGGCGCTGCTGTTCACCTTCATCGCCCGCAGCACGGTGTTCGGGCGGCAGATTTACGCCATCGGCGGCAATCCGGAGGCGGCCCGGCTGTCCGGGATTCCCATCAAGCGGCGGATCTTGATGGTGTTCGTGCTGTGCAACACGCTGGCGGCCATCGCCGGGATCGTGCTGACGGCCCGCGTGAACGCGGCCACGATGAGCGCCGGCACGATGTACGAGCTGGACGCCATCGCCGCCTGCGTCATCGGCGGCACCAGCCTCATGGGCGGCACCGGCACGGTCACCGGCGCCATCCTGGGCGCGCTGATCATGGTCAGCCTCGACAACGGCATGAGCATCATGAACATGGAGTCGTTCTGGCAGTACATCGTCAAGGGCGCGATCCTGATTCTGGCCGTGTACCTCGACATCTCCAGCCGGCGGCGGAAGAAGACCGCCTGAAGTTTGCGCGTGCACCAGGATTTTTTTGGACATATAGTATGTCCGAAATGTCGCACGGAGTTGTCACGGCGCCTTTTTTGGTCTATAATAAGAACACACGTTCGCATTTCGGTTCCCGCTTCATGCACGAAGGAGGCGCATGACGATGAGGTCGCCGGCTTCATCCCCGCTCCCGCCGTCCGCGCGTCCGGCACCGCGGCTTTCTGAACCGTCGTCCGTACGCCCGACGTCGCCGGCGTCCGCGTGCCCGGTGTCACCGCCTTCGACACCGGCATCTCCGGCTTCGGCTCCGGCTTTCCCGCTGCTGCGGCGGATCGGCGGCGTCGTACGGATCATTTACCTCGACCGCGCGGGCACCGTCAGCGACCGGCTCGTCCGGGTGGACGGTGCGGCCGGAGGCAAGATTCGCGCCTATTGCTTTCTGCGGCGCGCCCCCCGGACCTTCGAAACCGAACGGATCCTCGCGTTCGAGCCGGCGCGGCGGGGGTGGCGCCGCCATGGCTGACGGGGCGCCCCGGCGGGAGCGGACGGCGCCGGCGCGGACGCCGATGCGCCTGACGGAGGAAGAGTTCGAAGGCGTCAAACGCTACCTGTTGCTGGACATTCTTTTGCGCGTGACGGATCACGATCTGCGCGCCCTGGACGCGTCGCGGGTGAAGATGCGCCGCGCGTACCGGACGCTGCTGCTCGCGATCCAGGACCGGATTCTGCGCGACATGGCCGAGCTTCGCCATCTGTTCCGCAAGGCCGGCATCCGGATCTACGGGCAGCAGCGGGACCGCGGCGGCCTTACCGCGTGGTTCGTCTGCCGCGGATACCATCACCGGATTTCGCTGCTGGCGGCGTTCATCCGCGCCCAAGGGGAGGACATCGTGCTGGAATATCTCCGGCCGGACCGCCTGCGGGCGGAAGATTCCGGAACGTTCACACAATTGTCAAACGAGCCGAAAAAACGGCCCGCCGGCGGCCAGGACGGTTGAGAACCGGCGGGCATTTCCGATAATATAGGGGAAGAGCGGAAGCGTCCGAACGGATCGCTCAAGCGTGGGGGAAGGAGCCGGATGGCTCCTTTTTCGCTGGCCGAGGACTTCGGCGTTCATTGCCGCGGGGGATACCGAAGCCGGGCAACACCGAGGTCGATCAGAAATCCCAGAACGGCATAGGAAAGAATCGTCAGCACGTACATCCATTCCACGCTGACCTTGTGAATGTCGGTGAACATCGCCGCAAACCAGACGGGTATGCTGAACATGAAGAAAAAGAAGTTGTGCGGATCGCGGCCGGTGGCGTTGAACAGGCAAAGGGCGGCTCCGATCAGCACGGCGGCCCAGGTGGCGCGCAAGCGCATGGTTTCGCCTCCCCGCGAATTTTTTCCGTATTATGCGCAGCGACCCCTTGATCCATGCGGACGCCGCCTGGCGGACGCCGAAACCTGAAGGAAAGGAAGCAGGTCGAAGTGGACTCCTCCGTTTACGAAGCGATGCTGGTTGTCCTCATTGTGCTGGTCGGCTCCGTTGTGATGGTCGTCTGGCTCAAGCGCAAAAACCGTAAAAAACGCGGATGACGGGCGGGATCACCATGGTGTACCAGGTCAACCGGGAAGCGATCCGGCGCCGCCTGGACGCGGTGCCGGAACTGGCCGGAGCGCTGCGCGAACTGGCGGAGCGCTGGTCCGGAACGACGCTGGAAGGGCTGGCGCAGGAAAGGGCGCTCCATCTGGCGGCGGAAATCGTCACCGACGTGGGCAGCGATCTCATCGACGGTTTCTTCATGCGCGACGCGGCCAGTTACGGGGACATCGTCGACATCATCGCGGAAGAAGGCGTCATCGGAGGCGATCTGGCGGCGGGCTTCCGCGAGCTGGTGGAGGTTCGTGCGCAGCTTGTCCGTTCGTACACGGAGTGGCCGAGGCACCAGCTTCATCCGCTTACCGCATGGCTGGCCGACGGCCTGGAACGGTTCGCCCGCGAGGTGAACGCCTATCTCGAACGGGAACTGGGGCCTTTTCGGAAGCCGTGACGAGGGAAGTCGCAAAAGGATTCCGCGTGTCGAATTTTTTTTGTACAATAAGTTCAGACAAACGCCAGAAAGGTCTGCGGCGGGACGGACGGCGGCCTGCGCAGGCGGGACGGGGTGAGGGAACATGTTGACCTCCGGTTCAGGTTCGACCCGCCGGCAACTGATGCATCTGCTGAAAACGAGGGGAGACAGCAGCGTCCAGGATCTGTCCGTGGCGCTCGGGATCACCGAAATGGCGGTCCGGCGGCATTTGCAGACGCTGGAACGGGACGGCCTCGTCAGCGTCACGGTCACCCGCCGCGCGGTGGGGCGTCCAGCTTACCGGTACGCGCTGACGGAGCGGGCGGAGGAAATGTTTCCCCGCAACTATGCCCAGCTGACCCTCGACTTGTTGGGGGAGCTGGAGGATCTGGCCGGAACGGAGACGGTGGAGCGGCTGTTTGCCGGCCGGCGCGACAAGCTGGAGGCCCGCCTCAAGGACCGTCTGCGGGGCAAGCCGCTGCGGGAGAAGGTGGCCGAGCTTGCCGCCATCCAGACTTCATCCGGCTACATGGCCGAATGGGAGGAAGACGGAGACCGGTTTCTGCTCCACGAGTACAACTGTCCCATCGCGGCGGTCGCCGGGCGGTACCGGCAGGCGTGCCGCTGCGAGCTGAGCCTGTTCGAATCGCTGCTGGAAGCGGAAGTGGAGCGCACGGAATGCCTGGCGGAAGGCGGCATGCGCTGCACCTATGCGATCCGGGCCCGGCGCGGGGATACGGAGGGCGTTTCCGAAGTTGGCCGGGCGGCCGCGTCCGGCGCGCTGGAGAACTGAACCGCAAACGCTGAAAACGCGAAAAGTCCTTTTTCCCGGTGGGGAAAAGGACTTTTTTGGTACGCCCAGCATGGGCGTCATCTCTACGGTGAAAGTCCGGAATGGGGGCTGGCGAGCGCCTACCATTAGCCAAAGGCAAGGGTGCCTGCCGCGAGGCGGGATCTGAAGGAAGCCGGAGGCAAACGCACGGGC
>DATCLN010000209.1:0-4245 GCA_036563895.1 Paenibacillaceae bacterium
GTCCAGCACGATGACGGTGATGCGTTCAAAGTTCATGCCGTCAAACTCCCTTTTGGCCATACCTCTTTGGATGGTCCGATAATCGGCTTGGCGGTCCGGCGCGGGCCGGGGCGCCGCCGGAATTCGTCATTCGACGACGCCGTGGATCAGCCGGGGCTTCTTTCGGCGCTCGGGCCGGATGTCGAAGGCGCGCTCGACCCTTTGCCGGATGTGTGTGACGTCTTCCCGGCCCGCGTGAAGAATCGCGAGGATCTCCCCGCGCCGGACGGGGTCGCCGACTTTTTTCGCCAGCACGACGCCCACCGCCGGATCGATGGACGATTCCTTCGTGGCGCGGCCGGCACCCAGCGTCATGGCGGCCAGGCCGATCTCTTCCGCCTGGATGGCGTGGACAAACCCGTCCGCGGGAGAGGGAACCGTGATGCGGTACGGCGCCTTCGGCAGAAGGTCCGCCGGCCGGTCCGCCACGTCCGGGTTTCCGCCCTGGGCCGCGACGAACTGCCGGAATTTCTCCAGCGCCTCGCCGCTTTGCAGAATTTTTTCCAGCTTTTCATACGCTTCCTTGAAACTGTCCGCCTTGCCGCCCAGCACCACCATGTGGGCGCCCAGGGTCAGGGCAAGACGGGTCAGGTCTTCCGGTCCTTCCCCGCGCAGCGCGTCAACGGCTTCCCGGACCTCCAGCGCGTTGCCCACGGCAAGGCCGAGGGGTTGGTCCATGTTGCTGATGACCGCCACGGTGCGCCGGCCGAGGGAACGGCCGATGTCCACCATCGTGGAGGCCAGCTTCCAGGCTTCCCCCACGTTTTTCATGAACGCCCCGGAGCCGGCTTTGACGTCCAGCACGATGGCGTCGGCGCCGGCGGCGATTTTTTTGCTCATGACGGAGCTGGCGATGAGCGGGACGGAATTGACGGTGGCGGTCACGTCGCGGAGGCTGTACAGCTTCTTGTCCGCGGGGGTGAGGTTCCCCGTCTGCCCGACGACGGCGATGCCGATGCGGTTCACCTGGTCGACGAATTCGTCGGGGGAGAGTTCGGTGGTAAGGCCGGGGATCGACTCCAGCTTGTCGATGGTGCCGCCCGTATGGCCGAGGCCCCTGCCCGACATCTTGGCCACGGGAACCCCCGCGGCGGCGACCAGCGGCGCCACCACCAGGGTGGTCTTGTCGCCAACGCCGCCGGTGCTGTGCTTGTCTACCTTCACCCCGCGGATGCGGGACAGGTCCGCGAGGTCGCCCGAGCGGGCCATCGCCATCGTCAGGTGCGCCGTCTCCGCCGGCGTCATGCCCCGGAAAAAGACGGCCATCGCCCACGCGGACATCTGGTAATCGGGGATGTCGCCCCGGGTGTATCCTTCCACAATAAACTCGATTTCTTCCTTCGAAAGTTCCGCGCCGTCGCGTTTTTTCGCAATCAGGTCGACCATGCGCATGGCTTGTGCCCCTTTTTTCCTCCGTAGCCGGAGAATTCGCAAGCTCCTGTGAGCCAATTTACCATAAAGCGGCCGGCAATTGAAGAAGCGGGGCTTGCGTCTTCGCCGCCTGTGGAGGCGCGTTAGCTTTTCCGTGTGTCCGGAATCTGATAAGCTTTTTTCAGTGCGGATGGAAAAGGAAGGTGACGCCGATGTGGGAGGCTCTGCTCGAAGCGGCGCGGGAAGCGAGGAAGCGGGCGTATGCTCCCTATTCGCGCTTTCCGGTCGGGGCGGCGCTCCTGGCCGGGGACGGCACCGTTTATGCCGGTTGCAACATCGAAAACGCCTCTTACGGCCTATGCAACTGCGCGGAGCGGACGGCGCTTTTCAAGGCGGTGTCGGAAGGAGTCAGGGAGTTCAGGGCGCTCGCCGTCGTGGCCGACACGGAAGGGCCCGTATCCCCTTGCGGCGCGTGCCGGCAGGTGATGTTCGAGCTTTGCCCGGAGGACATGCCGGTGCTGCTGGCCAACCTGGCGGGGGAACGGCTGGAGACGACGGTGGGTGAGCTTCTGCCGCACGGATTCAGGCTGAAGCGGTGAACGTGCGGCTGCGGCGTGGCACGGATGCGGATCGGGCACTTTTTTCGCAAATGGGGGAAAGTTGCGTGGACCGGACAAACGGCGTTTTTCTTTCCGGGCGGGACATCGCGCGGATGATCGACCATACCCTGCTGAAACCGGAAAGCACCGGGGCGGACATCGTCAGGCTGTGCCGCGAGGCGAAGGAATACGGATTTTTCGCCGTGTGCGTCAATCCCTGCTGGGTGCCCCTGGCGTTCCGGGAACTGGACGGTTCGGGGGTGGCGGTGGCCACCGTGGTCGGCTTTCCGCTCGGGGCGACGAGCACCTTCGCCAAGGTGGCGGAGGCGCGGGACGCCATCGCTTCCGGCGCTTCCGAGATCGACATGGTGATGAACATCGGCGCGCTCAAGGGCGGCGACCTGGACACGGTGCGGAAGGACATCGAAGCGGTCGTCGACGCGTGCCGCGGCCGGGCGCTGGTGAAGGTGATTCTGGAGACGGGGCTGCTGACGGAAGCGGAAAAAATCGAAGCCTGCAGGATCTGCAAGGCGGCGGGAGCGGATTTCGTCAAGACGTCCACCGGATTCGGACCGGGCGGGGCGACGGTGGAGGATGTGGCCCTGATGCGGCGAACCGTCGGGCCGGAGATGGGCGTCAAGGCGTCCGGCGGCGTGCGGACCGCCGAGGCGGTGCGCCTGCTGGCCGCGGCCGGGGCGACGCGCATCGGCACCAGCTCCGGCGTGGCGATTGTCACCGGGGCGTGAGGATGAAGCGTCCGAGGCGGCTTTTTTTCGGACGGATGTCCGAAAAAATGGAAAACGGCCCGATTTTCGGTCGCCATTCGGACCTTATGTCCGAAAACTTTGCGGATCGCCGAACCGGCCGGATTCGCTGCCGTTGACACCGGCGCGGTTTCATTGGAGAATAGGAGGATCATCGGAATCAAAGGAAGCTGGTTATGGCGTCCATTCCATTCATATCAGCCTCTTTGCGGCGCATGCTGGAGACATGGAAACAGATCCTGTCCCTCGGCCTGCCTTCCCTTTTTGCCTTTGCGACGCAGACCCTCACCTGGACCATCGTGCTCATCATGATCGGCGACCTCGGCTATCTCGCCATCGCGATCATGGGCGTCGTCAATATCATCATGTACAACGTGTTCGCCCTGTTTTCGGGCATCGGGCATACCGTCAACTACCTGGTGGCGCAAAACTATGGAGCCGGCGACATGGACAAGGGGCTGCAGCGGACGCAGATCGCGCTGCTTACGGCCTCCGCCGTCGCCATCCTGGTGGCGGCGGCCGGATGGGCCGGCAGCGAAGCGGTGCTGCGGCTGACGGGCGGATCGGCGGATCTGGTGGCGGACGGAACGAAGTTTTTGCAGCTTCGTTTTTACGCCATGGCCTTCGGCACCCTGAGCTTCGTGTTCCATGGATTTTTCCGCGGCGTGGGCAACACGAGGGTGTCCATGATCGTGTCGGTCGTGTCCAACGCGGCGATGCTCGCCCTTTGCTACGCGTGGACGTACGGGCACTGGGGCTTGCCGGCGCTCGGCCTGATCGGGGCGGGATATGCGTTTCTGGTAGGGGAGGCGCTGCAGTTTGCCATCTGCGCCTTCGTGTTCTGGGGGCTTATGCACGGGCAGTTCGGTACCCGCCGGATCCTGCGCCTGTCCTGGCGGGAAGCCGGCCTGATGGCCAGGGAAAGCGGCAAGCTCGGCCTGATGGAATTTTCCATGAGCGTGTCCATGTACATTTTTACCATGTTCGTGGCCCGGCTGGGCGACCGGGCGCTGGCCGCCAACGAGGTGGCGCTGAACGTCATGTCCATCGGGTTCATGCCGGCGTTTGCCTTCGGCACAACGGCCACCATCCTGGTCGGCCAGGCCGTCGGCCGGGGCGACGGAAGGGCGGCCCGCCGCGCGGGGACGGACACGGCCATCCTGGGCACGCTGTTCCTTCTGCTCCTGGGCACGGCGGAGCTGATCTGGGCCGAGCCGATCGCGCGGATTTATACCGACGACCCGACGGTATACGAGCTGGCCGCGTACCTGATTTCCATTTCCGCGTATCTGCAGATTTTCGACGGATTGTTCAATTTCTACGCCGGGGGACTGCGCGGCATCGGCGACACGTCGTTCCTGATGAAGGTGTCGCTGCTGCTCAACTTCGCGTATTTCGTGCCGGTGACGTGGCTGTTCGTGCAGGTGCTGGGCTGGGGAAGCATCGGCGCCTGGGTGGCGCTGTACACGTTC